>CAUJDI010000070.1 GCA_963169565.1 Bacillota bacterium | reverse complement strand
TGACACCGGCGAATCCCTGGGCTACGGGCCTGTCAGACTGCCGGAGACGGACATGCATACCACTGCGGCGTGGCTGACGCTGCCGGACAAGATCGCTTCCGGCTTCAGCAACGACAGCCTCCAGAACGGCATGATGGGCATTTCCAACCTGCTGAGGATCGTCGCACCTTTCTACCTGATGTGTTCTCCGCGCGACCTGGCGGTCAGCTACCAGGTCAGGTGCCCGTTCACCGACAAGCCTACCCTGATCCTGTACGACAATTGCCCGGGCGGGATCGGGCTGAGCGAGAAGGCATTCCTGATGCGCAGGATCCTGATCGAGCATGCCGCTGAAGTCGTCAAACAATGCGGATGTGAAAACGGGTGCCCGTCCTGCGCGGGTCCGGTGAATCAGATCGGCCGCGACGGGAAGCGGACCTCGCTGGCTTTGCTGACTGACCTGCAGAAGCTCCTGAGAGAACCGGATCAGGCCTGAGGGAGAAGTAAATGCCGACGCTTGAGCCGTACAGCCGTGAAAAGCCGATATCCTATGCCCTCGGGTTGTTTCCCGCCATGGAGGCGCTCAGGAAAGCGCCCGACCAAGTGAGCCGAGTCCTGCTGCACAGCAGCCTGGGGACGGGGGAGGGCGCTGAGAACCTCATTGCCCTGTGCGACAGGCTGAAGATCCGTACCGAGGAGGCCGACCGCGCTTTGCGCCGCCTCTCCGGCAAGGACAATTGCTTCGCCGCGGCCGTTTTCCGGAAAACACCGCTGCGTCCTGAACCGGAAAGCAACCACCTGGTCCTTGTGAACCCTATGGACGCGGGCAACCTGGGCACCATCCTTCGCACCGCGCTGGGGCTGGGTTATAGGAGCATCGCGCTGGTTCGCCCCTGTGCCGACCCCTTTGAGCCCCGGGTCGTCCGGGCCGGCATGGGCGCGGTTTTCTCGCTGAGACTTTCCGAGTATGACAGTTTTGAACAGTACCGGAAGGAGTACCCCCGCCATGCGCTGTACCCTTTCATGCTGGACGGGTCGCTCCCCATGTCTGAGGCCGCGCAAAAAAAACAGCCCCCGTTCAGCCTGATCTTCGGCAATGAGGGCAGCGGTCTTTCTCCGTCCTTCGCCCATCTGGGAAGCCCGGTGAGGATCGAACAGACAGTGGAGGTTGATTCCCTCAACCTGGCTGTCGCGGCTGCCCTTGGGATGTACGCTTTCAGGGTTTAAGCCGCCCAAGTGGCTTTTTTTCCGGTATCCCCGCCTTGCGCGGGTATTTTACTGAAGTTGGGCTCCGCTTGTAGATCAGCTGAATCAGGCTACTCCGCCCCGGAATGCCCAGGTCCCTGAGCTCTCCCAGCTCACCGCCCAGCTCACGCGCGGCGGCTCCGGCGGCTGCCAGTTCCCCCTGTACGGCAGGGCCCTTCCAGCACATCGCCAGGCCGCCCATCCTTAGGAAGGGCAGCAGATACTCCGCCAGTACGTTCAGAGGCGCTACCGCGCGCGCGAATGCCAGGTCATACTGCTCTCTCTCCGGCGGCACCGCCGTGTCTTCCGCCCGGCCGGGCAGGACCCGGACGTTGGGCAGCCCAAGCGAAGTCACCACTTCATTCAGGAAATCGCACCGCTTCCCCTTGGCTTCCAGCAGGGTGATTTGTAGATTTTGACTGGCGATGGCCAGAGGGAGACCCGGGAAACCCGCACCGCTCCCCACGTCGATGGCCAGCCCTTCATAAGGCAAAAGCCCGAGCCTGAGCGGCAGGAGGCAGTCCGCGTAGTGCCGCAGGGTCATCTCCTCCTCCGGCACATTCGTCAGGTCCATCTCCCGGTTGCGTTCGGTCAGCAGCCGATGAAAGGCGTCAAGACGCTCCCGGGCCAGCGTGTCAAGGGAGATCCCAAGGCGGTCAAGGACGCTGTGATCGATCATCAGGCGCTGGTTTCCCCCTTGTTCCGCAGTTGGAGAAGCGACAGGATCAGCCCTTCCAGTGAGCCTTCCTCGCTGATTCGTCCGCTTTTAATGAGGTACTCCTGCCGGATGCATGTCCGGTAAGCGCGCTGCAGCGCATGAACATCATAAGCTGCAGCGGAGCTGCACAGCCGCCGGGATGCGAAGCCCGGGATGCCAAGCTGCACTGCCGCTGAAAAATGGGTTTGCCCTTCATCAAGCAGGATGCGGGCGATGAGCATCTGCCGGTAATGCCGCTGCAGCAGGGAGAGCAGCATCAGCCGCTGCTCTCCTCCCTCCAGCATGTTCTTGAGCATCGCCATCACCTGCTTCGCCTGTCCATCGGCGACTTTTTCCGCCAGGTCAAAGACCCTGTATTCCGCGCTCAGCGTCGCCACGGCGTGGATGTCTTCCGGTGTGATGGTCCCGCGGTCTCCGGCGTGGGCCGCGAGTTTCGCGATTTCACCCTTGAGGGGCATCATTTCTTTCCCGCAGGCAAAAATCAGCTGCTCCGCCGTCTGCCGGGCGATCTGCTTGCCGTACTCTTTCAGTTCCCTTGCGATCCATTTGATGAGCATCTCCTGGTCGAGCTGCTCAAAAGCCACGACCCCGCCCATATCCCGGATCTTTTTATACAGTTTCCTGGTTCCCGCGGCCTTCCCCCTGATGAAGAACACCAGGCAGACATGTTCCGGCAGCCGGTCCATGTACCCTGTCAGCCCGTCGGCGTTCGCTCGGTCGGGAGCGGCTTTTGGCTCTTCCCCGTCGCTCTCGTTCCCGCGGCCAAGGAGACAGGAACACTCCTTGACCAGGACGAGCCGGCGCTCCTGCAGGACCGGAAGCGTTTCGCAGGCGGCGATCAGTTCGCTCTCGCCGGGGTTGATGAGGACGCTTTCATTCATGAGGGCCATCGGTCCCTTCAGCAACGCTGCGCGCAGCGCCTTCAGCGCGCTATCCTTGCCGTACTCCTCCTCGCCCTCAAACAGGTACATCCGGTTGATCTCGCCCCGTTTGATCCCGCTGTAAAAGCTTTGATAATCCAATTACTCCTCCCCTTTGAGAAAAGCGGTCATTTCCAGTTTTCCGTCCGTGACACGCAGGGTCACCGCTCCGCGCTCCCCTGTCACCAATATGGCCGCCCCGATCCCATCAAGCCTTTCCAGGGCGGCCTTATACCGATCCGGCTGCTTGCCGGCGGCCGATATCAGGGCCAGCTGCGGAGAAACCGTGCCAAGCATCCCGATCTTGTTGTCGGCATTGGAGCCGTGATGGGGGACCTTGAGCACCTGTGCTGGCCTCATTGCGTATTTCGCGTAGTCCGAACCGATGTCCCCGCTGGACAGAAGGCTTACTCCGTCAAGGTCCAGCCGCATGACCAGCGACCCTTTGTTGGGTTCCAGGCCTGGGTACAGCGCCCCGCGGACCGGCCAGAACACTTCGGCGCTGACCCTTTCCGAGGACAGGGTGTCCCCGGCGGCAAGCGCCGTAACCCGGATCCCGGCAGCCTGTGCCTCCCTCAGCAGAAGCAGGCTGCTGTCTGTCAGTTCAGCCATTTCAGCGCCATAAGGCAAAAGGACCTCCCTGATAACGACGCGATTGTCCAGCAGCTGCCTCAGCCCGCCCGCATGATCCCCATGCAGGTGTGTGAGGAACAGTCTGTCCAGGGTCCGCCCCTGACTGAGCAGGAGGCTGGCGAGGTCGCCGCCATGCTCGCCCGTGTCGATGGCCCAGGTGGCCGGCCCGTCGAAGATGACCGCGCTGTCGGCGTTGCCGGCGCTGAGCTGGACGTAGCGGACCGCGTCCTGTTTTTTGGGCAGAAAGGAGAGCGAAAGGATCAGCGTGGCTCCAATGATCCCGAGGGTCCTTGCCGTCCTTTTCAGCCTGACATAGCGCGTCAGCAGCATCATCAGGGCAAAGAGGACCATGGCCGGAAAAACCGGAAGGGAAGGGAGGGTCAGCACAGCCCCCGGAAGGCCCGCCGCGGAGCCGATTCCGGACCCATAGGCGCGGGACAGCATAAGCGTTGGCCAGGAAAGGAATTGCGCCGCCGGCATACTGACCAGGGAAACCAAAAGCGGGAAGATGTACCCCGCCATCAGCAGTCCGATCATGGATACGGCAGGCGGGCTGATGATCAGGCCGATGGGGGACAGGCGGTGAAAGGTGTTAAGGAGCGGCAGCGCTGTCATCGCGCTGGCGGAGACGGTGACGAAATAGGACTGGATGATCCCTTTGACCGGCCGCGGGAGCCGCTCAAAACGCCCACTGCGTCCTGCCTGGAAGTTCAACCGGTCGCCCAGGGTGATGATGCCCAGGACTGCAAGGAAGGACAGCTGGAACCCGACATTGAACAGGTCGAGGGGCCTGAACAAAAGGATCAGCAGGAAGGCGAAGGAAAGGCCGGTCAGCGGATCGGCGCGCCTGCGCAGGACCCTTCCCAACAGGATCAGCAGGGTCAGGACGGATGCCCTGACAACGGACGGGGCAAAGTCCAGCAAGCGGCAGTAAATGGCGAGGAACGCAGCGATCAGGCCGAACACTGCGGCTGGCGGCAGCCTGAGCAGACGCAGGAAGAGGAAGACCACGGCCATCAGCAGGCTGACGTGCAGGCCTGAGACCGCCAGGACGTGGGCGATCCCGGCATCCCTGAAGTCAGCGACCGTCTTTTCACTTAGACCTTCCCGTACCCCCAGGAGCAGCGCTTTGGCCAGGCCGCTGCCATCTTGAAACAGGCTGTCCAGCCGCGCCGCGATCCCCTGCCTCATCCGGAGCCAGGGGCTTTGTGGCGCGGACGACTCCGCGGGGGAAAAGGACAGGTCCCGCGCGCCGGAGATCCCGGCGGCAACGCCGCGCTGCAGCAGAAACATGCGGAAATCAAACCCGTATGGATTGACCTGGCCCTGAGGATGGTAAAGGCTGCCTGTGAAGCTTGCCTTCTGCCCGTCAAGTGGCAGCGGGCTTTCTTCGGAAGGGTAATAAGTCCAGTGCGCGCTGCCGATCCGGTGCCCGACGCCGTCCTCTCCCGCCAGGGTCACATCCTTCAGCAGCGCGGTGACCCGCCCGTCTGACTCCCGTCGTTCGCTTTCCCCGCTGACCCGCGCGGTGACCTGATAGACGCCTTCCTCGGGCAAGGATGGGTGAGCGGCGTTGCCAGCCAGCAGGATGCCCAGAAACATGAAGGCAAAAGCGACGGAAAGGAACCTCATCGATCCATGCCCGCGAAGCAGGATCAGGGCAGCCAGAGCGGCAATCATGCCGGCAATGGGGAGAAGAGGTGAAAAATCCTTCCACTGCGTGCCTGTAATGACGCCCAGCGCATACCCCGCCGCAAGGATGGGCAAGGGCCGCTGCCTATGGAAGGACCTGTCTTTCATAACCGGATGGTGAGTCCTGGCTGGGCGGGGATGCTGTCCGGGAAGACTTCCTTTGCTTCCTGTGTGAGCAGGGCTTGGTCCCTGCCGGGCTGACAGTGCGTCAGGATGAGCTGTCCGGTTCCGGACGCGCGGGCGAGGGCGCCCGCCTGTGCGGCGCTGAAGTGGGGCAGCCCCTCCTTCCACTGCGCTTTGGTGAAGGACGCGTCGCAGATCAAAAGGTCCGCTCCTCGGCAAAACGCCTCCAGCCCCTCGCCCCCCGCCGCGTCGCCTGTGTACACGAGCGAGCGTCCGTCCCGCTGGATCCTGACGGCATACGCGGGGATGGGGTGGATGACCGGCAGAGCGGTGACGCTGAAACCCGCGATCACGGAGGGCTTCGAAATATCCTCAAACTGGAACTCATTCCCTGAAAGCATCTCTCGCAGGGGGTGCGTCTGCGGAGGCGCCAGCACCTTTAAACTGCGGCCGTTCAGCATCAGACAGTACTTCAGCGCCAGCATGTCGCTGACATGGTCAAAATGCCAATGGGTGATGATGACGGCGCTCAGGTCCGCGGGATCCTTCCTCGTCATCAGGCGGGGCAGGACCCCGCATCCAAGGTCCAGCTGCAGAGCGTCCCGGCCTTCTTCCACCAGGTAACCGGAACAGGCACCGCCCGGGGCGGGATAGGAACCATCGCAGCCGATGATGCTAAACTTCATTGGAAGCCTCCTTGAACAGGTATCTTGATGTCAGCCAGAAAACCGCGGCGCACAGCAGCATCACGCCGAATCCCGGCGCCGCGCCGGTATAGTTGATCGACAGAACGGAGAAGTTGTACATCGCATGGAACACCATTGTCAGCAGAAGGGTCTTCCCGGTCACCATGAGCCTTGACAGGAGCAGGCCGATGACAAGCAGTACGGGAAAGCCCAGCAGAGTGAAATGCATCAGGGCAAACAGCAGGCTTGTCAGCCATACCGCAGCGCGGTCTCCCAGGCGGCGGCTGATGGCTCCCTGAAGAAGGCCGCGGAACAGCAGTTCCTCGCACAGCGCCGGAATGACCGCGGCGCACAGGGCTGAAAACGCAAGTTCCCCCGCGTTCTGCGGGTTGATCGTGGAGGGCTGCGCGGGTGTGATGCCGATCTGCTGCAGGAACAGGTAGGCGATCAGAGTAATGAGCAGGCCCGCCATCGTAAAGGAGACTGCGGAAAGCATCGCCAGCCCTGTCTGCAGGGCGGCCGGTTTTTGAAACAGGGCCCTTGCCTTTGCTGAGGACTGCGCGCTCCTGAACAGTATCAGTGCCGCTGGCACGCCGAGCAGCAGGACTTCCTGCAGTGCGATCAGCAGGTTGCTGAAGTAGAATCCAGGTGCATCCCCCGCAAGCATATCCGGGAGGAACCATCCCGTCAGCGCGCTGAGCGCCGATAATGTGAGAAAGATCGCCGTCCTCTTACTCAAGGGTGTAATAACCGCCGATCCGGTCGCGCCAGGTCAGGTCCAGTCGGATATCCTCTCCCGGCCTGAGGCCCTGGCTGATGAGCTCTGAAACCACCGTGTGCATCGCCAACTCCGGCGTGTTGTTGTCCTGGCTGAGATGGCCCAGCAGGGCGTTTCGGACGCCTGTCTCAAAAAGCTTCATCAGCGTCCGGGCGCAGGTCTGGTTGCTCAGGTGCCCCCTGCCGCCCAGGATGCGCTGCTTGAGCGATTCCGGATAACGCGGGTTTGCCAGAAGCATGTCCGGGTCATGGTTGCTCTCCAGCAGGATGAGATCGCTCCCGGCCAGAAAACGGATCACGTCCCTGGGGACCCTTCCCATGTCTGTCGCGACGGCCGCGCTGCGGCTGCCGGCATACAGGCGAAAACTGACCGGGGCTGCGGCGTCATGGGGGATCGGCTTGGACATCACACCGATATCGCCGATGTAAAACTCATCTTCGCTTTGGAAAACGTGCCGGAGGCTTGCGGGGACCTCTCCCACGATCCTGCGCATCGCGCTTGTCTCCCAGGTGTCCTCGTTGGCGTAGATCGGGATGCGGTATTTCCGGCTGAGCACGCCGGCGCCGCGAATATGGTCGGAATGCTCATGCGTCACCAGGATGGCGTCGATGGTTTCGGGAAGGACCTTGATCGCTTCCAGCGCTTTTGAGATGTTTCGTCCGGGAAGGCCTGCGTCAATCAGCAACCTGGTCTTTCCGGCCGCTGCAAAGGTAGCGTTGCCGTTTGATCCGCTGTTGAGCGAGCAGAATTCAAGCTTCATTTCCTGTCCTATCTTGCTTCAGTAGGCATGTTTCCAGCCTGGGATCATTATATGCGCTCAGATGAAGCAAGGCAAGGGAAGACGAGCGGGCTGCCGCGGGATCTCCAAGGCGAACATGACTTCGACCTG
>CAUJDI010000069.1 GCA_963169565.1 Bacillota bacterium | reverse complement strand
GCCCAGGGAACAGGCCGCGGCGGCGGTGCCCAGGCGCAGGGCGTCCGCAAGGGGCAGGTCCTCATGCGCGCCGTAGAGCACCCCGGCGCAGAAGGCATCCCCAGCGCCGGTCTTTCCCCGGATATAGCCGGAGGGCAGGTTCAGGCTGGGCAAATGGATAAAGGTGCCGCTTTCATCAAGGCCGAATGCGCCTTCCGGGCAGTGGATGACGGCCCAGGCCGACACGCCGAAGCCCTTGATCCTCTCCAGCGCCTCGGGAAAGCCCTCCCTGAGCAGCCGGCCCGACGCGTCCCTAAGGTGTACGCCGGTGACCTGCTGGGCCTCATATTCGTTGATGATGCAGTAATCGGTATACTTCATCGCGGGCGGAACCAGGCGGCAGAAGCGGCTGCCGGATTCGGACACCACGTCGACAGAGGTGCGCATGCCCCGGCCGCGGGCTTCTGCCAGCAGGCGCGCCATCCGGGTGCCGTATTCCGGGTCCTCTCCGTCCAGGCTGTCCAGCAGAAGGATGTAACCGGCGTGGAAGATCTTGGCGGGAAGCCGGTCCAGGTCCACGTCCTCCACGTCAAACTGCGCCCCGACCCCGCGGGCGGTGAAAAAAGTTCGCTCTCCGCTGCTTTCATCATTCAGGACCAGGGTGTAGGAGGTTTCCCCGGGGCTCACGAGCACCCCGCCGGTGTCGATGTTCGGGTGCTCAGCCAAAGCGGACAGAACCAGCCGCCCCTCCGCGTCCTTGCCGATCCGGCCGGCGACAAAGATCGGCATCCGCCCGTCCAGTTTCGCCAGGGACAATGAAACGTTGCAGGCCAGCCCGCCCGTTGTCATTTCGCGCTGGCCGATGACGCTGGTCAATTCCCCCCGCGCGGGATAGCAGTCGATCCGGTGCGTGATATCAACGATCAGGTTGCCGGCCGCGCAGATGCCCTGTCTTTCCATGTCGCCCCCCTGTGAATCAAACGTATTGACGGATCAAAATACCTGATACCAAACGAATGAGTAACCGCAAAGATGGGACAAGGATTTTTCATGGCTCCGCTCAGCCGATAAAACGAGGCATAGCGGAGCCTGCGCCGAATGATAAAGGCAATGCGGAGACGGAAAAGACTGTATCATCAAAGCGTTTTCGATTGAGTTTAGTATGAAAAATCAACGGAAATCATCCGCCGCGCGGTGCATGGCGAAGAGGGATTCCGGCGGCAGGTACTCCGGCACGCTGTTGCCGGTACCCACGGCCCATCCCCCGCGGCCCCTTGCCCGCTCAAGCATGGCCAGGGTGCGTTGGTAGACAGCCTGTTCATCATGCGTGCAGAGGAAATCCATGTCCAGGCCGCCCAGCAGCGCGATGCGGCCCTGCCAGCGTTCATAGGCCTGTTCGATGGGCAGGATCTTGTCCTCAAAGGAGTGTTTGGCGTCATACCCCATTGCGATGACCTCATCCATGATCGTGTCAAGGTTGCCGCAGGAGTGAAGGAAAACGGGACGCCCGGCGGCGTGGACGGTGTCGACGATCCTCTGGTGCCAGGGGAAAACATAGCGCCGCATCATGTCGGGGGAGAGGAAAGTCTGGGAGTTAAAGCCCCAGTCGTCATTGGAGGAGATCAGCCCGACGCTGTCGTGCTCAAGCGCCAGGCGGTAGTACCGGATGAGCCGCTCGCCCACCGCGTCAAAGATCCTGCCGACCAAGTTCGGATCATCATAGAGCATCATGCAGAGGTTCTCATATCCGGTGAGTTGGATGACGTTCTCCAGCACGCCGCCGGGCGCCATGACCATCAGCTTCATACCGTCCGGCAGGTCCCGGCTGATGTCGTGCAGGAACGAGCTGTCATAGTCCTCCGGCTCCGGCCAGGGATAGTTTTCAAAGCTCTTTTCATCGACGATGCCCGCCCCGTCATTGAGCGAACGGGTGTGCTTCATCGCCGTTTCCGGAGCAAACTGGATGTCTGAGGCGTGCACGGTGGCGTAGTCGTACCCCATTTTCCGGAAGGCCTTCACAGTGAAGCGCGCAACGCTCAGCGGATCATCCGCCGGCAGTTTCTCCCCGTTGACCTGCTCGTACAGCGGCATGTTCATGAACAGCTCAAACTTCACCGGACGATCCGGCTCCTCGCGGCGCAGCACCTTCATCAGTTGACTGAAATCCGGCTTAAAATGATTCATCGCTATCCTCTTTCAAACCATCGGTATATTCCATTCGCTGTATTATAGGGCGGCGGCGGCAACGCTGTCAAACAAGGCGGGGCAAGGCTGATCCGCCGGCATGCCGGTCAGTCGGATCGCCCCGTCTTGTTAAAATCGACAGAATGGGATAAACTGTGCGGGAATTCTGTCGGGAGGTGGAGATGGAGGGCCGGGTGGTATGGGTCAGCGGAGCTTCCAGCGGTCTGGGACACGCCGCGGCCAAGGCGTTGAAGAAGTCCGGCTGGCGTGTCATCGCGGGCGCGCGCTCCTTCACCGGAGACGAGGGCGAGGCTGACTTCGGTCTCCCCCTGCCGCTGGACGTGCGGGATGAAGCGAGCGTGGACGCTTTCTGCACAAGTGCCTGCAGCCTGGCAGGGCCGCCGGACGCGCTGGTGAACGCCGCGGCCATCCTGACCCTGGGCCCGGCGGAAGAGATCCCGGCGGAGGAAATGATGGCCGTGATGGACACCGTGCTGCTGGGCGCCGTACGGCTCACCAGGGCGGCGCTGCCGAAGATGCGCGAAAAAGGCGGCGGGAAGATCGTGATGTTCTCCTCGCTCAACGGCCTGATGCCCACCCCCTATCAGGGCGCCTACGTAGCGGCCAAGCACGCGCTGGAAGGCTTCAGCCAGTGCCTGATGCTGGAGACCCGCGGCCAGGGCATCCAGGTGATGCTGGTGGAGCCGGGCGATCACGCGGGCGGCTCCAAAAGATGCCGGGGTAGGATCGCGTCGGTCTCGCCTCTGTACAGGGAGAGCCTGGAGCGGGTCAGCAGGACCATCGCGCGGGATGAGGCGCGGGGCCAGGACCCGGACCGCTTCGGCCGCAGACTGGCGCGGGTAATGGGCAGGGACCGACTGCCGGCAAGGCTCAAAGTCGCGACGCTGAAAGAAAGAACCGCACTGATGCTGCATATCATTTTACCGGGCCGCCTCAATCAATGGATCCTGGCGGACCACTACAAGGTTTGACCGCGCAGGCGCGGCAGGGAGGACGGGACATGGTGCTCTCAACCGATATCAACGCGCGCTGCGAGGCGCTGCGCAAGGACATGACGCTGAGGAAGGTATTTGAGCTCAGCTGCGAGAACGCGGACCGCATCGCGGCGCACTGGCTTGAGGGGAATGAGGAGCGATCGGCCACCTTCGGGGATTTCCGCCGCATGTCCGGGGACTTCGCCGCGTCCCTGCGAAAGTCCCTGGGCGAGGGGAACCGCGGGCGGTTCGTCGGCCTTCAGGTGGACACCTGCAAGGAGTGGTTCTCCATGTTCTGGGGCCTGCTGCAGGCCGGATACAATCCCCTGCTGCTCAGCGCCTCGCTGAATGAGGAGATGACGGAGTTCATGCTCCGGGAGGCCGGCGCCTGCGGCGTCATCGCCAGGGGTCTGCGCAGCCTGCCGAAGGACGTGGTCCAGATCGATGCCGAAACGCTGTTCCTTTCACCCGCAGCCCCCGACTTTACCCCAGACTGGGCCGACAAGGTAGCGCTGTGCACCTCCGGCAGCACGGCGACCAGCCGCATCTTCGTGTATGACCAGGCCGCCATCTGCGAGCAGGTGCTCAATTCAGACCTCCTGCACAAGGCCAATCCGCGCATCGTCAACCACCACATGCAGCGAAACCTGGCCTTCCTGCCTTTCCACCACGTCTTTGGCTTTATGGTCTGCGTGATGTGGTGCAATTTCATTGGTTATGAGACCGTGTTCATCAAGGACCGCGCGCCGGAGACCGTCCTGGGGACCATCCGCCGCTTCAGGGTGAACTTTCTCTGCGCGGTGCCGCTGCTTGCCAACAGCCTCTCCACGGGCCTGAACCGGAAGGTCGCCCAGCAGAAACCCGTGAAGCGGGCGGCATTCAGGCTCATGAAGGGCCTCAGCCTGGCGCTGCAGGACGTCGCCCCTGCCTTTGGAATGGATTTTGCCCGCAAAGTGCTGTTCAAGTCGGTCAACGCCCAGCTGCTGGGCCCGGACATGAACTGCGTCATCCTGGGCGGCAGCCACACCCCGCGGGAACACATGCGCAACATCGCGGCGCTGGGCTATTTCACCACCTGCGGCTTTGGCATGACAGAGACCGCCATCACCTCCGCGGAAATTGGGATGCGCCTGCATACCCGCACCACCGGCTCGGTCGGCCGTCCGTTCTCCTCGGTGGAATACAAGGTGGAATCGGACGGAAAGCACTCCAACACCGGTGAGATGCTGATCAGGGGGCGCAGCGTGCACACCGGCCAGCTCAAGGGCGGCAAACTGCTGCCGCCGGATCTGGACGGGCAGGGCTGGTACCGCACCGGGGACATCGTGCGGCTTGAAAAGGGCATGCGGATGTACGTCGAGGGCCGCAGCAAGGACGTCATCATCAACGAGTCCGGCGAGAACGTGTACCCGGATGAGATCGAGGATTATTTCGGCAACATGGACGGCGTGGAGCAGTACTGCGTACTGGGGCTTCGCAACACCGGCGCGAGCCGCGTGAACAGACTCAAACGCCGCCGCCACGTCCGCCCGGACTATGAGGACATCACCCTCGTGCTCAACGTGGGCGAGCGCTACCGCGACGACGCCTTCCTGACCGGCTTGATGCGCCAGGTGGCGGCGAACAACCGGAAGCTGCCGGTCCTCAAGCAGATCACCCGCGTCCTGGCCACCCGGGATCCTTTTGAGATGGCCAACGGCATCAAGGTCAAACGCATGGCGCTGAAAAAATCGCTGGAGGAGATGAAGATCGCCTACCGCGACCTGGACCTGAAGTCCGGGGCGCTCCCCCCGGGGGATACGCAGCCCATCGTGGTGGAGGAAGCTGTTCCGGAAAAGACAAGTCATGATGAGATCCGCCGGCAGGTGCGCCAGGTGTATGCCGAGGCGCTGGACACCACGGTGGACAGGATCGCGGATGACGCCCATTTCATCAACGACCTGGGCGGCGACTCGCTGCAGGTATTGAGCGTATCGCTGAAGGTGGAGGAGATCTTCTCCGTGCTCATCCCGACGGAGGAGTACAGCCAGTGCACCACGGTCAACGACCTCACCGCGATCATCATCTCCCACCTCACCGGCGGGGAGGCAAAACCGGCCGAAGCGAAGGGCGAGGTCGTCCCGATCACCCGTTTTGAGGAGAGCCCGGAGTTTCTGGCCTTTGCCGAGCGGGAAAGGATGCTGCTGGGCGCGGGTGCGGAGAACCCTTATTTCATCAGGCACGACAGCGCGCTGAAGGACACCAGCCTCATGGAAGGCCATGAGGTGCTCAACTTCGGCTCCTACAACTATGTGTCCATGTCCGGCAGGCCCGAGGTGATGGAGGCGGCGAAGGCCGCGATCGACAAATATGGCACCTCCGCCTCCGGCTCACGGCTGCTGGCAGGCGAGAAAAGCCTTTATCAGGAGCTGGAACGGGAAATCGCCGAGTGGAAGCACGCCGAGGCCGCGCTGGTCCTGGTCAGCGGGCATGCCACCAACGTGACCCTGGTGGGCAATTTCTGCGGCAAGGACGACCTGATCGTCTATGACGCGCTGGCCCACAACTCCATCGACCAGGGCGTCCGGCTCAGTCAGGCCGCCGCCAAACCCTTCCCGCACAATGACCATACGGCGCTGGAAAGTATCCTGAAGACCCAGCGGGGAAAGTTCGGGAAATGCCTGATCATCATCGAAGGCGCCTACAGCATGGACGGCGACATCGCCAACGTGCCCGCGTTTGTGGAACTGAAGAAGAAATACGGCTGCTTCCTGATGGTGGATGAGGCCCATTCCGCCTGCGTCATCGGAAAGACCGGCGGGGGGGTGGACGAGTACTTCGGCCTGAATCCAGATGACATCGACATCAAGATGGGCACCCTGTCCAAGGGGCTGGGCACCTGCGGGGGCTACCTCGCGGGCAAGCGCAGCCTCATCGAATACCTCCGCTACAACCTGCCCGGCTTCGTTTTCTCCGTGGGCATCTCCCCGCCCCTCGCCGCGGGGACGCTTGAATCCATCCGCCTGCTGCGCCGTGACCCCTCCATCATCCAGTCCCTTGAGCGCAACATCAACACCTTCGTACGCGAAGCCCATCAGCGCCATCTGAACACCTGCCTGGCCGGGCACACCGCCATCATCCCGATCCTGGTGGGCTCGGATGAGAACGCTTTCCTGCTGTCAAACCTGCTGCGCCACAAGGGTGTGTTCGTGCCGCCGGCCGTGTTCCCCGCCGTGCCCAAGGGCAAGGCCAGGCTGCGCTTCTGCGTGGTGAGCGAGCACAAGGAAGAGCAGATCGTTTCCGCCCTGGACGCGCTGGTGGAAGCCGCGGCGGAAGCGGGGATCCATCTGCCCTCGTAAGGCCTCGGGCAAGGCGGCCGGGACGGGAATGAAATCCATTGATAGACTCCGTCCGCAGATATGATGAATAGGGGTATACTTTATCCGTCGGCAAGGGAGGTCCTCAGCCGGCGGATTTTTACAAGGAACGCGCTGAGAAGCACGGAAGGGACCGACCATGTCAATGCTCCTGCGGCCTGATTACCTGCACTTCTCCTGCCCCGGCTCGGGCGTGCTGTTCGGCTGCGATCAGGATTGGTTTCGCGGCTTCTGGCAGCGCAAGGCCGGCTGCGGGCCCTGCACCGGGGCCAATCTGATTCTTTACCTCTCCCGCAGCGGAAGGCTCAGCCTGCCGATGGAGATCACTGACAGGGCCAGCTTTCTCGTCCTGATGGAGCGCAGCTGGGAATACCTCACTCCCGGGGTGATGGGGCTCAACTCCCCGTTCCTGATGCAGAAAGGCCTTGACGCCTTTCTTGACAGCCTGGGCAGCGGGATGAAAAGCCAGGCACTGGACATCCCGGCGGAGGAAACCCTGCGACCAAGCCCGGAAAAGGCGGAGGCCTTCATCCGGCAAGGGCTGTCCGCCGACAGCCCCGTGGCCTTCCTCAACCTTTCCAACGGGGACGTCCTTCAGCTGGAAAGCTGGCACTGGGTGACGGTCATCGGCCTTGACGGCAAGGGGAAGAATGTTGAACTGCTCATTTATGACAACGGGCGTCAGCTGCGTGTCAGCCTCAGCCGATGGCTTCTTACGACCAGGCGCGGCGGAGGCTTCGTATATGTGGGAGACGGGATCGCAGACAGCAGTTCATCATGAGCTTCATTTATGTCATCAGCCGCCCGGACGGGCGGTTTTCTTTTCCGCGCCGCAACCCTGCCAGGCTTTCTCAAGGGATGGTTTTATGATAAAGTGATGTCCACAAGACCCTGTTTTCACGTCCTGAGCGTAACCGGCCTTTTACCGGCCGGTGCGCATGAGGCGCAGCGCGGGGAGATTGAAAGGCGTCAGTTGATGATCATCATCAGGATACGGACAGCAAGGCGTTTGCCGGGCCTTTTCATGTTTTCCGTTCTGCTGCTGTTCCTGGTGCTCCATATATCGGGAACCTCCCTGGCCGAAGAAGGGTCTGGCAGCCTGCGCATCAATGAGGTGATGGCCGCCAACCGTCTGACCGCGGTGGAGGGGCGGTCCTGCGACTGGATCGAGCTGTATAATGCCGGGGATACTGATCTCCCGCTGGACGGCTGGGGTCTGAGCGACAATGCGGCCTTGCCGTACCGAGGGAAGCTGAGCGGCACCTTGGCACCCGGCGGGTATCTGGTCATTGCGGCGGATGAAGAGGGTTTGGGTTTTTCATTGAAAAGGGAGCAGGGGCGGATCACGCTGACTTCCCCGTCAGGCGAAACGGCGGACGAGGTCAGCTATGAGAACATGCCCTGGGATGTCAGCCTGATAAGGGAAGGAACAGGTTGGCGTCAGACCTGGCTGCCAACACCCGGGAAACAAAATGAGATGATGTCCAGGGACGGGAGGGAAGCCCGCCAGTTCCTCATTGCACAGGAGCGCGGCGTCATTCTCAGCGAAGTCATGGCCGCCAACGGAACCTACGGCGCCGACATGCTCAGATATGACTGGGTCGAGCTTCAGAACCCGACAGACAGGCCCGTAGTGCTGGGCGGTCTGTACCTTTCGGATGACGCGGGTGATCTGAAGAAATGGGCCTTTCCCAGAAACGCGATCCTGCGCGCGAACACCCTGGCTGTGGTGTACTGCACGGACGATCCCGCCCCCAGGCCTGAGAAAGGCAAGTATTTCAATGATGCGTTCAAGATCGATAAAACTGGCGGCGCCGTCATCCTGTCCGACGGGAACAGCATCATCGACTGCGTGTCCCTGGGCACGCAGCATGCCAACGTTAGCTTCGGGCGACCCGAGGGCCAGGGTGCCTTCCGTTTTCTCGACGTCATCACCTTCCTGAAGCCCAACCCTTCCTCCGGCTGCAGCCAGAGGCTTCCACCGGTCGGGTTTTCACAGAGCGGAGGGATGGCGTCAGCCCCGTTTACCCTGTCCCTGGCCGTTCCCGATAACGGCATCGTCCATTATACGCTGGACGGCACGGAGCCGACTGAAGCTTCCGAGATATACAAAGAACCCCTGCTGATCTGGCAGAACACAGTGGTGCGGGCTTTCTCAAGGCGGGACGGGTGGATCTCCTCCCCCGTCGCGACGCAGACCTACCTGTTTGACCAGCCCCCGAAGCACCCGGTCGTCTGCGTCACGGGAGACCCTGCGTTTTTCTTCGGAAACATGGGCTTTTTCGTCAAGGGCTCCCCAAAGTTTGTTGGGGAACGTCCCGTCAACGTGGAGATCTATGAAGATGGGACCGCGCAGGTGAACCAGCAGGCAGGGCTGCGCCTGACAGGCGGGACCAGCCGCATCTACCTGCCCCGCACCTTCTCCCTGTATGCCCGCGCCGGTCTGGGAGAGAGCAGCTTCCGGTACAATCCCTTCCCCGACCGGTATTACGGTGAATACTCCTGTTTGACCTTGCGCAGCGGGGGCACGGACATCCTATGGACACATATGCGCGACGGTTTCCTCAGTCACCTGGCGCAGGGGTACGGGCTGATGTACCTCGCGTTCCGGCCGGCCCTCGTCTACGTGAACGGGCAGTTCTGGGGAGCCATGAACCTGCGGGAGCGCGCGAACCGGGACACCATCGCGCAGTGGGAGGGGATCACCGATCCCGATGCGATCGACGGCATCATCATCATCAAGAACCGGGGTGAAGAAGTCCACGGAAGCAGAATGGATCTGGAGGAATTGGCCGGATATTGCCGGAAGAATGACCTGAACGACCCGGAATGCCTCCGCTATGTCCTGGACCGCCTGGATATCAACAGCCTCTTTGCCCATACCGCCTTTGAAATGATCAGCGGCAATACGGACCTCCAGAACGTACGGTACTACAAGGTCCCGGGCGGCAAATGGAAACTGATGCTGTTCGATCTGGACATGAGCATGCAAGATACAAATGACAAAGCGCTCCTCTTCTACCTCGACACCGGAAAGACCGCGACAAAGTACTGTTATGGGGAGCTGTTCACCTCCTTGATGCAGGTTCCCTTGATGCGCGACCGGTTCCTGTCGTTGACCGGCCGCATCCTGGCGGAGTGTTTTACCGCCCTGGAGATCACTACGAAACTGGATGAATGGCAGGCGGATTATGCCCCCCTGATGCGGCTGCATGCACAGCGCTGGATGTGGAGAAGCTTTGAGCACTGGGAAAACACGATGGGCGTTTTTCGGACGATGCTGGCGAAACGGCCTGCCTTTGTCACTGAATACATCATCCGGCGCTATCAGCTCAGCGAGGCGGAGACCGAGCGGTATTTCGGTGCCTTCCTCAAAGCAAACGCGGAGGGTCAGACGCCATAGACGCAGCCTGTGCCTCGATCCCAGGGGATGCAATGCGATTTTAATGATAAGGAAGGTGTATATATGATCAGGTTCAAAAGATGGTTCTGCGCGTTTGCCGCAGCCTTGCTCCTCGCGTCGCTGCCGGGCGCGGTGTCCGGCGAAAAGCTGGGGTCCCTGCGCATCAGGTGTTTGAAGATCGGGAAGGCCGATGCGTACCTGCTGCTCACGGAGAGCCAGTCTGTCCTGATCGATGCGGGCGAGGAGGATGACGCGCAGGAGATCCTCGCCTATCTGGCCGAGGGCGAGGTCGCCGAGTTGGACTGCCTGATCCTGACGCATTTTGACAAGAGGAGCATCGGCGGGGTCCCCGAGCTGCTCAGCAGCATCAAGGTCAGCCGGATCCTTGTGCCGGATTATAACAAGGCGAGCGACCTTGCCGTCCTGGTGCAGGGCATGCTGGATACCTTGAATACGCAGAAGGTCACCGATCAGGTGGATCTGGAATATCAGGGCGTTCAATTCACCGTGCTGCCTGCGCAGAAGGCGGTTTATGAGGAAGACGAAGACAATAACAACTCCCTGGTGGTGTCCGTGACCCACGGGAAGAACAGCTTCTTCTTTTCGGGGGACATCATGTCAGAGCGGATCGCGGAAATGGCCCAGGCCGGACTTCTGACGCCGCACACCTTCATCAAGATGCCCTGCCACGGGCAGAACATCGCGGGGTTGGATCAGCTTCTGGACCTGGTGCAGCCGCAGATCGCGGTGATCCCCGCCAGCAAAAAGAATCCGCCCGCGGGCGCCGTGCTGGCCGACCTGGATGCGCGCGGCATCCGATGGTACGTCACGATGAACGGGGGCATCACGATCATCAGCGACGGCTATCAGGTCACCGTCCTCCAATAGGCTTTGACCGCTAAAGAGCCGTGTCCCTGAGTTGGGCGAAAACCGCTCAGGGGCACGGTTTCTTATCCGGGGCTTCCCCTCAGCCTGTCTGCGCCTTGCCCGGGTGCCTGAAACACCCCGGCTCATGGTCGTTGACCACGCCGACCGCCTGCAGGAAGGAATAGATGATGACCGACCCGACAAAGCGCATGCCGCGGCGCATGAGGTCCCGGCTGATCGCGTCGGACAGCGGCGTTTGGGTTGGGACAGGGCCGGGCCCCGGCAGAACGGGTGTGTTGTCCACCCAGCCCCACAGGTAATTGGAAAAACTGCCATATTCCTTTTGGATGGAAAGGAAAGCCTGCGCGTTGCCCACAGCGGACAGGATCTTCAGCCGGTTGCGGACGATCCCCTGGTTGCCCATCAGTTCATCTGTTTTATCAGGACCGTACCGCGCGACCTTTTCCGGGTCAAACCCGTCGAAAGCCTCCCGGAAAGCGTCTCGTTTGTTCAGGATGGTCCGCCAGGACAGCCCGGCCTGGAACCCTTCCAGGATAAGCATCTCAAACAGGTGCCTGTCCTGAAAGGACTGCGTGCCCCATTCCCTGTCATGGTAGGCGGTGTACAGCGCGTCGCCGCCCCGCGCCCAGGCGCAGCGCGGAAGGAGATCGCCGGATCCATCGTTCATATTCATATTGCGTCGTCCTCCCTGATGGTGACATGGACGGTGTCCCCCGGCTGCCTGCCGATCGTTCTGCGGATGTCCTTGCGGATGCCGATGATGTGGCCGGCGGTGTCCATCCTCACCAGGGAGCCCTGGTAGGGATGACCGTCAAAAGTGGCCAGCACCCTGACGCGGCCCCTGCCGAACTCCTCCCGGGCGTCAAAGGGAAACTCTACGTACGCGCCGTCAAGGTCCGGCACTTTTTGGATCACCGCGTCAAACTCATAGCGTTTTCTGTTCATAGGCCGGGGTTCCCGGCGCACCAGCAGGTCAGGTCGCGGATCAGCTCTTCCGGCAGGGGGCCGGACAGCGGGATCCTGACAGCGCCCTTGGAGGTCTTGTACTCCCTGAGCCTCTCCGCGAACTGCGCAACCGCGTCCGCCCCGGGGTAGATGCCGATGTGTGCCTTGTTCAGGGCGAAGTGGATGACATTTTTTGTGTGGTAAAAGGTCGGCATCCCCCAGGATATTTTCTCCATCAGCTCCGGCGCCGCACTTAAAATCAAGTTGCGCAGCGCAGTCAGCCGCTCCCGGTGCTCTTCCGGACAGGACAGGATGTATTCCTCAACAGGCGTCACGCGTCATCTCCCCCAATCATTCATTCAGACTGCCTTGACCGCCGGCTTGTCCTTGCTGAAGAACAGGATCAGCAGCACCGCTGCGGCCAATGACAGAAACGCGCCGAACAGAAAGGGAACCCTGGGGCCAAAGCTCGTCCACAGCAACCCGCAGATCGCGCTGGCGGGCAGCAGGGCAACCCCGACGATGGTGGACTGGAGGCCCAGCATGGTGCCCTTCAGTTCCGGCGGGGAGATCTCCGCGATCAGGGCGCGCTCCACCCCGGTGGTCATGGCGGTGTAGAATCCGTAGACCACAAAAATGACTACAAAAACCGCGCGGCTGCTTCCAAAGGCAAAGCCGGCGTAGACAACAGCGAATACCATATATCCGCCCGCGAGCAGCCATTTGCGGCCGACCTTGTCAGACAGCCTCCCGAAGGGAAGGGCCAGCAGGGAGGCGGTCAGGTTATAGGCAAAGTATAAAAGGATGACGGAGGTATCGTCAAAGCCCACGCTCCTGGCGCGCAGCAGCAGGAAGGTATTGGATGAGTTCCCCAGGGTGAACAGGAAGGAGACCAGGAGGTAGAGCTTCAGCCGGCTGTCCAGCCGGCCGATGTTCTTCCAGAAGCGTTCCCTGGGCCTGGCCGCGCGCGGCGTCTTCTTTTCCCTGATGAAGAAAAACATCATCAGCGACAGCAGGGCCGGGATCATGGAGATCCCAAAAACACGCTGATAATCCGTCCCGCCGGCTGCCGCGTTCCTGATCAGAAACCAAGCCAGCAGGATGCCGATGGCCGACCCCGCCATATCCAGCGCCTTGTGCACGCCGAAAGCCTTTCCCATCCCGTCGGTTTGCGCGCTCTCGCTCACCATCACGTCACGGGGCGAGGTGCGGATGCCCTTGCCCAGCCGGTCAATGACCCGGGCGATGAGGACGCCCCCCCAGGAAGAGGACAGGAGCAGGGCGGCCTTGTAGACCAGCCCCGCGGCATAGCCGATGAAGGCAATGGGCTTTTTCTTATGGTATTTATCCGTGAGGTAGCCGCTGTATACCTTCAGCAGGCTGGCTGTGCTTTCCGCAAGCCCTTCGATGACGCCCACCAGGGCTGGCGTTGCGCCGAAAGCGCCGGTCAGGTAAAGCGGGATGAGCGGGTAGACCATCTCCGCGCTTATGTCTGCGAAAAAGCTCACCAGGCCCAGCAGGATGATGTTGATCATAGGACTGTTCCCTTCCATATGGGCAGCGGGCAATGCCGCCTGCCCCCGCGCAACGCCAGTATACCGTCGGGAAAAGGCGTTTACAAGCGCGGCCCGGCAGAGATATGCTACAATACAATCCTTCCGGCCATGCAGGGGAATGGTGGGCGCGGACGTTGGATGATCGGACAGAGAGAACCGGAGGGTAAGGAAATGTGGATCTGCAGCCGCTGCCAAACCGCCAACAAGGACGGCCATACCCAGTGCGTCGAGTGTTCCGCGCCTCGCAACGCCCGGCGCTTCGGCGCGGGGACGCCGGTGCCCATGCCCAGTGTCCAGACCGCCGCGCCTGAACGGCGGATCCAGCCGCCTGTGTCCCGGGAAACGCCGCCGCCCTCCGCCCGGCGTTCAGTCCAGCCCCCGGCCGAGTCTGTCGGCCCGTCCAGCCGGATGCCGGGCGGTTTCGTGCGCCTGGCCGGCTTGCTGATGTGCCTGCTGCTGCCCCTTCTTGTGCTGCTTCTGGCGGTCATCCGCTTTGATGCGATCCATCCTGTTATCACCAGTATTTACTTCAAACCCGGCGCCGCCGTTCCCCCGTTTATCTCCTATCTGGCCTATAGCGTTTCAGCGCTCGCGGCGATCCTTCTGTCGATGGCGCCGGGGCTGTCGCTATGGGCCCTGGGCCGTCTGACCGGAGGATTGAGGAGGCGCTGAGGATGTTGATTGGAAAACAGACAGCAGTCTCTTGACAAAACAATGCCCGGTGGTACACATTGATGAGCAGAAACCTGTCAGGAGGGTTCGGCATGGAAAATAGGAACCGGATCAAACGGACCGCCGGCTTGCTGCTGGCAGTTGTCGTCATCGTCTTCGCCGCGGTGATGTCGATCTCTGCGTTCAGAGGCTGGGCAAAGGTACTTGTGTATGAGAAGCAGGACTACGCTGCCGAAACGACAGGGATAAAGCAGGTCAGGATCAAGGCCCGGAATATGCCTGTCATGGTGGCGGCGTCAGACAGTGAAGAGATCGTGATCCATTACTTCACCTGCACGGAGGACCCCTACGAGGTGTCGCTGGAAGACGGCGCGCTGACGCTGGCGTACAAGAATGAGATGCTCTCGAACTACAGCAGCTCCTCAGATCCGCGGGTGGACCTGATCCTCCCAGCAGCCTATACCGGTGACATCCTGCTGGAAAGCTCCAACGCCAGGGTGAACGTGTCCGGCCTGACGCAGGCGGGAGAGGTGCGCATCAGAACATCCAACGCGCCCATCGAGGTCAATGCCGTCGTGGCTGCTCTGATCAGCGCCCATACCTCCAACGGCCCGGTCACGCTGGATCAGCTGGCCGTGTCCGGCAAGGCGGACGCGCGGTCCTCCAACGGCGGGATCACGGCCCGGGAGACGGTCGCGAAGGACGGGCTGCGCCTGGAAACCTCCAACGGCCGCGTCACGGTGGATCGTGTGGCCTCCGCGGACATCGAGCTGAGGAGTTCCAACGGCGCCATCACCGGCAGCGTGGAGGGCAAGCGCGCGGATTACACCATTTCCTCCCACACTTCCAACGGCGATGACAGCCTTGGCGACGGCGGGAAGGGGCAGTTCAGGCTGACGGTCCAGACCTCCAACGGAAACATCGACATCGGGTTCCTGGGGGAATGAGGACGCATTGACTTATAGGAATTCAGGAACGCATATGGGGACTGCGTCCTCATACCCCGCCCGGGGAGTTCCTCCCCGGATCCCTGAATTGATTCAGTGATTGTCCGCTTTATCCGGAGAATACTGACGTCCGGTACAATAAAAAAGGCTCCCGCGTCATCGCGGCAGCCCCTGATGGGTCAGACGGCGGAAAGGCTCAGGCCTCCTCCCCGTCTTCTTCCTCTTCCATCTCTTCCATGAACAGCTCGAACACTTCCTCTTCGATCTCTTCATCGTCGCAGGAAACGTAGGTATCCTCGCCGTTCTCATCCTTCTGGATCTTCAGGATGACGACCTCGCCTTCCTCCTCGTTCTCCTCTTCCTGAGGTGCCAGGAGGACAACGTAGCTTTCCCCTTTGTGCTCGATGGTGCTCAGGTACTCAAACTCGGTGGTGACCCCGTCTTCATCGGTCAGTTCCACGATATTGCTCTCCATCTCCTCCGGGGATTCCTCCAGGTCTTTCCTGTTCTTGTCATCCGTCATGAGCCGTGTTCCTCCCTTGCGTAATGGACGGTCTGCGTCCTCTTGGTGTCTATTGATTATACCCTGAGCCCTTCCCCGGAAGCCGGTCGAGGTAGTCCTGCAGGATGAGCGCCGCGGCCGCCTGATCGATTCGCTTCCTGCTCTCCGGCGCGCTCAGGCCGCTCTCCTTGAGTTTCTCCCCTGCCTCCACGCTGCTGAGGCGCTCGTCGACCAGCTCGACCCGGATCCCTTTCTCTGTGAGCCGCTTGGCAAAGCCCATCACTTCCCGCGCCTGGGGCCCCAGGGAATCGTCCATGTTGCGGGGAAGCCCTATCACGATGTATTCC
>CAUJDI010000068.1 GCA_963169565.1 Bacillota bacterium | reverse complement strand
GCCATCCTCGGCGCGACCGGCACCGGCAAGACCAGCATCGCGCTGCTGCTGCAGCGCATGTACGCGCCGCAGACCGGGAAGATCACCATCTCAGGGCATGACATCAGGACGATTGCACGAAAGCACTTAAGGAGCCGCGTGGGGCTGGTCCTGCAGGAGCCTTTCCTCTATTCAAAGACCATCTATGAGAACCTGCGCATGGCGGCACCGCACGCCTCCAGGGAGGAGATCGAGGCGGCGGCCGGGGATGCGCAGGCCCTTGAGTTCATACAGGACAGCGAAAAGGGCTGGGAGACCCTGGTTGGCGAGCGCGGCGTCACCCTCTCGGGCGGGCAGAAGCAGCGAGCGGCCATCGCGCGTACGCTGTTGAAGAACAACGACATCCTCATCTTTGACGACTCCCTCTCCGCGGTGGACACGCAGACCGACGCGCGGATCCGGGAGGCGCTCAGGCGCCGCAGCCTGGGCGTGACCACCGTCATCATCAGCCACCGCATCCTCACCCTCAGCCAGGCAGACCTCATCCTCGTGCTGGAGGAAGGAAAGATCAGCGACCAGGGCACCCACGAGGAGCTGATCTCCCGTCCAGGCCTGTACCGGCGCATTTACCAGATCCAGTCGGGGCTTGAGGATGAATACATCCAGCACAAGGAACTGAGCATGGCTCAGGAGGCGCTATATGAGTGATTTCAGCTTTCCGGAAGAACAGGAATACACGAAGAAATTCGATTTCAGCCTGTTCAGAAAACTCTTTATCCACATGCGCAGGCATTGGAAGAACATGGGGTTCGTTGCCCTGTTCATGTCCATCCTGGCCAGCACCGACGTGCTGATGCCGCTGCTCACACGCTACGCGATCGACAACTACATCAGGCCGGGGGAGGCGGCGGTCTCCCTCTGGCCCTTCGCGCTGGTCTACCTGGCGATCATCCTGCTGCAGGTCGCGGTCATCTTCTTCTTCATCCTCCTGGCCGGCCGGGTCGAGCACAACGTCGCCTATGACATGCGCCAGAAGGGTTTCCGCAAGCTGCAGGAGCTCTCCTTCTCCTACTACGACAGGATGTCCGTGGGGCATCTGATGAGCAGGCTCACCAGCGACATCAGCCACCTGTCGGAGGCGTTCGGCTGGGGCCTTGTCGACCTGGTCTGGGCCGTCATTTTCCTGATCTCCTGTACTACGGCCATGCTGATCATCAATTGGCAGCTGGCCCTGGGCGTGCTGGCGATCCTTCCCGTGCTCGCCCTGATCTCGGCGTATTTCCAGAAGCGCATCCTGAAGGCCCAGCGCGAAGTCCGGAAGATCAATTCCCGCATCACCGGCGCCTTCAACGAGGGCATCATGGGGGCAAAGACCACCAAGTCACTCGTGCGGGAGGACGAAAACTTCAGGGAGTTCGGGGAACTGACAGGCTCGATGCGCAAGGCAGCGATCCGCTCCGCCACCCTGTCCAGCCTCTTTCTCCCGCTGGTCATCTCCGTCTCCTCCCTGGCGACCGCGTACGTTCTGGGCGAAGGCGCGGCAAAGGTGCTGGGGGACGTCCTGACACTGGGCACGGTGACCGCCTTTGTGAACTACTCCGTGCAGTTTTTCAACCCCATCCGAGACATCGCCGCGACCTTCAGCGAGATGCAGCGCATCCAGGCCGCCGCGGAGCGCGTGCTGAGCCTTTTGGAGACGGAGCCGGAGATCCGGGACAGCGCTGAGGTCGAAGCCCTCTATGGGGACAACTTCCATCCGAAATACGAGAACTGGGAAGACATCACGGGCGAAGTGACCTTTGAGAACGTCAGCTTCAAGTACAAGGATGGCGAGGAAGTCCTCAAAGACTTCAGCCTGCACGTCAGGCCCGGGGAGAACGTCGCCATCGTCGGCCCGACCGGCGCCGGAAAATCAACCATCGTCAACCTCATCTGCAGGTTTTACGAGCCCAGCTCCGGCCGCATTCTCATCGACGGCAGGGACTACCGCGAGCGCAGCCAGCTGTGGCTGCAGAGCAGCATCGGATACGTCCTGCAGGAACCGCACCTGTTCTCAGGCACCGTGCTGGACAACCTGCGCTACGCAAGGCCTGAGGCCAGCGAGGAGGAAGCGGTCGCCGCGGCAAAACTGGTCAACGCCGACGGCTTCATCCGGAAAATGGACAAAGGCTATCTGACCCCGGTCGGCGAAGGCGGCAGCCGCCTGTCCACCGGCGAAAAACAGCTGATCTCCTTCGCCCGCGCGATCCTGCATGACCCGAGGATCTTCGTACTGGACGAGGCGACCTCATCGGTGGATACCGAAACGGAAATGGCGATCCAGCACGCGATCGAAAAGACGCTCCAGGGCCGCACCAGTTTCATCATCGCCCACAGGCTCTCCACCATCCGCTCAGCGGACCGCATCCTTCTGGTTGAGGACGGGGTGATCAAGGAGGAAGGCAGGCATGAGGAACTGCTCAAGCGCCGCGGCGCCTATTACCAACTCTACACCAACCAGTTCCGCGAGGAGGCCGCCAGCCAGGCGCTGGGCAAGGGCAAAGCATAAGCGGGTATCATCCTCATGGCAGCATCAGCGCCTTACCGTGAGCGCCATACCGGCCGCGTCAGACAAGGAGAAAAAGATTGAAGAAGCAAATGTCCCTGTTCGCCCTGGCGGCATTCCTGACCCTGGCCTGCATATCCCATGCGGAACAGGGCAGTTTTACGGTCGAACCCCAGGCCTGGATCAACGCGGGCGAAACCAGGCCGCTGTATGAAAGCGTGGACAGCGGCTCCAAAGCACTGCGGGAGCTCAGTTCCGGCGAAGCCTTTGAGCTGCTTGCCCTCAATGATTCCTGGGCAGAGATCCTGGTATTTTCCGAGGCGGGAGACCGCCTGCACGGATGGGTGACGCCGGAGGGCCTGCGCCTGAAGAACGCGGACGACGGCGCGGCGCTGGCGATCGTTTACAGCCCGGATCCCTCCCTCCGCGTCCATCTGCGCACCAGCGCCAGCAAGGGCGCCAAGTCACTGGGCAAGTATTTTTCCGGCGTGGTCGTCCGGGTGCTTGATCAAAAGGGCGGCATATGGGCCAGGGTCCGCATCGGCAGCCTGGAGGGCTACATGGAAACGGACAGCCTGGTCCTTGACGGGCCGGTGGGCAGCGTACCCAGCCTGATCCCTACCGTTCTGGTCAACTATCAGGACGGCTTCAGCCTCACCCTGCGCGCGGGGCAATCCTACCAGTCTGGGAAGCAGGGCGCGGTCCCGAACGGACAGCCCGTGCGCGTGCTGGGTGTCACGGAAGAGTTTGCCCACGTGCTGACAGAGGACGGAAAGACCGGTTTCATGATGGCCTCCGCCCTCACCCCTCAGCCGGTCTATGCAGACATCCCCTATGTCGCTTCCATTCCACGCCCTGACGGGGCAGTGAGCGTGATCGACAATCCGGGCGGCCAGGGCGCGCACCTGCGCCAAAGGGGCTCCACCGCCTCGGAATCCCTGGGGCTCTATCCAAACGGTACCGAGGTGGTCGTGACCGGCGGCACGGTTTACTGGAAGAAGGTCTGGGTCGACGGCAGGACCGGTTACATGATGGCGCAGCTGATCCGCGGCTTTGTCCCGGAGGAGTTCCAGGAGGGCGGCGGCGATTAATAGCGCTGTCCAAAACATCAAAATCCCCGATATGACAACGACCCTCCGTTCCATCAGGGATCGAAAGGCCGGTTCAAGATAGGTTCAGTTTTTTACCCGGCACCGCCAGCACACCGGACGCGCTGACCTGGGGCACCGTGCAGCGGGAGGTGTCAAAGCAGCAGGGCCGCCTCTCTCCCTTTCTGAGCTTGTCACAGGCCGCTGACACGCGTTTTGCCCTTGTGGCGGCACTGGCTGTCGAGCGCACCCAGCGGATCCATTCCCACCTCGCCCGGACGGTGCAGGCAGCCCAGGCGTCCAGCAGGGTTTCCTGCGCAAGGGCCTCCCCCAGGTCCTCCGGCAGCGGGGGCTCCGGCCAGACGGCGGCAAGCCGCAAAGAAACGGTTACCAGGCTGCCGGCCCGGACGTTCTCCGCATGCTCGCCCTTCAGTTCAATCCAGTGCCCGCCCCGGCCGTCCGGTTCAAGGGGCAGAACAAAGGGCAGGCTGTTGATCTTACCCTCGCCCATCACCATCCCCCGGGAAGGGAGAGACCGGCTGACCTGCTCCGGCAGGCGAAGGATGAGGAGATCACCCGCTTCCTCCGCCCTTGCTTCAAATGCCGGAAAATCCCCTTCCATCGTTCCCCTCCGCTCATGCTGTCACGCGGAATATACCCCCGCGGAGAGCGCGCAGACGAAGGTTTCCCGCTCGCCGTCTTGCGCGCGCATCCCTGCGGTGCTATACTCAGCGCATCGTGATGAACGGGAAACAACCCTTGATCCGCATTCAGAGAGACGCCGGAAGGTGCGAGGCGGCAGCGGACGGGGCCTTCCGCCCGGGAACGGGCCGCGAGGAGCGGCAGGGGAACGCCCCTTACAGCGCCGAGAGTGGCCGCGCGGGCGCGCGGTAAGTTGGGTGGCAACGCGGAACCTTCCGTCCCATGGTGGAGGAAGGATTTTTATTTCAAAGGAGCAGCCAAATGATCGACATCGCATTGATCCGCAACGATCCGGAGCTTGTAAGGGAAAACATCCGCAGGAAGTTCCAGGTCAGTAAGCTGCCTTTGGTCGACGAGGCGGCGGAGTTGGACCGGCTCAATCGGGAAGCCATCGGGCAGGCCGACACGCTGCGCGGACAGCGCAATACGCTCTCCAAACAGATCGGCGGCCTGCTGGCCAAGGGGAGGAGGGACGAAGCCGAAGCCGTCAAAGCCCAGGTCGCGCAGATCGCCGCTCAGCTGACTGAACTTCAGGCCAGGGAGATCGAGTATGCCGGGAAGCTGAAGGCGGTCATGATGCAGATCCCGCAGATCATGGATGCGGCGGTGCCCCTGGGCCGGAATGACAGCGAGAACGTGGAGATGGAACGCTTCGGCGAGCCCTCGGTACCGGCCTTTGAGATCCCCTACCATGTGGACATCATGGAGCGTCTAACCGGGATCGACCTGGACTCCGCCCGCAGGACCAGCGGCAAGGGTTTTTACTACCTGTGGGGCGACGTCGCCCGGCTGCACTCCGCCATCCTGTCCTATGCCCGTGACTTCATGATCGACCGCGGGTTCACCTATTACATCCCGCCGTTCATGATCCGCTCCGAGGTGGTGACCGGCGTGATGAGCTTTGCCGAAATGGAAAACATGATGTACAAGATCGAGGGGGAGGACCTCTACCTCATCGGCACCAGCGAGCACAGCATGATCGGCAGGTTCATCGACACCATCCTGTCCGAGGAGGACCTGCCCCAGGCGCTGACCAGCTATTCCCCCTGCTTCAGGAAGGAGGTCGGCGCGCACGGCATCGAGGAGCGCGGCGTTTACCGCATCCACCAGTTTGAGAAACAGGAGATGGTGGTCCTCTGCAGGCCCGAGGACAGCATGGCGTGGTATCAGAAGATGTGGGAGAACACCGTGGCCTTCTTCCGCACCCTGGACATCCCGGTGCGCACCCTCGCCTGCTGCACGGGCGATTTGGCCGACCTGAAGGTCATCAGCTGCGACGTGGAGGCCTGGTCGCCCCGGCAGCAGAAATACTTCGAGGTGGGCAGCTGCTCCAACCTGGGCGACGCGCAGGCCCGGCGCCTGCAGATCCGCGTCAAGGGCGGAGACGGGAGGAAATACTTCCCCCATACCCTCAACAACACCGTCGTGGCCCCGCCCCGGATGCTCATCGCCTTTCTTGAGAACAACCTGCAGGAAGACGGCAGCGTTCGGATCCCGGAAGCGCTGCGGCCCTACATGGGCGGGAAAGCGGTCATCGGGTAAGGGATTGGAAGAATCTGGATAGGGAAGCCGAAAGCGCGGCTTCCTTTTACATGCAGACATTGCGGAAACGACATTGAACCCTTAGCCCGGGTATGGTAAACTCCAGCCATGTCAAGGAGGCATAGGGAGATGGACATGCTGCCCTGGGAGGGTTTTTATCAGACACCGCAGCTGGACAGGTGGTTTTCCGTCATGCCCCGGCGTTTCAGCTGCCGCATCTTTTCGGGACCGCCGGACCTTTCCCAGACGGCGGCGCTGGAATACGCCGCGCAGCGGTCCGCCCTGAAAGGCGTGCGGATCGTGACGAGCGGGAAGGATGCCGGAGACCTGGTCATCCCCCTGCCGCTGTTTCCGAAGTTCGAAGGCGTCAGCCGATACGCCGCGGTGCTCGTCCAAAAGGGGATCCCGATGGAGAACCTGGCCGCTGGCATCTCCGGCGAAGCCTTCGCGCTGGAATTGGCCGCCATGGGGCTGGCCGGATGCTGGATCGTGGGCAACTACCGCAGGAGCATCGTCAGCCCCCTTGCCGGGGAGGGGGAAACTGTCAAGGCCGTCATTCCCTTCGGCGTGCCAAAAGACCCGGAAGGCGCGAGGCACCGGAAACGGAAGCCCCTCGCCGAGCTGTGCCGGGACGACCCCGCCAAATGGCCCCTGTGGGCCTACCAGGCGGCCGAGGCGGTGCGCTCCGCGCCCTCCGCCATGAACCGGCAGCCTTGGAAGCTCAGCTACACAGGGAACACGCTGTGCTTTACGGGCAGCCGGTTTGACAGCATTGACTCCGGCATCGCCACGCTGCACCTGGAGTGCGCCGCCCGCGCCCTGTCCCGGGAATGGCGCCTGTCGCGGGACGGCAAGAGCCTGCTGATGCAGGTCAGGGAGAGCGATGAGCCTGTTTGACTATTTAGGCCAAGCCAGCCGGCCGCTGGCCGATCGCATGCGGCCCCGCACCCTGGAGGAGTTCCTTGGGCAGGAGCATCTGGTGGGCAAGGGCCGCCTGCTCCGCCGCGCGATCGAGGCGGACCAGCTGAGCAGCAGCATCTTCTACGGCCCGCCCGGCTGCGGCAAGACGACGCTGGCCTACGTCATCTCCCAGACCACAAAGGGACACTTTGAACGGCTCAACGCCGTGACCACCGGGGTGGGCGAGGTGCGCGCGGTGATCCAGGCGGCGAGGGACCGGCGGAGCATGCACGCCCAGCACACCTACCTGCTGCTGGACGAGTGCCACCGGTGGAACAAGGCGCAGTCGGATTCCATCCTGCCCGCCATCGAGGAGGGAGTCATCCGCTTTATCGGCTCCACGACCGAGAACCCGATGGTCTCCATGACCCCGGCCATCGTCAGCCGCTGCCGGGTCTTCCAGTTCTTCCGGCTCAGCGACGCTAACGTCCGGCAAGCTGTCAAAAACGCGATATCAGACCGTGAGCGCGGCGTGGGCGACCTGAACGTCAGGGTGGATGAGGACGCGCTGAACCACTGGGTGCAGGTGGCCGCGGGCGACGTGCGCACCGCGCTGAACGCGCTGGAGCTGGCGGTTCTCACTACGCCCACTGACAGGGACGGGCTGCGCATCACCCGGGCAATCGCCGAGGACAGCATACAGAAACCCATGATGCGGGTGGATGAGACGCTGTATTATGATATGCTGTCCGCCTTTTGCAAGAGCCTGCGCGGCTCGGACCCGGACGCCGCGCTGCTGTGGGCCTCCCGGCTGCTGTACGCGGGGTGCGACCCGAAGCTGATCGTGAGGAGGGTCATCACCCATTCCAGCGAGGACGTGGGGCTGGCGGACCCCCAGGCGCTGGTGCAGGCCATGAGCGCGGCCCGCGCGCTGGAGTTTGTCGGGCTGCCGGAAGCCAGGCTGGCCATTACCCAGGCCATCCTCTACGTCTGCATGGCGCCCAAGTCCAACAGCGTGGTCACGGCGATGAACAAGGCCGCGCAGGACGCGGAGCGCGGGCAGCTGGGCGAGGTGCCGGTCTATTTAAGGGATACCTCCTACCAGGGCGCCAACCGCCTGGGCAACGGGGAGGGCTACCTCTACCCGCACGACTTCCCCGGACACTGGGTGGAGCAGAACTATCTGCCCGGCGGCTTTGAGGACGCCGTGTATTACACGCCGGGCAGCCTGGGTTTTGAAGGCGCACTGCGCAAAAAGAAGGACGGAAATGGACAGGAGCTGTGAAGTCCTTCGGGCGCTGGACGGTCTGGGGATCCCCTATAAGCTGTTTCATCATGAACCCAAATGGACGATCGGGGACTGCCTCGGCACGCCAGGACTGGACGCTGCGATTGCCACTGTCCCCAAGAACGTCTTCCTGTGCAACCGGCAGGCGACCGATTTTTATCTGCTCCTGCTCTCACCGCGGCGCGCTTATGTGACCGCTGTTGTCAGCAAACTCCTGGGCGTGTCCCGGCTGAGTTTCTCGCCGGAAACACTGCTGCCTGAGCTTTTGGGGCTGGACAGTGGCGCGGTCAGCCCACTTGGCCTGCTGTTTGACACGGAAAAGCAGGTTTCCCTGGTAATGGACGACAGCCTTTTGCGCTATGAACGCCTGTGGTTCCATCCCTGCGTCAATACGCAGTCCGTTGAAATCAGCACGCAGGACTTCCTGCTCAGGTTTCTTCCCGGCATCGGCAGGGACTGCCGGATCATCTCGATCCCGGATGAAAGAAGATGAAGGAGAATACCGTGGCCTATCATTTTTACGCCTACCTGTCCAGGATGAAGCTCATCAGACGCTGGAGTTTAATGCGCAACCTGATCCCGGAGAACGACATGGAACACTCCATGCAGGCCGCCATGATCGCCCATGCCATCGCCCTCATCGGCAACACGCGCTACGGCCGGACCTACAACGCCGAGCACGTGATGGCGCTGGCGCTGTTCCACGACATCTCTGAGGTCATCACCGGCGACCTGCCCACCCCCGTCAAGCACAACAACCCGCAGATCAAGGCAGAATACCACAAGATCGAGCGCATCGCCGTCCAGCGCCTCAAGGGCATGCTGCCGGAGGACCTGCAGCCCGCCTACGAACCCCTCATCGCCCCCGCCCAGGACACCCCGGAATGGCGCCTGGTCAAGGCCGCCGACCGCATCTGCGGCTACGTCAAGTGCCTGGAGGAAACCAAGGCCGGCAACAGTGAGTTCCTCGAGGCCCGGGAGTCCATCCTCGCCTCCCTCCACGCCATCGACCTGCCGGAGGTGCAGGACTTCATCCGCGACTTTGTGCCCGGATTCGGCATGAGCTTGGACCAGATTTCGAGGTAGGGACAGGAGACGGGGGGAAGAAGACGGAAGAGATACCGGGGCTTTTCTTGAAAGAAAAGCCCCGGACCTCAAAAGAACTTTAATGCTGTATAGAAAGCAAATTATTCGGGTATTTTGAATAACATCAGCAATAAAATATAGGGAGTTGTTCCCATGTATTTATGCAGTAGTCCAGAATTCTGTAGATAAAAGGGAAACAATGAAATCCGTTTCATGTGTCTTCTCAGCTCAATTCGCGAGGGCCTGTTTTAATGCGTTTTCAACTGCTTTCAAGTGCACCTTGGAAGTAATGGTAGCTCCGCTGATGACATCCACCTGGAGGGACTGCGCGTCAATCACCCTGTTGAACAACGTGTCGATCGTTTGCCCGCCGCGGATAACAACCGGCGTGTCCCCTTTCGACAGGGCCCCTTCCAGTACTTTGACGGCCGTCACCTTCCCGGAGGCAACCGTCACCTCAACCTTGCAGTTGCGCAGGCTGTCTTTTGTCCCCTTGTACTCACCTGTGTAGATACCGTCTTTCAGGCCGCGCAGGTCAAGATCTTCTATCGTCAGGTTCATCGCTTCGCGCCTGCCCGGTTCCATGACCAGGAATCCGATGCCCAAGCCCACAACAAGAACGCCAAGAACGATCAATATCCACATTTTGATTTTCCCCTTTCCTTTTTTCATCCTGTTTCTCCTTTCCTCAGCGGATGGCGGTGAATGTTATACCTTCAGCAGCTGCAAACCGGTCCATCAGACGTTCTGTCACAAATACTGTCATTTCCCTGTCCACCAGCACAGCGTCAGCATCTTGAAAATCCTGCAGCAGCATCATCCCTTTCTCCAGTCCAGCCACAAAGACAGCCGTTGACAAGGCGTCAGCCGTCACCGCGCTTTGCGAGATGACAGTGACGCTGATCAAACCCGAGTCGGCAGGCCAGCCTGTCGCAGGGTTCAGGATATGATGATAAAGTATCCCGTCCGGACCGGTAAAGCACCGCTCATAATCGCCCGAGGTGACCACGGAGCAGTCATGTGCTTTTATCGCGCCAAGAAGGCGGCCTTTTACCCTGGGATGGCGGATGCCCACCGTCCACGGGTTGCCATCCGGCCTGTTGCCCAGCAGGCTTACATTTCCGCCAAGGTTTGTCCAGGCAGACCGGCAGCGGTATTCCTTGAATAGTTCAATAAACCGGTCGGCAGCATATCCTTTGCCGATCCCGCCCAGATCAACAGACTGACCGGATTTCATGAGGCGTGCCCTGTTGGCTGCCGGGTCAAGCTGGAGGCCGCCGCCATCCACAAGGGGAAGCATATGGATGATTTTTCCCTTGTTCGGGAGCATGGACGCATTATGAAAGTGCCAAAGCTCCATCAGCGGGCATATGGTGATGTCAAAAGCGCCGCCGCTGCATTTAAAGAATTTATCAGCCGCGGAAAGGAGCATAAAGGTGTGCGGATGAAGGGAAACCCATCCTGCTCCGGCTGACCTGTTGAGCCGGCTGATATCGCTTTCCGGTACGAAACGGCTTAGCAGCCGTTCCAGTCTTTCTGATTCGGCCAAAGCGGCGCGCAGTGCCTTGCGGGCGTTTCGGCCCAGGGCCCTGTGCGAGATCTCTGTGCCCATGCCGCTGTGCGTCAGGGTGGCATTTCCTGTAAAACCCATCAAATCAACCGGCCCGGGCCCCTCCTGCCTTCCTGGGGTTGGCAGGAAGCCGCTTTCCGGTGTCCTGTTCGTGGCGTAAACAGCACAAAAGGGCACCCGCAGCATTGAAAAAGATGCTGTAAAAATATCCATTCAAAATGATGGTCACTTGATGACCCTCAGTCAACTGTCGCTCAGGCAAAAGGAGTGAGCTGGGTAAACGGAAAAGGTCGGCCGCCAAAGCATTATATCAAACAAATGAAGAATAATTCATACACATCCGCCTGTCAATACCACGTGCGGATTCCCCCTTCGGCGGTCCAAAGACATGCTGTCGGAGGTGCAGGACTATATCCGCGACTTTGTGCCGGGATTCGGCATGAGTCTGGACCAGATCTCCAGGCAGTAGGAGTAAAAAGAGCTTGGGGAGTATCACTCCCCAAACCCCTTAACGAGGGATTTCATCCCTCGATCCATTGCATATTTCACTTGAACTTTATCAAACTGTGCCAGTATATTGAGATTCCGGGCCAAGAACCGAAGCCCCTTTTCCTGGGTGAGTTGAGTAGTGAAAACTCCCGGAAGATTCACATTGAATGCAACTCTCACATTACGGCAGCTGGATCTTCGGCTCCTTGTCGTTTTTCCGGTATACCGTGAACCGCCGCCCGATGACCTGCACGGGGCTGGCGCCGGTCTTCTCGCACAGCTCATCGCAGGCCTCCCGCGCGGACAGGGGCGCTGACTGCTGCACGGCGCACTTGACCAGTTCCCTTGCCTGCAGCAGGTCGTAGGCCTCCTTCAAGGTGTTGCCGGTGATCCCTTCCTTGCCGACGTACAGCAGGGTTTCCAGGGGGTTGGCCATCGCGCGCAGGAAGGCGCGCTGTTTTCCGGTCAGTTCCATGTCGTTCCTTTCAGGCGGGAATCCCGCAGCATGTTATCTGTCAGTAGGTATCCAGTAGCGTTCGAACCTCTTCCCGTCGGGCTTCTCCCGGACGTCTTCCAGCCTGCCGCCCTGGGATAGGATCACCGCGCGGGAGGCGGCGTTCCAGGGCTCGCAGGTCAGAAGGGCGGGAGAAATGCCCAGTTTCCGGCATTCCAAAAGCGCGAGGCGCAGCTGCTCCTTCCCATAGCCTTTCCCGCGCTGCGCAGGGTGGACGGAGTAGCCGACGTGCCCGCCGTAATGGAGCAGGAACTCATTGAGCGTGTGGCGGATGTTGACCATCCCGACCAGGGCGCCGTCCGCCTCCCTGATGCACAGGAAAGTGCTGTCGGGAACCAGGCCCTCCGGGCAGGTCTCCGGCCTTGATTTCTTTTCCAGCAGGTCCAGCCACGCGGGGACGCTCAGGTCCGCAAGGCCCCCGACGCCGTAGACCCGGCCGTCCTTTTCAAGGCTCAGCCTGCGGTACTCAAGGATCTGTTCCTCAAAGCCCATATTGGGTTTCACAAGGTTCAGCACGTCCATCCTACCCTCAGTCGATAAAGTCAAACTCCGTATCCCCCAGACGTACCGTGTCGCCCTCCTGCGCGCCCAGCTCGCGCAGCCGGTCGATCACGCCCGAGGCGCGCAGCGTCCTGTGGAACCAGTTCATGCTCTCATAATCGCTGAAATTGACCGCGTCCAGCAGGCTGTCCATGGATACGCCGAAGACCCGGAACACGCCGTCCTCGACTTTCTCCGCTTCCCACCCGGTCAGGTGCTCCTCCAGGACGCCCTCCTCCTCTGCCAGGGGCTGGATCTCGGGCAGCTGCGCCAGCATCCCCACGACCGTATCCAGCAGCGTTTCGATGCCTTCCCCGGTGGCGGCGCTGACCGGGATGACCGTCCTCTCCCCCGCGGCCTGCCGGAGGGATTCCAGATTCTCCGCGCTCCGGGGCAGGTCCATCTTGTTGGCAAGGACGATCTGCGGCCTCCGGTCAAGCTGCCCGTAGCGCGAAAGCTCTCCGTCGATGACGCGCAGATCCTCCGCGGGTTCCCTCCCCTCCTGCCCGGAGGCGTCCACTACATGCAGCAGCAGCCGGGTGCGCTCCACGTGCCGCAGGAAGGAGAACCCCAGCCCGGCCCCCGCGCTGGCGTTCTCGATCAGCCCTGGGATGTCCGCGACGGCGAAACTGCTGCCCTTGTGGCTGGCGATGCCCAAATTAGGGGTGAGGGTGGTGAAGGGGTAATCGGCGATCTTGGGCCGCGCGGCAGTGATCCGAGCCAGCAGGCTGCTCTTCCCCGCGTTGGGGAAGCCGACCAGCCCAACGTCGGCGATGGTCCGCAGTTCCAGGATGAACTCATGCCAGGCTGTTTTGACGCCGGGCTTGGCAAAATTGGGCGCCTGGCGGGTGGGGGTGGCAAAGCGCGCGTTGCCGAAGCCCCCCCGGCCGCCGGTCATCAGCACACGGGTCTGGCCAGGCGAAAACATATCGGCGATAACGCGGCCGGACTCCTTTTCCCGCACGACCGTGCCCGCCGGCACCTTGATGATGATGTCCTCCCCGTCTTTGCCCGTGCAGCGGGCAGAGGATCCGGCCCCGCCGTTGCCCGCCTGGTACTTGGTTTTATATCGGAAGTCCATCAGGGTGTGGAGGTTGTGGTCCGCAACCAGGATGATGCTGCCGCCCTTTCCGCCGTCGCCCCCGTCGGGACCGCCGTTCAAGACGAATTTCTCACGGTGGAAGGACACGCATCCGTTTCCCCCGTCCCCCGCCTTCAGGCGGATGGTCGCCCGATCCACAAAGCTTGCCATGGCGCCCCCTTTCTGCCGAAACAGTATACCACACAGGAGCGTACATATGGAAAACCCACGCTCATCGCGCGGGCTGAATCAGGAGCCTCAAGCCGGGCCGCTCACTGCGGCGCCGCGGTGGGGATGGCCAGTTTCAGAAGCATCGCGGCGAAGGCGTTCTGGAGAACGGCCCGCAGCTGTTCACCAAGGCCTGTCAGCTGGGAAGCGCTGAGGGCATCCACCCGGACCGCGCCGGACGGGTCGACGGAGGGGATCGTCCAAGGCGCCGCGGTGTTGCCGGAGATATCCAGCTTCAGCTGTGCCGCGGTCCCCTGGTCCTGCCATAGGATGCTGCCGGTGAAATAGGTGGCGGC
>CAUJDI010000067.1 GCA_963169565.1 Bacillota bacterium | reverse complement strand
AAGCGCCCGCCCTTGACGGCGGAGAGGCGCTTCCTGATCGTGTTCATCTCCTTGATGTCCGCGCCGCAGCGAAGCAACTGCCCGGTGAGGTCCTGAAGGGTTTCCGGGCTGATCAGTGGCTTTTCAAACAGGGCGGAGCCGCCGCCGGAGATCAGCAGCAGGACGCTGTCCTTGGGGGACAGGCCGCTGACCATCCTGATGGCTTCCTCCGTGGCGGAGAAGGAGTTCCCGTCCGGGACCGGGTGCCCTGCCTCCCGGAGCGCAAAGCCCGGGATGTCTCCCATCAGATGGCCGTATTTGGTGATGACGATGCCCTGATCGATCAGGCCGCCAAGCGCCTGGGACGCGGCCTTGGCCATCTGCCAGGCGGCCTTGCCCAATGATACGGCAACGACGCGGCCGCCTTTGTCAAAGCGGATGTCCTTGAGCGCCGACATGACGGCCGTGTCCGGCTGGGCGGCCCTGAGCGCGGCGTTGATGATCTCCTGTGCGTCCCTGCGCAAGTCCATAGGATTCTCCTTAAGCAGTAAATTAACAGGAGGCCGGAGCAAATGCCCCGGCGCTCCGATGTGAACGGCCCTTGTTTTCCTTTACAGGATCAGGGAGAGCAGCCAGACGTTGAGGAAACCGGCGATGCCTACCAGCAGGGTGCCCAGCGTCTGGGTCTTGTAGCCATCCTTGACTTCCATGTCGCCGAAGTTGGTGACCACCCAGAAATAGCTGTCGTTCGCGTGGGAGACGGTCATCGCGCCGGCGCCGATGGCGACCACGGTCAGGGCCGCGTGGACAGGCGTGGTAAAGCCGATCGTGAGCATCAGGGGCGCCAGGATGCCGGCGGTGGTGGTGATGGCCACCGTGGAGGAACCCTGCGCGGTCTTGAGGATCGCGGCCAGCAGGAAGGGGAAGAGGTATCCCAGGGTGGAGAGCGCGTTGGAGTTGTCGGAGATGAACTTCACCATGTCGGTGGAGGCGATCACCTTGCCCAGCACGCCGCCGGCGGCCGTCACAAACAGGATGGGGCCGACGACCCGCAGGGTGCTGTCGGTGAGGGGATAGAACTCCTTGACCTTGCCGCTCTGAACCAGCAGGAGGAAGCCGAAGAGGACGCCGACGGCCAGCGCCATGATCGGGGTGCCCAGGAAAGCGATGAAGGGAACGTCAACACCCGCCATCCTGAAAGCGGAGGCCAGGCCCATCAGGAGGATGGGGAGCACGATGGGGGAGAAGGACATCCAGCCGTTGGGAAGCTGGCCGTAGCTCTTGACCAGCTCTTCATACGTCTGCACGACAGCGCCCTCGCCGCCTTTTTCTTCCCTGCTCTTGACGTGCTTGCCGATGAACAGCGAGAAGAAATAGCTGACGATCAGGGGCAGGATGGAGCAGGCCGCGCCGATGCCGATGACCAGCAGCAGGTTGACCGGCTGGGCGATGCCCTCAAACAGGGCGTTCGCGCCGGCGATGGGGCCCGGCGTGGGCGGGATGAAGCAATGGGAGATGTACAGACCCATGGACAGCGCCACGGTGGAGGCGACGGAGGAACGCGCCGTGCGCTTGACCAGGGCTTTTCTGATGGGGTTGAGGATGACAAAGCCTGAGTCGCAGAACACCGGGATGGACACGATCCAGCCCATGATGAGCATCGCGGCTTCCGGATGATTTTTGCCGACCAGCTTGACCACGGAATCGGCCATCTTCAGCGCAGCGCCGGTCTTTTCCAGGAGGGTGCCCACCAGCGCGCCCAGGATGATGACGATGCCTATGCTGGTGAACGTTCCGGAGAAGCCCTGCCCGATGATGGTCGGGATGTCCGTGATCTTGATCCCGGCGACAAGGGCGAACAGCAGGGACACCAGCATCAGGGAAATGAAGGCGTGGACACGGAACTTTGAGATCAGGACGATCATCACGATGATGGCCACCACAAAGGCAATGAGCAGCGGAATACCGGTCATTAGCAGTTCCTCCTTCAATTAAGCTGCTCCACATTATACGCCCGTTTGTCCGGTTGTCAATCATATTCCTCTGTTTTTGTCGGGAAGACATGTGATAAATGGCGCAGAATGGCGCTTCCGCGTACAAGACCCTGCGCCGCATCCTATCCCGGCGGTCTCGGGACGACGCTGCGGCAGAGCGCCAGGGCGCGAAGCCTTGCGACAAGCCCGCTGAAACAGGGCCTGGTGGGCATCGCCCGCTCGATCACGTCCGGCGGCAGGCCCTGCGCCATCAGCTCGCACAGGTCGCCCCAGGGGTCCGACGTATCCAGCCGGCCGCCGTAGCGGTCCAGCAGGCGCTGGGCCACGGCGCCCCTTGCCCTGGCGCTGGTTTTCCAGCCGAGGTCATAGCCCTGCGGAGCAGTTGGGGGACCCGGGGACGCCTCCGCCGCGCGCGGAACAGGGGTTTCTCTGTCAGACGGTGTGTGTACGGGGTTCCGGTCTGCGGATTGGTTTGGGGGTAGGTCAAACGATCTGCCCCCGGCCTTGCCCCCGGATCCGCCCGACGCTTTGCCGCCGTCTTTGCGGGTGGCTTCCGCTGGACCGCTGTCAATGCCTGCTCTGTTTTGCTGTGCGCTTTCCGTTGCTGACAGCGGCTCGGCGCAGAAGTACACCAGGCTGTACTCCGGCATCCTGCTCCTGCGCTGGCCGGGCCGGTAGCGGATCAGGCCCCTTTTTACCAGTTTCTCCCGCGCCCGGCGCAGGATCTCCGTCCCGGAGTCCCCCGATCCAAAGGGCGTCAGGGCCAGCAGCTGGGCGTTTGAGAAGGGGAGGAAGCCGTCCGGCCAGCGGTCGCCTTCGGCCTTGCGGTTGAACAGCTCAAACAGCGCGTGCCAGAGCACCACCTCGTTGGCGGTGATCTGCCTTTCACCCGCCGCTGCCTGAAAGGCCCGGCATTCCCGGACGTAGTTGACCCTGACCACGCAGCTCCTCCCGTCATCCTGTCTGTGCATATAGAATAACCTATCCGCACAGTGACATGCACTGACATCTTTTCGATACTAAACTCAATCGTAAACGCTTTAATGGAACGGTATTTTTCCGTCTCCGCGTTGCCTCTTTCACTCGGCGTAGGCTCCGCTACGCCTCGTTCTTTCGGCTTAGCGGAGCCATGAAAAATCCTCGCCCCATCTTTGCGTTGACTCATTCGTTTAGTATCCTGCGGTATCACTGCCATGCTATAATGTCCCGCAGCGGGCTTTGGGAGGGAAAGGTGCAGGACACGGCGTACGAGCTGCTCTCGATGGGGATGAGGTATGTCTTCATCCTGCTGATGCTGCTGTTCCTGCTTCGCGCGTACGTTTTGATGAGGCGGGACAGCAGGGCCTGGCGGCGCGCGCTGCGGAACCTGCCCGACGCGGGGCTGGTGGGCGAGCTGGTGGACGTGACCGAGAACAGGGGGTATCCCCTGCCCCGTGAGGGTCTGATCGGCTCTGGGCGCAGCTGTGACATCCGCCTGCCCGGGCTGAGGCGGCGGGAGTTCCATTTCGTCTTTCGCCCCGGCCACGGCGTGTGCCTGATGCCCATCCACCAACGGAACGGCGCCCTGCTGGACGGCGAACCGCTCAAGCGGGGGAACGAGTTCGCGCTGCACGGCACGATCCTGGAGATCCGGGGGCTGAGCTGCCGTTTCCGGCTCTTTGCCGGCCTGGACCTGCCCGCCCGGCAGAGGACTGCCCAGGCCAACGTGATCCGGGAATCGGAACCGGCCCCATGGCCGGGGATCGAGACGGCCCCTCAGCCGCTGCCGCCCGGCGCGCCGCCGGAGGGTGGCATGGACCTGACCTGGCAGTACGCGCCTCTGCCCGGCCCGGACAGGTTCCCCCAGGAAACGCCCCCCGGGGACCTTGACGGTGGCGGAACGCCCCGGCGGCGCAGGCGGCTGCACAGGAGAAAGGGAAACGGACAGGACATTGATGAAGGGTAACGCACGCAGCGGGGACAACCGGTTCCTGGCCCTGCCGGGGATGGTCTTCCTGTTTCTGGGCTTCACCCTGCTGGGGCTGAAGGACCTCTCCCCGCTGAGCTTCGTGATGGCCGTGCTGGTGCCGGCCTGCTTCTTCGCGTCTTCCTTCATCCTGCCACGGCTGATCCCGGCGGACAGGCTGCTGCTGACCCTGGCCAACTTCCTCTGCGCGCTGGGCGTGCTGGTGCTCTACCGCATCAGGCCTGACAGAGGGCTGGATCAGGCGCTCAACTACGGGGCGGGGCTTCTGGGGATGGTGGGCTGCCTGCTGCTGGTGCGCTTCTGGCACCGGCTGAAGTGGCTGCTGCCGTTCATCGCGCTGGGGGCGCTGCTGCTCATGGCGCTGCCGGTCTTCTTCGGGACGGAAAGGAACGGGGCAAAGGCCTGGATCAACGTCTTCGGCGTGGGCTTCCAGCCCAGCGAGATCGTCAAGGTCGCGGCGCTGCTGGTCATCTCCTCCCTGCTCTCCCGCCGCCGCGTGCTTCCGGCGCTGCTGTTCGCGGGCCTGTGCCTGGGCCTTTTGATGCTGCAGAAGGACCTGGGCACCGCGCTGCTGTATTATGCCGTCACGCTCATCCTGGTCTTTTCCGCCACCGGCAGCCTGACCTTCCTGGCCCTGGGCGCGCTGGGCGCGGGGGGCGGGGCCGTCCTGGGGTATTCCATGTTCGCCCACGTCAAGCGGCGCGTCGCCATCTGGATCGACCCCTGGCAGGATTACCAGGGCGCCGGGTACCAGGTGGTGCAGTCGCTGGTCGCCATGGCCAACGGCGGGCTCTGGGGCACCGGGCTGGGGCTGGGCAACGCCAGGGTCATCCCCGAGGTAGAGACTGACTTCATCTTCGCCGCCGTATTCAACGAGTTCGGGGTCATCTTCGGGGTGGGCGTGGTGCTGATCTACCTGATGATCTTCCTGCGCGGCATCGGCATCGCCCTGCGCGCGCAGAGCAGGTTCCACACCCTGCTGGCGCTGGGCTGCTCCTGTTTTGTGGCGCTGCAGGCCTTCGTCATCATCGGGGGGAACATCAAGCTGATCCCGCTCACCGGGGTCACCCTTCCCTTTGTCAGCTACGGGGGGACCAGCCTGGTCAGCAGCCTGTGCATCATGGGCTTGCTGCAGGGGGTGGCCCACGTCAATGAAAGGGGCCTTCAGGAGGACCAGATGATCGCCATGATGGGGGAGGACAGCTGATGAAGCTCATCAAGCGCAACATCCGCCTGGTCGTCACCATCGTCAGCCTCATGCTGATCGCGCTGATCGCCTACGGCGCCTACAGCCTGAGCTTCTTTGGAAACCGCTGGTTTTCCTCCAAGGCGAATACATCACTGCGCCAGGCAAAAAGGGACGTCGTCCCCGGGCGCATCTATGACCGCAACGGGGTCCAGCTGGCCGGCGCGGACGCGGAGGGGAAGCGCGTCTACCATCAGGACGCGGCGATGCGCAAAGCGTTGGTCCACCTGATCGGCGACCCGGGCAGCAACGTCGCCTACGGCGTGGAATCCTTCATGGCCAGTCTGCTGTACGCTTTCGGCGACAATTACCTGACCCGCCTGTCAGCCGCCCTGTCGGGGAGCCCCCGGCACGGCTACGACCTGAGGCTGAGCGTGGACAGCGCCCTGACCCGCCTGATCGCGGAGCGTTTCCCCGCGGGCAAGGCCGGCGCGGCGGTGGTGATGAACTGGAAGACGGGGGAGCTGCTGACCCTTCTGAGCCTTCCGGGCTTTGACCCGATGGCAAAGGATCCAGGGATCGAGCAGGACCCCCAGCAGCCCTACTGGAACCGAGCCACGCGCTGGAACAGCGCGCCCGGCTCCACCTTCAAGGTGGTGACCCTGGCCGCCGCGCTGCAGAACATCCCCGGGGTGATGGGCAGGACCTTCACCTGCACGGGGGGCTATCAGGTGGGTGACACCGTGATCACGGACGCGGGCATGGCCGCGCACGGGCAGCTTGACCTGAAAAAGGCCCTCGCGGTGAGCTGCAACATCACATTCGCCAAGCTGGCCCTTGAGGTGGGGGATGAGAACCTGCGTAGGACCGCGCAGCTGTTCGGCCTGGACGATTACCTGCTGTTCTCAGACCTCGTGGTGGAAAACGCCGCCTACCCGAAGGGGAGCAGGCCGATGAAGGAACTGGCCTGGACCGGCGCCGGGCAGAGCGCCCTGTCCGTCACCCCGCTGCACATGTGCCTGATCGCCGCCGGAATCGCCAACGACGGGGTGATGATGGAGCCCAAGCTCCTGCTGCAGGCGGCGGACGGCGCCGGGAACGTGCGCGCGCGGATCAGCCCCTCCGTTTATAAAACGCCGCTCTCCAAAGGGGACGCGGACACCATCGCCGACGCGATGCGCGCCGCAGCCCAAACCGGCACAGCCGCCCGCGCCGCCGTCAGCGGCCTGAAGGTGGCGGGGAAGACCGGCTCGGCCCAGATCGATAAACAGGAGAACACCAACGCCTGGTTCATCGGCTTCCTGGACGAGCCCTCCCTGCCGTATGCCGTCTGCATCGTCGTGCAGGACGCCGGCGGCGGCGGCGAGATCGCCGCACCCATCGCGGGGAGGGTGTTCGATTACCTGAAGGCGAATTACGGGGGAAAGTGAAAAGGCGCCAAAGAGTCCGCGGGCACTTTGGCGTTTAGGAAGATAATTAAATTTCACTTGGGATGTTTAGCAGTTTCGCATAAAATTCATGTCTGTTCATTTATCTTCTCTTGATATAGCTTCATCAGATGCGCCACGCAGGCGGCCTCATCCCCGATGGGCCAAGCGCGGCCGTAGGCTTCCCAAACCGCGCGGTCGTTGTCCTGGTGGGCGCGGCGGAGGTCAGGCGGCATCACCGTGTCATCGTAGAGGTCGGCATACGTCTCGTTGGGGTATTTCGCGCGTGCGTCGACGATGCCCTGGGCGGTCTGCTCGATTCTTGCCTTTTGTTCGGGTGTGCAGTCCGGCCAGATGAAATTGTTGTAAACAATGTCCTTTGAATAGCGGTATCGCATTTCCAGACGTCCAGCAACGGTACGCATCCAGGCCATGTGAACGTTGGAGGTCAGGATGCCGAAATGGTAGAGGCTGTCTGTGGGTATCAAAAGGTTCGCGTCTCCGCATAATGTTTCGCGCGTCATAAAACCGAATGGGATATATCTTCGGTTTTCAGATGAATGCCGGGGAATTAGCAAATATCCGTCAGGGGGGATATTCGTCACATGAAAATGAGTGGGATAATCCGCAATCTTCCGGGTACCCTCGCTGACGCTTTCCAAACGGAATTGACGTACTGCGTTCACTCTTTCAAGGACATGTGGCATTTTTCTTAATTCGCTAGCTGAGCATTCCGCGAGATAAAGTATGTGTCTCGGTCTCTTATTGATGAACTCATCCGCGCCGTACCATGGACGGAAATACTGCGCAGAGGAGGGCTCCTTCTCAATGAATGCCTTCATCTCTTCCCGGTTGAACAGGTAATGCCCGCCATCTATCGGCTTGTTGCCGATGCCGATCTCCGGCACGTCGCACAGCGGCCGGCCCCGGCTCTCCACCAGCACATCCGGCGCGTCCACTAAGTAGGGGTTGATGTTTTCTGCTGGGAATATCTGCACATCGTCGAAAATCAGCTTCTGCCCAGCAAGTCCTATAAGAGAGAAGCCAACAATGACACAATGCACTGCCGCTTTTCCTTTTGCTTCATTGCTCCATTTGAAGGTACGCCAGGCAAAATCGATCTTTATCCCCATCTGCAGAAGCGGCTTCCAAAGGAGGGCTACCTGGTCACCCTGGGTGATGCTGTTGGTGGACACCAACGCGGCCCGAATATACTGATTGCGTTGCATTATTTCTGCTGCCTTGCGATACCAGCAGGCCACATAATCCAGATTTCCAGCATTCTTTGTATTCCCGAACACGTGCATCAAATCCGCCTTCTGTTCCGGGGACATGATGCGTGCGCCTAAAAACGGCGGGTTCCCGATGATATAGTGCAGCCGTTCTGCCTGTACTACGTCGTTCCAGTCCATCTGCAGCGCGTTCCCCTGGACGATGTTCACATTCTCCCGGATGGGGAAGTCGATGATGTTGATGCCGAAATAGTCGCTCAACTCCCGGTCCATCAGGTGCTTCATCAGCAGCATGGACAGCTGGGCGACCTGGCAGGGAAAGTCCTCAATTTCAATTCCGTAGAACTGCCCGGGCTTGACCTTCACCAGGGTATCCACCACCGCCACCTGATGCCCTCCGTACAGGAGCTTCAGGACCTCAAACTCCAGCCTGCGCAGTTCCTTGTAGCTGACGATGAGGAAATTGCCGCTGCCGCAGGCGGGGTCCAGGCAGACGATGGAGGCCAGTTTATCCTGGAATGCCTTCAGTTCCCGTGTGGTGGCCTTGCTCTTTTCAAACTCTTCGTAGAGCCCGTCCAGAAACAGGGGCCGGATGACCTTGAGGATATTTTCTTCCGAGGTGTAGTGCGCCCCCAGCGCGCGGCGCGCCTGCTGGTCCATCACGCCCTGGAACATCGCGCCGAAGATGGAGGGGCTGATCTGCGTCCAGTCAAAATCCCGGCTGACCTCAATCAGCGCTTCGCGCATTTTGCCGTCAAAGGAGGCGGGGGGCAGCGGGTCGTGGAAGATGCTGCCGTTGATGTAGCGGAATCGCTTCAGTTCCTCCGGCAGGTTCTTCATGCGCTGGCTGTCCGGCGTATCCAGGATCCAGAACAGTTCCGCCAGGCGGCCGGACAGGTCGCTGCCATCCTCACTCGACTCCTCGATAAAGCGCTGAAAGCTGTCCTTCTCAAAGATGCCCGTATCGTCGGCAAACAGGCAGAACAGCAGACGGACCAGGAAGACCTCCAGCGCGTGCCCGGTGTATCCGTTTTCCCGCAATGCGTCATGGATGCGCGCCATCTTGTAGGAAGCCTCGGTGTTGACCTCGATCTCGGTCTTTTCCTCCGCTTCCGCGCCATAGCCGGCCAGCAGGCTGAAGATGCGGGTGTGGTTTCTCAGCTGCCGTACCCGGAAAGGCTTGTAGGGGTGATCCTTCTTTAAGCTGTAGACCTGGACCTGG
>CAUJDI010000066.1 GCA_963169565.1 Bacillota bacterium | reverse complement strand
CCTGTACATGGCCGCCCCGTCCTGGTTCGTGGTCAACGCCAAGGCCACTCCCGAGCAGCAGAAGGCTGCCGTTGATTTCCTCAACTACATGGCCCTGTCCGAGGACGGTGCGAACTACATGGTCGCCGAGGCCGGCATGGTGCCCGCCTTCAAGTCCGTCAAGCTCCTGCCCACCGGACAGTTCTCCGCGGCCCTGGTGGAAGCCAGCGCCCGCGGCGGCAACTTCAACTGGTACTTCGGTCAGAACCCCGACGGGTTCAACCAGGGCACGCTGGGCCCGATCTTTGAACTGCTGGCCACCGACGGCAATGTCGAAGCCTTTGTGACCGACGTCACCGCCGCGTTCAAGTCCCTGGTCAAGTAAATCCGCAACACGGGGAGGGCTGAGTCTCAGCCCTCCCTCTTTTCATTTGCGCCCGGTTGGTCTATACTGCGCTTGGAAAATGGCGCTGACTTGACATAGTAAGGAGAGGATGCAGCTTGAAAAGGCGCGGCTGGGTTGACTTTCTGTTCATCTTTCCCTGCGCGTTCGCTTTTCTGATGGTGATCATTGTCCCTTTCTTTCTCGGCATCTATTACGCGATGACCGACTGGGACGGCGTCAAGTCAACGGTCAGCTGGGTAGGTTTTGCCAATTTTTCGGGGATGTTCAGCGAACCGCAGTTCATCAATTCCTTTCTTGTCACCCTGATGTACACGGTCATCAACATCGTGCTGGTGAACGTCGTGGGATTCCTGATGTCACTGCTGGCGACCAGCAGGGTGAAGGGCCGCAATTTCTACCGCGCGGGTTTCTTTATTCCCAACCTCATCGGCGGCATCGTGCTGGGCTATATCTGGCAGTTCATTTTCAACAACGTGTTTTATGACGTCGGCCTTACATACATGGGGCAGTCGTTCATCGCCCGGAGAGAAACCGTCATCTGGGCAATGAGCGCGGTGAACACCTGGCAGTATGCCGGCTACATCATGATGATCTACGTCGCCTCCATCCAGGCCATTCCCGACTCGGTCATGGAAGCCGCCAACGTGGACGGCGCCAACTATGTGACGCGCGTATTCAGGATCATGATGCCCATGATGGCCAGTGCCTTCACCATCACCCTCTTCCTCACGCTCACCAACTCCTTCAAGCAGTTTGACCTCAACTTCACCCTCACCAACGGCGGCCCGGCCATGCGGTTCATGGGATCGGCGATCCGCTCCAGCCAGCTGCTGGCGATGGACATCTACCGCACCGCCAACCAGTTCAACCTGATGGCCCAGGCGCAGGCAAAAGCGGTCGTATTCTTTATCATCCTGGTCGTATTCTCCCTGGCCCAGGTCTACCTCAACAAGCGCAGGGAGGTGGAGGCATGAGCGTGCAGAAGACAAGTGCGATTGACGGAAAACATGCCAGCTCCGGCGAAAAGCGCGGCGCGGGCATCATCATCCTGGAGATCGCCGCCATCCTGATCTTCATCCTCTTCATGCTGCCCTTCCTGCTGGTCGTCCTCAACTCCGCCAAAACGTCAAAGGATATCATCATCAGCCCGATTTCCTGGCCGTCGGACTGGACGCTGATCTGGAGAAACATCGTCACCATCTTTGACAACCCTTCCACCGACTATCTGGGCGCTTTTTCCGACTCCGTCATCATCACGGTGCTGTCCCTGGCCGTCATCTCGGTGTTCTCGGCCATGTGCGCCTGGGCGCTGGTGCGCAACAAAACGAAATGGTCCACCGTCATCTTCCTGTTCTTCGTTTCGGCCATGGTCATCCCTTTCCAGGTGGTGATGTTTCCCCTGGTCCGCTGGTTCAAGATCATGGGCGATGCCATCCGCTTCCCGCTGCTGGGCACCTATCACGGCATCGTGTTCGCGTACCTGGGGTTCGGCTGCTCCATGTCCATCTTCATCTTCCACGGCTTTATCAAGGGGGTTCCGCTGGAACTGGAGGAGGCGGCCACCATCGACGGCTGCAGCCAGGCGCGCACCTTCTTTGAGATCGTCATCCCGCTGCTGCAGCCCACCCTCATTACCGTGCTGATCCTCAACGGCATCTGGATCTGGAACGATTACCTGCTGCCGCTGCTCATCCTGGGATCCGCCGGCGCGGTGCAGACCATCCCCCTGGCCGTCACGTCTTTCGCGGGTTCCTACCTCAAGCAGTGGGACCTCATCCTGACCAGCGCCCTGTTGGCAATGCTCCCCATCATCGTGCTGTACCTGTTCGCGCAGAAGTACATCATCAAGGGCATGGTCGAGGGCGCCATCAAGTAGTAAAAACAGAAACCTAATGGACACAGGGCAGGGAGGGGCGGTTTTGAAAAACCGCCCCTCCCCGTTCCTCTCCTCCGGTTCCCTCATTCATTGCCAGGTGCTACAATGGCATGGAAAAACACCGCGAAGGGTCTTCCCTTCGCCGAAGGAGCGAGCATGATCGACCTGCGCAGCGACACCGTGACCCAGCCCACCCGGGCGATGCGGGAAGCCATGATGACCGCACAGGTAGGGGACGACGTGTACGGCGACGACATGACGGTAAACGAGCTGGAGAAGCTGGCGGCGGAGGTAACGGGCAAAGAGGCCGCGCTGTTCGTGTGTTCCGGCACCATGGGCAACCAGCTGGCCATCATGACGCACACGCATGCCGGGGAGGAGATCATCGCCGGGCTGCAGAGCCACGTCATCCAGCATGAGGCCGGCGCCTACGCGCGCCTGTCCGGCGTCTCCGCGATGACGGCTGATACGGAGCAGGGCTCCATCGGCGCGGAGGACGTCTTGCGCCTTCTGCGCGAACCGGGCAACGTGCATCATCCGGTCACCAGCCTGCTGTGCCTGGAAAACCCGATGTCCGACGGCACCGTGGTGCCGCTTGCCCGCATGCAGAGTGCCATCATGGCCGCGCATGCGCACGGGCTGAAGGTGCACCTGGACGGCGCGCGGCTGTTCAATGCGGCCTGTGTCCTGGGTGTGGAAGCCGGGGAGATCGTCAGGGACTGCGATTCAGTCATGTTCTGCCTGTCCAAGGGCCTGTGCGCTCCGGTCGGTTCCATGCTGGCGGGCAAAGCGGACTTTATCATGAGGGCAAGGCGCAACCGCAAGGTGCTGGGCGGCGGCCTGCGCCAGGCCGGTATTCTGGCGGCCTGCGGGCTGATCTCGCTCAGGGAGATGACGGGGAGGCTTCATGAGGACCACGCCAGCGCACGCACGCTGGCCGAAGCGCTCTCCGCCCTGCCGGGGGTGTCGATCGATCTTGACAAGGTGCAGACCAACATGGTCTTTGCCGACATCGCCGGACCGGGTTTTTGTGACCCGGGGCTGTGCGCATATCTGAGGGAGCGGGGCGTGCTGATCAACGGCGCGCCTGACGGATACTACCGCTTCGTCACCCACCATGACGTAAGCCCGGCGGACGTCCTCCGCGCGGCCGGGCTGATCGGGGAATACCTGGCGGAAAGGGATCCGGTGAAAGCCTGAGCCGCCGGGTCCTCACCTCCGACATGACAGACGGGCGCCCGCAATTCCTTCGGCATTCTGGCGTGACCCCTGGGTTTGCATTGCGAATGGGTCTGTTGTATAATCCGGTTACATTCAATCCGCTGTTTTCGTATGCTGATGATGTGTCGGCCGGGAGAACCCCGATGGCACGGCGGGAGCGAAAACGGTTCCTGGCATTGGCTCCTTTGACAGGAAAGGCGCTTTCCCGGCTGAAGCCGGGAAGGAATGCGGGGATCGGAACAGGAGGACGTGCGGGACACTTGTACATAGCCTGCGGAAATCAACGGACAGGAAGGCAAGGCCTGCAGGGTTTCGCGGCCATTTTCCGCAAAGCCCTTGTGTTTGTTCTGCTCTGCTGCCTGTCCCTGACAGCCTCATCAAGAGGTTCTGCCGAGATCGATCCGCTGTCGGCGGTGATTTACGACATCCTCACCTATACCCAGGATGCCGAGAAGGGCACCGTCAACGGGCTGAAGTTCAACCTGGGCGCGTCCGGAGGTGTCGGCCCGTATGGCTACAGCATCGCGCTGTACCAGAACGGCGTGGAGGTGTTCAGGACCAGCTACACAAGCGGGGGGGAAAAACTGCTGCCGTTTCAATACCTGGGCTCCGGCACGTACAGGCTGGACTTGACGGTAAAAGACGTCAGCGGATTCCAGGCCTTCGCCTCCAGGACAGTCAACATCCACAATGCCGGCGGCCGCGTGACCATCTTTGATGTCACGCCCGCGACGCCTTCCCCGGCACCCACGGCGACCGCGGCGCCGGATCCCGCGGCATCACCCATGATGTTCTCTCCTGCACCGCCCGGCGTGACCCCGGTCGTGACCCCGAACGAGGCCTCCGATGTGCCCTTCATGGTGACTCCCTCTCCTGCGCCGACGCCCACCCGGGGAAGGAGTTACTTCTACCAGGACAACACCGCCTGTTCCGAGGGATTCAGTTTCCGTGACCTCAAGCCGGGGCTGACCAATAAATGGTACACCTTTACACCATTGGACCTGTCGGTCGACGCTGAGATGGCCATCTCCCTGATCGCCTCAAACCTGTATCGGATCGGCACGGTGAACGCCGTCATCAGCAATGGCAGCGTCACAGTCACCTATCAGGTTGCCGAAGGCATCCTGGTCAAGAGCGAGTTCATGACGCTCCTGCCAAGCCTTGATGATGTACGGGAGGTAGAGCCCAGCCTGCTCTCGTCTTCCGCGCTCCCCTTTGGCAGGCCGGCCAGCTTCATCCAGGACCTCTCCGGCGACACCAAGGTGCTGCTGCTGTACGTCAACCTGGTCGTTGACTACAACGGGAATGAGAAAGGCATAGAACGTTTCAGTGCCCGAAGCCCCGCACACATCGCTTTCCTGAGGACCCTGAAACCGCTCTTGGATTAATCCCGAAGGCCTGGCAGCCGGCACGAAAACATTCCGCTTGCATTTGACACGCCGGGGTGATAGGATGTTTTTCGCGGCTCATGGTAGCGCGCCATGAATCCGCCAGAATCAGCGCAAAGAGGTAAAGCCATGAAGAAGGACATCCATCCCAAGTACGCCGCCGCCACGGTACGCTGCGTGTGCGGTGAAACGTTTGAGACCGGCTCAGTCAGGAAAGAAATGCGCGTGGACATCTGCTCCAAGTGCCATCCCTTCTACACCGGCAAGCAAAAGCTGGTGGACACAGGCGGACGTGTCGACCGTTTCAAGAAGCGTTACGAGAAGCAGGGCTGAGTTTGCTTATCCTGCGTGCAAAGCGTCCGTTTTCGGGCGCTTTTCCTCATATAGACTAAACGAATATGCAAGCGCGCCGATGGGACGGCGATTTTTCTTGGCTCCGTTCAACCTGAAAAAGAAGCAACGCGTCTCCGTCTCCAGCCATTGAAGGCCTGCTTTCAACGGAGAGGAACCGCAAAAAAGCGTTAAGCCCGGGCAGCTTGCTTCCTGGGATGAAAGCGGGGGATGCGGTGATGATAAACCGGCTCATCAATGCGTTCGCGATATAATTCAGCATGAGGCCCCGGGCGCACCCCGCATTGACCTCACCCGCCAAAGGGTATATACAGTAAACAGCAATCCCTTCAGCAAAAGAAGGCAGAGGAGGCAGATTTGATCCGATCCATTGAAACGCAGAAACCCGCCCGCAGGCCGGACATCGGCGGGCAGGCGGTGCTGGACGGCGTGATGATGAAAGCGCCGGACGCCATCGCGGTGGCGGTCCGCAAACCCAACGGCGATATCCTCGTCAAGCGGGAGGCCTATGTCTCACCGGCCAAAAAGCACGCCTGGATGGGCTTTCCCTTCCTGCGCGGCTCCGTGAACATGGTGCTGATGATGAAACTGGGGATGAAAGTGCTCCCGCAGAGCGCGGACATGACGGGCGCTCTGGAGAGTGAAAAGCCCTCCCGGTTTGAGGATTGGCTGTCCAGGAAGCTGGGCAAAGGCGCGGACAAGGTGCTCATGGGCCTGGCGCTGGTGATGGCGCTGGCGCTGTCCATCGGCCTGTTCGTGCTGCTTCCCAACCTCCCGACCGTCGCGCTGCGCAGGGCAGGCTGGTCGCTATTCGCGGTGAACCTGGTCAGCGGATCTGTCCGCATCCTCATCCTGATGGCCTACCTGTACCTGGTCG
>CAUJDI010000065.1 GCA_963169565.1 Bacillota bacterium | reverse complement strand
CGACCGGGAGATAGGCCGGCGGTGGAAGCGCAGCAATGCGTTGAGCTTGCCGGTACTAATAGGCCGAGGGCTTGATTTTGAGAGACCAAGGAAGGCAAAGGGCCTGCTCGTTCGGACTGTGTGCGGCTGTCAGGAGGCGCGAAGCGTTTCCTGAGAGATTTCCGGCGGCAATGGCGAAGGGGATCACCTGTACCCATCCCGAACACAGAAGTTAAGCCCTTCAGCGCCGATGGTACTTGGTTGGCAACGGCCCGGAAGAGTAGGTCGCCGCCGGATCCCAATGGCCCCCCCTACAAGGGGGCTTTTTGTTTGTCCTGAACGGCAGGGTTGCTTGCTGATTCAGACGCCTTGGACTATAATGGCCCGGTGAGGTGAAGCCGTTGTCTGAACAGATCAGGATGCATGACGTCGTAGAGATGCGCAAGAAGCATCCCTGCGGTTCGGTGATGTGGACTGTGACGCGCATCGGCGCTGATATCAAGATCAAGTGCGAAGGATGCGGCCGCGTTGTGATGATGGACCGCGTCGATTTCCTGCGACGCCGCAAGAAAGTGGTGCGGCAGGGGCCGGAAGCGCCTGAGATCACGCTTGGACTTCATGCCGTACGCCAGGACGGCGATTCGGTCGGAACGACAAATCAATCCCAAGGAGAGCAACATGACTGACCAGCAGAAGGACGAATCCATCGTTCAGGAAGAAAAAGAAAACAATTTTCATTCCATCAACAGCGGTATCCCGGAGAACAGCGAACCCGCTGACGACAAGGAACAAAAAGGAAAAAAGAAAAAGGAAAAGAAGAAAAAGACAGTGGGACAGGAGATTCTCAGTTGGATCGGCACGCTGCTGCTGGCTGTCGTGATCGCGATGACGATCCGGGCCCTTCTGTTCGAGCCGATCCGCGTCGACGGGCCCAGTATGCTGGAAACCCTTCAAAACGGCGAGATCGTGCTGGTGACCAAGCCGGCAGTGCTGCTGAACAACCTCAAACGGGGCGACGTGGTCATCTGCCGCTTTCCCAACAGGAACACCTCCCGATCCCTCCGCCTGGGTTCGCCGGTGGACCTGTCGCTTGTCCAGCATGAGCTGTTTATCAAGCGCCTTGTAGCCCTCCCCGGGGACAGTGTCGCGGTGCTTGACGGCAAGCTCTACATCAATGATGTCCTGGTGGAGGAGGATTACATCACCTATCCTCCGACCAGGAATTTCGGCCGGGTGACACTTGGGAAAGATGAGTATATGGTCATGGGAGACAACCGAAGGGACAGCCATGACAGCCGTTCCGGTGACGTCGGACCGATCTCCTATGACATGATCGTCGGTAAGGCATCTTTTGTGCTCTGGCCGCTCAATCGGATCAGGCCGATCAAATAAACCGTTCTGCCTTTGGCTGCCCGGCGCTTTCGGATGATCCCCGGAAGCGCCGGAGTTTTTTGACTATTTTATAAGATAGGGGGATGTGTGATCCATAGACACTTGAACGATTGGCTGACCAAGTTTTGGGACGGGGGAACTGGGAGCAGCTGAAACCCTATTACGCAAAGGCTGTACATCGCTGTGACAAGGCATATCTCCATCCTGGTATCCTCGGCGCTGATGCTGCTGATTCTCTTCTTCAGGCGTGACCTGGTGGCGCTTTTTTCTGCCGATGAACCGCTGATATCGATTGCTTCGGCGGGGTTTCTGGTCGTGATCCCCGCCATGCTGCCGCAGAACGGCCGGGTGGTATATGCCGGATGCCTGCGCGGCGCCGGGGACGTTCAATACATCGCCTACACCTCGCTCATCGGGGTGGGGATCCTGCGCCCGCTGCTGACCTTTCTTTTCTGCTTCTCCTTGGCGCCCCTGCTCCCGGCCCTACAGTTCACCGCGACCGGCTCCTGGTTCGCTTTCCTGATCGACACGCCGGTTCGCTGCAAGCTGCTGTCCGACCGGGTCAGGAGCGGCAGATGGACGAAATCCGGCTGAAATGAGAAAGCCCCCGCCAGGGGGCTGTTCGGGATAAAGACCGGTCAGTCATCCGCTGAGGGGCCTTCGTCTTCGCTTTCTGATTTCGCCGGGGTCAGGTTGAGGCTTGAACGGATGGCATTTTCAATCGCCCGGGCGGTATCGGGGTTTTCCACCAGGTATTTGCGCGCGTTCTCCCTGCCCTGGGCGAAGCGGATATCGTCATAGGAGAACCAGGCGCCGGATTTCTGGATAATGTCCCGCTCGACTGCCATGTCCAGCAGGGAGGATTCACGGCTGATGCCGTAACCGTACAGCAGATCAAACTCCGCCACCCTAAAGGGAGGGGCGACCTTGTTCTTGACCACCTTGACCTTGGTGCGGTTGCCGATCACCTCCGTGCCGTTCTTGAGCTGCTCGCCGCGGCGCACGTCCAAGCGGACCGACGCATAAAACTTCAGGGCCCGCCCGCCGGGGGTGACCTCCGGATTGCCGTACATTACGCCGACTTTCTCACGCAGCTGGTTGATAAAGACCGCGATTGCGCCGGTCTTGCTGACCACGCCGGCCAGTTTGCGCATCGCCTGGCTCATCATACGGGCCTGAAGGCCCACGAAGGAATCGCCCATTTCCCCGTCGATCTCCGCGCGGGGAACCAGCGCCGCCACGGAATCGATGACCACGATGTCGATCGCGCCTGAGCGCACCAGCGCCTCCGCGATCTCAAGGGCATCCTCGCCTGTGCTGGGCTGGGATATGTACAGCTCGTCGATGTTGACGCCCAGGCGCTTGGCATAGGAGGGGTCCAGCGCGTGCTCCGCGTCGATAAAGGCAGCCAGTCCGCCCAGCTTCTGCGTTTCCGCGATCAGGTGCAGGGCGACAGTTGTTTTGCCTGATGATTCGGGACCGAAAATTTCAATGATCCTGCCACGCGGGATGCCCCCGACCCCCAGCGCCATGTCCAGATCCAGGCAGCCGGTGGGGATGACGTCGACCTGCATCTTCGTCTGTTCGCCCAGTTTCATCACTGTGCCGCGCCCATACTGCTTGTCAAGCGCTGCCAGCGCCCGGTCCAGGGCCTGGAACTTCTCATCAGGCATCGCCTTTGCCGCGGTCTTGTTTTCTTTCTCTTTGGCTGCCATTTGCTTTCCTTTCCTGTTCAGGTCGATTGATTGGATTTTTTTGGGAAAAACAATCCCTTGGATGCGACAAAGTACTGCGCGCCGGAGATAACGGTCATCAGACACATCAAAACGCACAGGGCGAGGGTCAGGCCCTGGGGAAGCATCAGCAGCGAGGACAGCACGCAGAGAAACTGGAAATTGGTTTTCACCTTGCCCAGAATGCCCGCCGGGATGACGATGCCCTGCTCCACCGCGACCAGCCGCAGCCCATCCACCGCAAGTTCCCTCGCCGCGACGACGCAGGCCGCCCACCAGGGGAACCCGCTGTAGAATACCAGCACGATCATCAGGCAAAGCGAGAGGATCTTGTCCGCGACCGGGTCGGCGAACTTGCCGAAAGTGGTGACCATTTTATCTTTTCGGGCCAGATATCCGTCAAGAAAATCCGTGATGCAGGCGATGGTGAACAGTACGGCTGCCCAGATGTTCAGGCCGAACACCACCAGCAGGATGCACAGGGGGATGAGCAGGACCCGCAGGATGGTGAGTTTATTGGGCAGATTCATCTTTCCCTCCTGACTGGGCGGATGCTTCGGCCTTAAGGTCATACTCGGACGCGCCGGTGATCCTAGCGCGGATGATCTGGCCTTCTTTAAGCGGCAGAGCGCTTTTCACCCGGATCAGGCCGTCGCTGTCAGGCGCTTCCCATCTGGATCGGCCCAGAAAGTCATTATCCTTGCGGCCGGTGATGAGGATCTCGGCGTTTTCACCGATGCGGAGGCGGTTGCGTTTCAGGCTGATCCTCTGCTGTATCTGAAGCAGCAGCCCAAGCCGCCGCTGCTTTTCTTCCTCTGGTATCTGATCCTGCATGTCAAAGGCCGGTGTGCCCTCTTCAGGGGAAAAGGCGAACGCGCCCAGGCGGTCGAACTGAACGAATGCGCAGAAATCCATCAGTTCCTGAAATTCCCTGTCCGTCTCGCCCGGGAACCCGACCATCACGGTGGTCCGGAGCGCGAAGCCCTTTTCCCGCGCATACAGGAGCATGTCCCTGATCTCACCGATATCCCCGCGCCGTTTCATCCTCTTTAATACTGCGGGTGAGGCGTGCTGAAGCGGGAGGTCCAGGTAGCGGCAGATCTTTTCGCTGCCGGCCATGGCATCGATCAGCTCACGGCTGGTTTCATCCGGATAGCAGTACAGGACCCGCAGCCACTGGATCCCGCTGATCTTTTCCGCTTCCAGGAGAAGCCCTGGGAGGGAAACGCCCTCAAGGTCAGCGCCGTAGCGCGACGTATCCTGTGAAATGAGGATCTGTTCCTTCGCCCCCTGCGCGGCCAGACCGCGCATCTCATCCAGGATGCTGTCCTGTTTCCTGGAGCGGAACCCGCCCCTGATGAGCGGGATCGCGCAATAGGCGCAGCGGTTGTCGCAGCCCTCTGCGATGCGGACGTAGGCGCTGTACGGCGCGGTGGTCAGTACCCGGCCGCAGCCGGCGAAGTCCCGTCCCCGCGCTGTGCTGCCTGCCCTATGGCCCTTTAGGGCAGAGCGGATGTATTCGCTGAGCTGCGGATACTGCGACACCCCGGTGAGCACGTCGATCTCGGGGATCTCTTCCAGCAATTCCTTGCCGTACCGCTGGGCCAGGCAGCCTGTCACGCACAGCACCCGGCATCTGCCGGTCTTCTTGTGCTGCGCCATCTCAAGGATCGCATCGACCGACTCCTCCTTGGCGGGGGCGATAAAACCGCAGGTGTTGACGATCAGCACTTCAGCGTCGGCCGGGTCGCTGACAAACCGGAAACCGTCCTTCTGGAGGAAGAAAAGCATCTCTTCCGTATCCACGCGGTTTTTCACGCAACCCAGTGAAATCACACCAACGTTCATCCATACATCCTGTCGCTGCTTCTTGCTCTGTTCGAGCGGGCCCATTTTACCATATCCGTTTCAGGCAGCACAAGGCATGCGGCATAGAAAACAGAACAAAAGTTTGGTTTTATTTCTTCATCCTCATCTTGAGGACTTCGGGCCGCGCGACGCTGTATCCGAAGAACCCTTCCGTTTTGCCAAGCCCCACGTATTCACCGTGACAATAGGCCGCAAGGCCGGCCTTTGCATAATCGATCTTTCCGGCCTTGTCGACCAGATTTTCCTGAACGCCGACGCTGACGATCTCGCCGATGAACATGGTGTGCGAGCCCAGGGGAAGGGCGCTTCGGACCTTGCATGCCAGCCAGACGGGACTCTGGGCGATGGCCGGCGCATGCGAAAGCCCTTCCGCCCGGACAGCTTTCAGGTCGCACAATTCGAATTTGTCGACATCCCTGCCGGAACGCACGCCGCACAGGTCGGTCGCTTCGAGCAGGTCCTTGCTGACCAGGTTGACGGTAAACTCGCCCGAGTCCCTGATGATGTCATGGGAATGCCGCTGAGGCCTGATGGATACGGATACCATCGGCGGGTCGGAGTTCACGGTGCCGACCCAGGCGATGGTGATGATGTTGGGCCTGATCCCCTCCATCGCGCAGCCGACCATCACCACCGGCGTTGGGGCGAGCATGGTGCCCGGGCTGATCATGTTAAATGCCATGGTGTCTCCTTTTCTCCCATATGATTTTTATTGATATCGGCTACTCCGTGATCTTCTCAATGCCCCTCAGCACGTTGGGCTCGCGGATATCACGGGCGCCGGTAAACATGACACGGGTCAGGATCGCCCCGTTGCGGTAATACAGGCAGATGAAAGGGCAGTCGCTGACAAACAGGTCCTGGATCTGATAAAGCTTGTCCCTGTACGCGCTTTGGCTGAGCGAAGTGCGCAACTCGTCGAACAGCTTGTCCATGGCGCCGGACTTGTACCTCTGGTAGTTATGGGTGTTTCCGCTGATGAGAAGGAAACCGGGATCAGGGGTAGTATCCATGTTGAAGCTGGCGATGCACAGGTCAAAGGAGCCGGCCTCAAGCTTCTCCTGCGCCTCTTTGTAGGACATGACGCTCAGCCGCGCCTCGATGCCCGCCGATGCCAACTGGGATACGATTTGGTTGGCAGCGTTGACCCTGACACTGTTCTCCTGCTCCTCATACACGTAGAACCGCAGGGAGAGTTTGACCAGCTTCCCGTCTCTGACCATGTCGCGGACGCCGTCGCCGTCGCTGTCCTTCCAGCCTGCCTCATCCAGCAGCTGTTTGGCTTCCTCAAGGTTTTGCCTGAATGCTTCGTCATTCGCCCTGTACATCCATGTGCCGGCGGGCATGGGGGTATCCGTGCGCTGCGCCATGCCCATGTATGCATTTTCGCTGATCCCGTTGAGGTTCAGCGAAGCCCTGATGGCCTTGCGGACCCTCACGTCCGCCAGCTCGTAGGAGCGATGGTTCATCACCAGCGCCTCCAGCTGTTTGGTGCGGTAACTGAGGTTGAGGGACGTGATGCCGGAGCGGTACTGCGCGGCCGTCATCGAGCGGGTCACGACCGCGTCGACCCTGTTGTACTCATAGCTGGAAACCAGCTCGCGGTTGGTCGCGTGGAAGAGTACGCTGATTTCTGAGATCTTCGGTTTTCCGCCCCACCAGAAGGAGTTTTGGGACAGCCAGAGGTAATCAGCCGGCAGAAATTGCTCCACCACATAGGGGCCGCTGCCCGGGGGATTGTCCGCCTGGAGATAATTCTGCGGAAGGATCGGGAAGGTCATGGCGTACAGGAAGCCGAAGTTCTTCCGGCTTGTGGTGATGACGACTGTCTTTTCATCCGGCGCCGTGATCTTATTGACAAAGTATTTCAGCGTCGCATACGCGCCTTTGTTCGGACTGGCCTCATCGTTGGCCAGGCGAAGGATCTCGTTGACCGTGGCGACCACGTCCGCGCTGGTCATGAGGCTTCCGTCATGGAAAACCACCCCTTCTCGCAGTGAAAAGGTCCAGCTGGAGCCGTCTGGGGAAGATTCCCACCTTTCCGCCAGGCCCGGCTGCGGTAGATAATCGTCGTCCAGTTCCACCAGGCTTTCATACACCAGCGCCGTCAGGGACATGAACTCCCTTTCCACCGGGATGAGCGGATTCAGGCGGTTTGTGGTGACGGAGACCATGCCCAAGATCAGGCTGCTGGGGTCGCCGGACGCCGCTTGTGCCGTCCATGCCAGGAACAGGAGGCACAGCGCGAGGCACAGCGCCCTATTGGGCGCGGATATCTTCTTCATAGTAGATCGCATAAGCGTCAAGAACCTTTCTGACATAGCTGCGCGTATCGTCTGTCGGGATCATCTCCAGGGTGATCGTCTTCATGTCCGAGGCGCGGGTCAGCGCCCAATTCTTTACGTTTCCGCTTCCGGCATGGAAGGCGGCGGCGACCATGACGGGGGAACCGTCAAACATATTGCTCAGGTAGGAGAGATAGTACGCACCGAAGCGGATGTTCAGCTCCGCTTCAAAAAGAAGGTCAGGCTGATAATCATCCACGTTCAGTCTCTCGGCAAGCCAAACGCCCGTATCCGGCATCACCTGCATCAGGCCCCTCGCGTTGACCCTGCTGACAGCCAGGGGATTGAAGCTGCTTTCGCACTTGATGACAGCGGATACGAAGGAAGGACTGATCCCATACTCATTGGCGTACTTCCGGATCAACGGCAGATACCCGGAACGCCGGCGCGCGTTAATGTGCTCATCCTTGTGTGCCTGGATCCGGCGGGCTTCTTCCTCGCGCTGGGCGGTGAGCGCTTTCAGGCGGTTGTTCTCATGGCTGTAGGTGAGCCCGGTGGCAAGCGCTGCCAGTGCGAGCACGACGAAGATGACGATCACCGCTTTATTGACAGAGCGCTTGCTTTTTCTGCCGGCGCGTTTGCTGCGGGCTGCCGTGTTTAGATCCTGCGTGCCTGCGCCAGGCGATCCGGCTTCATCGGCTTTCTGAACGCCGACGGAGTCTGAGGGAGAAGGTGGAGGGTTCTCTGCCTGCGCGGCCTTCGGCCTGACAGCCCTGTTCATTCGCCGGCCGTTTCCTTTGACGCTCCATGGTGAATCAGCCAACGCGCAGCCTCCTTATCAGTTCGTTCCAAAGCCTGACAGCCGAATCAGCGGTTTCTTCCTTGCTGCCGGAAGTGACCAGCACGTGATCTGCCAGTTTCGCCTTGCTGATGGCAGGCATCTGGCTGTTGATGCGTTTCAGCGCGTCCTCCGGGTTCAGGCCGCGCCGTGCCAGCCGCCTGATCTGTATCTCCTGCGGCACCCAGACGCACCAGACCTCCCTGCAGCGGCTGTGATACCCTGTCTCATACAGCAGCGGCACGTCCAGGATGAGCGCGGAGGCTCCCTGATTGGACAGCATCTGCCGCTCCATCTCCTCAAACACAAGAGGGTGCATGATGCCGTTGAGCGCTGCCAGTTCATCGGGGAGACCGAATACTGCTTCGGATAGCTTTGCCCGGTTGAGCAGTTCCCCGTCAAAAACATCCTCGCCGAAGCGGCTTCGGATGGCCGGTAATGCCGCGCCTCCTAAGGCCGTCAGGGAACGGGAGATCTCGTCCGCGTCAATGACAGCCGCGCCGCATTCGCGCAGGGCCGCGCTGACGTTGCTCTTGCCGCAGGCGATCCCGCCCGTCAGTCCGACGACGTATGGCTTATTTGGTCTCATACCAGCTGAACCCTGTCTTGATGTCGCATTTCAGCGGAACTTTGAGCGCAATGATCCCTTCCATCCTGTTCTTCATGGCCTTGCTGATGGCAGCGGCCTCCGCTTCCGGCGCTTCGATGATCAGCTCGTCATGCACGGTCAGGATCAGGCGGCCGGAAAAGCCGCCGTCCTTAAGGTCCTTGTACACGCCGACCATTGCGGCCTTGATGATGTCCGCCGCGGTGCCCTGGATGGGGGTATTCATGGCGACGCGTTCGCCGAAATTTCGCGTGTTGGCATTGCCGCTCTTCAACTCGTCCAGCCTGCGACGCCGGCCGAAAAGGGTTGCGATATATCCGTGCTCGTAGCCGGACCTGACGCACTCGTCCATAAAGCGGCGCACGCCTGGATAACGCTCGAAATAACGTGAGATAAAATCCCCCGCGCGTTTTCGGGATTCACCGATGTTGCGCGCCAGCCCAAAATCGCTGATGCCGTATACGATACCGAAATTGACCGCCTTTGCGTCGGAGCGCATCGCCGGGGTCACTTCCTCCAGCGGGATCCCGTTGATCTCGGCCGCTGTGCGTGAATGGATGTCCTGGTCCCGAATGAAGGCGTCGCACATCGCTTCGTCCCCGCTCATATGCGCCAGGATCCTCAGCTCGATCTGGGAATAGTCAGCGTCGATCAGCACATGCCCCGGCTTGGCGATGAACGCGCGGCGGATGTCCCTGCCCATCTCCGTGCGCACCGGGATGTTCTGCAGATTGGGGTCATTGGAAGAAATGCGCCCTGTGGCCGTGCCCGTCTGCTCGAAGGTGGTATGGATGCGTCCGGAGTTATCCATCTTCCTGAGCATCGCGTCGATGTAGGTGCTGCTGAGCTTGGTGACCTGCCTGTATTCAAGGATCTTGTCGATGCTCCGGTGCAGGGGCGCGATGGCCTCCAGCACCTCCGCGTCAGTGCTGTATCCGGACTTGGTTTTGCGCTGGGCGGGCAGGCCGAGTGTCTCAAACAGGACTTTTCCCAGCTGCTGGGGACTGTTGAGGTTGAAACCGCTCACGCCGGTGTCGCTGTAGATTTCCTCGCGCAGCGCTTCCGCGCGCCTCATGTATTGCCTGCCCAGCGTCTCCAGCACCTGCCCGTCCACCTGGAAACCGACAGCTTCCATGTCATAGAGCACCTGGACCAGGGGCATCTCGATCTCATGAAACAGCCTGTCCATGCCGTCGCTCCGCAGCTGTTGGCTCAGGAGAGCGTACAGGTCAAGCACCCCTCTGGCATTCCGCTGCGCAAAGTTCTGCAGCGCGTAGCCCTTCTCCTGGGGATTTCTCAGGTAGGCCGCCACCATGGTGTCAAACACCAGGTTCTGCTCATCGCCGGGCTGCATCCCCATCAAATGGAACAGCGCCTTGGCATTGTGGGCGATCAGGCCGCCCTTCAGCCTCGGGAGCAGCATCCTGAGGGCTTCGGAGGAGGTGATCCCGTTGTCTTCACGAAACAGGCTCTGCTGTCCCGCGCTCATCTTCAACTGGGCCTGCCGGCCGTCCAAAGTTGCCAGGGACAGCTCCTCAAAGCTCGCAAATACAGCAGCGGGTGCTTCCGGAGGAGGGGTCAGGAACACTTCCAGACCGTTCGCGTCCCCGATACTATCCCAGACGGGGGACGCCGTTTCATCGTCAGCCTTATGCCCTTCCGGGCTTTTTGCGGCGCTCATCTTCCGGACGCGCTCGGAGACCCCGTTCAGTTGATACTTCTTGAGGACCGGAAGTCCTGACGACAGCCTGTCAAGCACGGAATCCTTCAGGGTCAGCACGATGGGAGCATCCCGCCTGATGGTGGCCAGCGCCCGGCTCATCCTTGCCTGCTCCGCGTGCTGAGCGAGGCGCTCGCCCAGTTTTCCCTTGATGCTGGAGGCGTTTTCAAGCGTTTTCTCCAGAGTGCCGTACTCCTCCAGCAGCTTGACCGCCGTCTTCTCGCCTACCCCCGGCACGCCGGGGATGTTGTCGCTGCTGTCGCCCATCAGGCCTTTCCAGTCGGTCACCTGCTCCGGCATGACACCGAAATAGGCTTTGACCCCTGCTGGATCGAACAGGACGGTTTCCGTGATCCCCTTTTTGGTGAACAGCATGCTGACTTCGTCGTCAATCAGCTGCAGATCATCCTTGTCGCCGGTCAGTATCAGCGTTTTGATGCCTTTCTGCTTGCATTGGAGCGAGAAAGTGCCGATCAGGTCATCCGCCTCAAAACCAGGCAGGCTGTAGACGCCGATCCCCATCGCGGAGAGGATCTCCTTGACGGTGTCGAACTGGGGGATCAGGTCCTCCGGCATCGGCGCCCTGCCCTGCTTGTACTCAGGGTAGCTTTCATGCCGGAAAACAGGGCCGTGCTCATCAAAAGCCACCGCGCAGTACTGCGGCTGATAATCCTCAAAGACCTTCAGCAGCATGCTCAGGAAGCCGTGCACCGCGTTGGTCGGCGCGCCGTCCGCGTCCATGGGCGGGAGGGCGTGGAAAGCCCGGTACATCAGGCTGTGCCCGTCCACCAATACACAGGTTTCCTTCATAAAACCACCTCCCGCGCATTGTAGCATACCCCGAACGTGAACACAAAACAGACCAAGCGAATCGAAACACAATAAAAGCGCCCGAAAGCGCTTGGGAAGGCAGGAGGATTCTCAGATGAAAAGGGGGTGGGCGTCGGTCAGTTCCCGGACCTTTACCTGTACTTCGGGGATCGCTTCCATTCCCCTGACAAAGATCTTGTGGATGCATTCGGCGATGATTCCCATGTCCCCTTCATTCATGCCCCGGGTGGTCACCGCCGGCGTACCGATGCGGATCCCGCTGGTCTGGCTTGGCTTCCTCCTGTCCCTTGGCACCATGTTCTTGTTGACCGTGATATTGGCCTCGCCAAGCCAGGTCTCCATCTCCATCCCGGTGATCTCGCTGTCCGCGAAATCCAGGAGCAGAAGGTGGTTGTCCGTTCCGCCGGACACCATCCGGACACCCAGCCGGCGGAACGCATTCTCCAGCGCCTTGGCGTTCCGGACCACCTGCGCCGCGTATTCCTTGAACGCTGGCTGCATCGCTTCCTTGAAGCAGACCGCTTTCGCGGCGATGATGTGCATCAGCGGGCCGCCCTGGATGCCCGGGAAAATGGCCTTGTCGATCGCCTTGGCCAGCGTTTCCCTGCACAGGATCAGGCCGCCGCGGGGACCGCGCAGGGTCTTGTGCGTGGTCGAGGTGACCACGTCGGCAAACGGCACTGGAGAAGGATGGACCCCGGCCGCAACCAGACCCGCGATATGAGCCATGTCGACCATCAGAAGGGCGCCCACGCTGTCGGCGACCTCCCGGAAGCGTTTGAAATCAATGACGCGCGAATAGGCCGACGCCCCGGCGACGATCAGTTTCGGCCTGTGTTTCTCCGCCTGCTTAGCCAGATCGTCATAATCGATCTGCTCCGTTTCCGGATCGAGTGAATAGGATTCAAAATGATAGTACTGGCCGGAAAGATTCACCGGGCTGCCATGAGTGAGGTGACCTCCCTGGTTAAGGCTCATGCCCAGCACTGTGTCCCCCGGCTTGAGCAGCGCGAAATAGACCCCGCCGTTGGCCTGGGAGCCGCTGTGCGGCTGGACGTTGGCGTGCTCCGCCCCGAACAGCTCCTTTGCCCTCTCGCGCGCCAGGTTTTCCGTCACGTCGACAAATTCGCAGCCGCCGTAATAGCGCTTGCCGGGATATCCCTCCGCGTATTTATTGTTCAGCGGGCTGCCCATGGCCGCCAGCACCGCTGGGCTGACGAAGTTCTCGCTGGCGATCAGCTCAAGATGCGTTTCCTGACGCAGGCACTCATCCCTGATGGTCTGCCTGATTTCCGGGTCAAAATCAAGCGCAGCCGGGATCCCCCACATATGTTCATCCTCCATCATGATAACCTCAGCCCTATCAAGGGCCTTGCTTCATTCTATTCATGCGAAAGCCGCATGCGATATCAGGAGAACCCGCAGCACATCCCAACTTGCGCTTACTGCTGCTTCCTTCCGGACCTGACAGGGTTCACACCATGGAATCGCACGGGGCCCGACATCGCATACGGCGATATATATGATAACAAAACCTCCTTGTATTTGCAAGGACGAGGAGTGTACACATCTCACCCGTAACGGCCCGGTGAGCAGATCTGATTGACAGGATAAGGGTTGCTTGCTATAATGCGGGAGCGTTTTGATGCTTCTTTGCGCGAAATCGTGGAGAGATGGCCGAGCGGTTGATGGCGCCAGTCTTGAAAACTGGTGATGCTGAAAGGCACCGGGGGTTCGAATCCCTCTCTCTCCGCCAGCCCGACCCCACCCCGGCTTGGAGAAGTACCCAAGTGGCCGAAGGGGCTCCCCTGCTAAGGGAGTAGTGTGCGAAAGCGCAGCCCGGGTTCAAATCCCGGCTTCTCCGCCAAACCCCAGCAGTTTCAAGGCTTCTGGGGTTTTTTTATTCTAGACATTGTCTACACATGACTTTTGAATAATGATGTCAACAATTCGAGGAGTATCAAGCGATGACAGTAGCTTATCACAGACACGATATCAGGGATGCTTTTCTTATTCTCAAACGTCGGCGCGGTATTGGTACTCGGTACGCGAAAACCAGTGATGGATTCATTGCTGCAGCCCAAGTTCGTTATGTTGCCATTTGTGCAAACATCCTTGTTTAACTCGTGTAAACACTAACTAAATCGTATGCAATAAGTGCGCAGCTGACTAAGAGTTGGCTTCATACGCCTTTATTGTCATTGGCATTCTGCTGTCCAGATCCCCACATTGTTTTGATTTCTCCTTATGAAAGAATGATACGGGTATATTTCTGGATATGAAAGCTTTTCCTATCTCTGATTGGAAGAAAGGGGTCCGGCCGTGAAAAGACTTCGAATCGTTGAAATAACTCTCGCAATCAGCCTTGTTTGCATCCAAATCGCAGCCCCCGCGCCTGCACAGGCTGGGGAGAGAAACCTCCTTGATTTGCTGGAACGCGTTCCGGTCTCCGCCTTTCAGGCAGGCTGGCTTAGCTACGCGAATCTAACCGCGATCGTCAAAGGTGCTCCTGGTGCCATGATTCCACAGGATGTCAAGGATTTTGAACGCCATGCGGACACTCCCGAAGGATCTGCGACACTGCAGGCTTATATGGAGCTATCCGCCGGCCCTTCCGACCTGTTCCAAAACCTCTTCAGGGCTCAGGAGATGCTCGAATCCAGCGGGATCGACTTCTTCACGATCCAAGAGGTGATGGAACTGGGCACCCCGCCTTCCCGCCAGGTTTGGCTCAGCGGATCCTTTGATCAGCAGTCTGTGCTGAGCCGGCTGTCCGCCAAAGGGTATCAGCCATCACTTGAAGAGTTCCCGGGCGTTGAGGTCTGGGGGTTGGAAGGGAGAATCGACGGCGGAATGACCCTCAACCTAAAAATGAGAGATCCCGCTTTTCCTTTTGGCGGAAACCTGGGGCAATCCTGGCCTGTGGTCCTGGAAGGAAACTTGCTCTTCTCAAGCCCAGACGAAGCGTTGATCCGCGCGGCGGTTGAGGGAGCGGAGCCTTCCCTGGCCAGCCTAAGCCTTGTGCGGGACACGGCCAGTTCCGCAAGTTTTGTCAGTTTTGACGAAACGGGAACCCTTATCCAACTGTACATGCTCACACCGGATGCCGCGGGGCTGAAAGACGTTTCGCCTCCGGATGCTCAGATGGAAGGACCGCTGCCTGCCTTTCAGCTGTTTTCATTGTCCCACTTATTTACCGCGGACGCCCAGTTAGTGCTGATCGGGCTGACATATAGTGACCCGGATTCTGCTGACGCAGCGGTGAATATCGTCTCCCAACGTTATGCCGAAGCCAGGATCATGCGGTCTGGAGAACTGCTCCGGGAGCGGCTGGCGGGCATGGGGGGACGGGCTGGGGAACCGTTTACCGTGAAACCTGAAGGCGGTTCGAATGCTGTCATTCTTCCGTTTGTATTTCCGAAGGCTGCCGGTGATGCACCATTGGCCTTTCGCTTCTTTACCAACCTTCTCCTGTCACGCGATCTGGGGTGGCTTGGGTCAGGGCAGTGACATGGGCGGCCAGGATTGGTCCGGATCTGAGCCCAACGCCTTAACTCGAAATCATCAGGATATATTCAATTTTCTGTCAATCGGCAGGCAGCATTTCCAGTGAGACGCCGCCTGCATGCAAGGATTCTTTCACTCTGCATCCTTGCAATCTTTGAATCCGCAGACCCGTCACCGGGCATTGCCACACTGCGTTTCTTTCCCGTATTTCAGGACAAAGGTGAATTCATTCTCCGGTTGTACCTTTGCCTGATGAACGATCCCCGGCCATAGACTTTCATCATACTCCGTCAACAACGCATCTCTGCCATCCAGCAATCCAAAAAAGATTTCCGGTTCGCTCCGTTTTGCATTTTCTATATACCGGTCGGCTAAGCGGATCTGTTGAAGAGCAGATGAACGAGACTTAATTTTCTACCTGATTTGGCAGGAGGTTGGAGGGCTGTTAGGGCGAAAGGACGGCTTACCTTGTCATGCCAGATTAGCTAATGCCCTTTCTGTGCCTTGTGCGCCATTGAGCATCTCGCCTGTCTGTGTTATGATGAAGCAAAGCTATGGAAGAAATGTATCTGCCTGTGAATAGTCTCAACTTATATGATTATTTGTACAAAGACTAGGGTGGACCAGAAAGGATGCACAGCATCTATACCGTATTATTCATAGGCATTACATTATGCAGGAATAGCTGCTAGAACACATGAAGAAGCATATCGTTGTCGTGCTAACCTCTTTATTGCTCTGCATGATTATTCCTGCATACGCTCTGTTAACCGAAACATGGGCGACAACAAAAAACACCACGACCCAGCTTTCTAAAAAAGGGAGAACCACCTGCGGCGGGATACCAGCCCAAACAGGCAATGACACCATTGACAATATAGGGAGTCCACTGCTTGGAAAAATCGGTTCAGCCCTTGCGACGGAGAATATTTCCAAAGAATCTGAGGATGCTGTAGTTATATATAGCACTGAAACACAGCAAGGCGAATCCTCACTTATGCCAACGGACTGGGAAACGCCACATCAAAATGATCCGCAGGGCAATTCTGCTGAACAGCTGTCAAAATCAAAGATAACACATTGTCAGCAAAATACAGGCAATTACACCGCGCAAGGGGGAGGGCAGCCGGAAATTTCTTTGCAAATCAGTGAAGTTTTAGCTGTCAACACACTGTATGCAGTGGATGGGGAGACACCTGATTTCATTGAACTGTATAATCCAAGTGATGTATCGCTTAACCTAAAAGGGTATGGTCTTTCAGATAACCCGAACAAACCAGGCAAATGGATTTTCCCTGACACAATGATTCCTCCAGACGGGTATGTCGCTCTTTTCCTTTCATCAGAGAAGACAGGATTTAACCTGAGTGGCGATGGTGAATGTGCGCTTCTATCCGATTTGATGGGCAATCCTGTTTCGTCTGTTACTTTCGGTCCCCAGCAAAACGATGTCGCACTTATTTATCAGGACGGTAAATGGTATGAGACCTGGACCCCCACACCCAATCAGGCCAATATCCTCACGGATAAGGCAGCGTATGAGCAATCAATATATACACAAAACACGGCTGGGCTGCTGATCAGCGAGGTAGTCTCTTCCAACGGCACCTTTGATGCCAATGGAAACGCCTATGATTATGTTGAATTATTCAACAGCAAGAATAAAAGCATAAGCCTGTCCGATTTCTCCCTTTCCGACGATGTTCTAAACCTGGACAAATGGTCTTTCCCAAAAAATTCGAAGTTATCACCAGGCGGATATGCAATTGTGTACATGACTGGCAAAGACCTGTTGAGCAGAGTGCCAAATACGTACTATGCACCTTTTAAAATCGGAAAGACCAACAGTGTGATTATCCTTTCCAGCACTGCTGGTATCGTGGATAAAGTATCCCTGGGGCGACAGTACGGCAACATTGCGTACGGCCGCATCCCCAGATCCGCGGAGTATGTTTTTTTTGAGCTGCAGACACCAGGAAAGAAGAATCCCGAATCCGGATTCCACACGCGGACTGGAGAGGTGACAATCTCGCCTGCCGGTGGTCTGTTTGAGGAGGCAATTTCGATAATCCTTGATACTGAAGAAGGTGCGGTGATCCACTATACCCTGGATGGTATGACCCCTACAGAACAATCTGCAATATATTCCAGACCGCTCGAGATTTCTGCAAATACGGTACTGAGGGCGCGGGCGTATTCGGATGGATGTCTCTCTTCGGTCGTGACGTCAGCCAGTTATCTGTTCGGTGTTGACGTCAATGTACCGGTCGTATCTCTTATGACCGACCAAAAGTATCTGACCGACCCTGGTATGGGCCTTTTTGTCAAGGGCTTTGGCAGCACACCCAACTATTATCAGGATTGGGAATATCCCATGCATGTGCAGTATTATGATGGCGGCGAGCTCCTGATTAACCAACTCGCATCCTTTCGGACCAGCGGTGCGCTTGGGCTTACCCGCCCGCAAAAGACGATTTCACTCTTTGCCAGGGGCGCGCTGGGAGAAGAATTGTTTTCATTCAACCCATTCCCCAACAGGGCGTATAACTCCTATAATGCCCTGACGCTACGCTCCGGGGGCACAGAATCAAGGGGTACCCGTTTCAAGGATGAACTTTTGACCTCTCTGGCGGAAGGCCTGAATGTCCTTTACCAGGACGCAGTTCCTGTGGTGGTCTATATCAACGGGCAATACTGGGGCCACTACAACTTGCGCGAGAAGATCAATCAGGATTCGATTGCTCAATGGGAGGGAATCACAGATGAAAAGACGATCGACGGGATCACTATTCTTCGAAGCAGGGGATCCGTCGTTCATGGCAGGCGGGACGAGATGGAAGCATTGATCCAGTTTTGCAAAAGCAGAGACCTGAACAATCCAGAGAACTTGAGATACGTACAGGACAGATTGGATGTGATGAGTTATTTCGACCATGCCATTATTGAAATAATCTGTGGCAATTCCGATATGCATAATGTGCGCTACTACAAAGTGCCCGGTGGTAAGTGGAAACTAGCGCTGTTTGATATGGATGGCTGCATGGACAACCTGCGGAGATCTCCTTTAAACCTATATCTGACCAATGTCAATGAAAAAATGGAAAGGTTTTATCACGAGCCCTTCGCAGCGTTAATGAAGGTACCCGAGATGCGCGATTTGTTCTTGAAACGCTTTGGAGAGATACTATTAAAAAAGTTTCTTGCCAAAGACCTGGAAGCGAAGGTGGATGAATGGGCAGGCATTATCGGGCCGCTGATGGAGGATCATGTAAAGCGCTGGCCGGATACCAGCATTGCAAGATGGAATAAGTATGTGAATCTGCTCCGGCTAAACATTAGGGAGCGGCCCAATCGGATGGTGGAACAAATATCTGATGCCTTTAGCCTGACAGATGAACAGGTAGAAACTTATTTTGGCGCATTCCTAAATGCCAATCAATAGGATCACGAAATTGAGTAGTGCTTATCATCCGCTTGTATTCTTGCTGATATAAGCCTGCTTGGCTGTTGAGTGATTTGAGCGATTCCTTTTTGTCAAGACCTGGTTGCCGACCAGTCCTCAAAGGACTCCATTAGGGGCCAGTTTATATGCTAAGCAGGCACTAGTAAAATTGCTAAAGTCAACAATTCTATTCAAAATACACCCTATTATTTATTCCATTCCTATATAGACGATGTCCATCAGATTCCTTCCACCTTTATAAGGCTTATTGATAATATTGCCGTTAAACCAAAGCACGGCAGACTGGCCGCCGTCCAGGTTGTAGGCGGTCTGACACCCCAGTTCCTGCATGAAACGGCTTAACTGGATCAGCGTCATCCCTCGGCTGGCCTTGCTCCTGCCGTCCACCAAAACAAAACAGTAATGTCCAGGCTGATAATATCCAAGCACACTGCGGGGGTTGACTCCTCGAACTTCAGAAGTGAACTTTTCAATCGATTGACCTTTGTACAGAAGAGCCGGGCCGAAGAGGAAGGAATGCCAGACGCCGTTATCCAGAACTTCAGAGATATTCATTTCCTTTCGCTGATAGGTCACCATCTGTCCGTCCGCCAGGATCAGGCAGTTGTCACGCACACTGTTATCTGTTTTTCTGAGGACTTCACCATTGGCTACAACCATGCCGGCGGTAAACAGGTTGGAGTAATCCCCGGACATTGCCAGGATAGCGTTTGATTCACTTGCTATGACCTTGATTGAGCGTTTCTCGCCATTCCATTTGCCAAGCGGAAAACCACGCCTGAGATAAGCTACGGAGGATATGAAAATGTCCGCGACAGTGACGTCTGACTTGGATTCCCCATCACGAACTTTTATGATCTGAATGGCGATATGTTCGTCTTTATAACTGTCCTGCGTGATGACCGGGGTCTCTCCGGGGGCAAGGAATGTGCCCTCGGGCGCATTCTCCCGCAGGTCTGCTAGAAGAAGCATGGGGGCCTGTGCTTCTTCCGCCAGAACCGGCAGGATGAGGAGACAAAACATCAATGACAAAGAAAAAAACCGGATCAATCTCGACCGCATCTGTGGTTTCCTTCCTGTTGGCCTGCATAGGGGAATCGTTCCTGCAGGTTGAGTACATTTTACGCTGCCGGCATTGCAGGCGCAAGGCACCAACGAAACCGTCCGGGACGCGTACCTCTGTCGGAGGTTTATGACTGCATACCAAGTAAGCGTTTCTCGGTCATTTCCTGCGGTATAGGAATGACCATTGCCTTGAACATGGTTTGCGCGATGTTCGCCGGCCGTTCGCCGGTGCGGAGAGTCATTCCGATGAGCTAATTTCCGCAGGCGATAAAAACACAGGACTGGTCGTAAGGACGGTTAAGGGGCTGCCGGTTTCTTTGTCGATCACCTGGTCGGCATTACTGCGTTCGGCGGTCAAAAGGTAAGGCCGCCAAGCTCCAGTATTTCACACAGTTGTTCTGTGTAAAGACACCTCGAAGACTGCTTCAAAGTTTCATGCAGCCGGGATCTTCGCTTCCTTTCTTCCGGAACGACGGTTCCGCCCATGCATGAACAGAGGCCCCGACAAAGCCCTGCTGAAGCTGATAAAGCCGCTGCAGCTGCTCTTTCCGATTCTGCTGAACAGCGCGATGATCCAAGGCAGCTTTCCGGTCATCCGGTTCGCTTCCCTGATACGCTGGCTGATGCAGTACCTGAAATGATCCTCGTCTATTCTCTCATTTGAGCAGAAAGTCCTCGCCCTGTCATGAATCTTCCTATCGAAGATGCCCGGGTATCCATTCGTGTCCATTATTTCCTCCATACCCAAAGGGTTTCAAAGCATGTCAAAGCAGCTGTGGTTTATCCAGGTTCCTAACGCATTTAATTCATGTCTGTCTCCCTTTCCGTTAACTTTATTAAAACGTTCGTTAATGTTGGGATAGAAAATTGTAGGGTCCTTTCGGCCGACTGTCTTTACGTCGCCATAGAAGCCTGTTCAGTCATGGATGACCGTTTTTGATATCTTTCAAGGATGAGTGAAATCTCTCCGCGGATCTGCTCTTCCGGCAATGTCTTTCCTTTCACGACAATTTCCATGATTAGCGTGTCCAGGAGGTGCATGAGCGTATGAGCAATCAGATTGCAGTCGGCGGATCCCACAAGATGAGGCTTTATGCGCGCGGCATGGCTGACATACACGGTCTCCTCATACGTATCCATGTCTTGGATATGCTCCGCATCGCCGTCAAAAGAAAGATACACCTTGACGCCCAGCCGGTAGAGGTGCTTGTCATAACTGCTCAGGCTGTTCAGGCTATGGATCAGCTTTGTGTAGCCTCCGATGACGTCACCGGACTCCAGATTCAATTCCTGTTTGCTCAGAAACTGAAAGTAATCCCTCTTTACGATCTCATCAAACAGCTCTTTCTTGTTCTTATAGTAGTAGTAGATCATCGGCAGGGAGCAACCGACATCGCCGGCGATGCTGCGGATCGTGGTTCCGTGATACCCGTTCCGGTTGAAATGCTCGACCGCCGCCTCTTTGATCCGCATCCTCAAGTTCTCTTCCTTCATCATTGCCACATCCTATACCTAACGTACGTTATAATAATATCACAGTTTTTTTGAATGCAATAGCCCTGTGAAATTTTCTTTTCCGCTTCTTCAGGTTCGTTTCATCATTTAGGGGTACAGCTAAATTCCCTTGATAAAGGAAGAACGTGCGGTATTCCGCAGGAAAGTGATTCAGAGTGAACTGAAATCGTGTATCAAATGATATTTAGCCCACTCATCATTTCAATATAATGATGAGTGGGCTAAAAGAAAAAAATAAGTAAACGGAACACTTACCATTCATATCCCTAATGTCAAAATATTTCAACGGAAATGCACCCCCCTGGGGTCATGTCAAACTATTTGAAATGAGGTTTTTGGTCCGAGACAGGCAGACTGCTTTTCAGAGCCAGAATCGGCAGTTTTTAAGTGGAAAACGAAGTGCGCTTTGGAAGCATAAGAGTGCGGAATCCCTTGATAAATCAACGATTTTACGATATCCCTGCAATAAAGAAAACCACCTGCCGACAGAATGCCTTCTATCAATAGGTGGTAGTGATGGTGGCGCAGAGGGTGGGATTCGAACCCACGTGGCCTTTCAGCCAAACTGATTTCGAGTCAGCCCCGTTATGACCGCTTCGATACCTCTGCACATGCGGGCAATGCGCCGCCCCGTTATGTTATCCCGCCCCGCCCGTGCTGTCAAGGGCGCATATCCCTTGTATGGCTTTACAAAAAGAGCCGTCATGCCTATACTTCCTTATGTTTGAAGAGGAGGGCGAGCCATGCAGCCGGAGATGTACGATCCCAAGGTGATTGAGCCCAGGTGGCAGCAGTACTGGGAAGAGAAAGGTATCTTCAGGGCATCTGAGGATCATTCCAGGCCGAAGTACTACTGCCTGATCGAGTTTCCCTATCCCTCCGGCTCCGGGCTGCACGTGGGGCATCCGCGCAGTAATACGGCGATGGACATCATCGCGCGCAAGCGCAGGATGGAAGGGTACAGCGTGCTTTATCCCATCGGCTGGGACGCCTTCGGCCTGCCGACGGAAAACTATGCGATCGCCAACCACGTGCCCCCTGCGAAGGTCACCTCGCAGAACATCGGCCGTTTCAGGGAACAGTTGAAGCGTCTGGGCTTTTCCTTTGATTATTCCCGAGAGGTGAACACCACCGATCCGCAGTACTACAAATGGACGCAGTGGATCTTCCTGAAGCTGTATGAGCACGGCCTGGCTTACAAGGCTGAGATGCCCATCAACTGGTGCCCCCGGTGCAAGATCGGCCTGGCCAACGAGGAAGTGGTCGGCGGCATGTGCGAGCGGTGCGGGCATGAGGTGACCCGCCGGGTCAAGAAACAGTGGATGCTCCGTATTACTGCCTATGCCCAAAAGCTGCTGGACGGCCTGGACGACGTGGACTTCATTGACCGCGCCAAGGCACAACAGCGCAACTGGATCGGCCGCAGCGAGGGGTGCGAGCTGGATTTTGCCGTTTCAGGAACGGGGGAGACCCTTCGGGTGTTCACGACCCGGCCGGACACGCTCTTCGGCGCGACCTACATGGTGCTCTCCCCGGAGCATCCGCTGATCGACCGCCTGACGGATAGAATCGAAAACCTGGATGAACTGCGCGCCTACAGGGAGCAGGCGGCGAAGAAGAGCGATTTTGAGCGGACGGAGATGCAGAAGGAGAAGACCGGCGTTCAGATCGGGGGCCTGTCTGCCGTGAACCCCGCGACCGGGAAGGAGATCCCGGTCTGGATCTCTGACTATGTATTGACGGGCTACGGCACCGGCGCCATCATGGCGGTCCCCGCGCATGACGAGCGGGACTGGGCCTTCGCCAAGGCCTTTGGCCTGCCCATCGTCGAGGTCATCTCCGGAGGCGACGTCAGCCAGGGCGCCTGGTCGGACACGGCGGATGGTGTGCTGGTCAACTCAGGCCGCTTCAACGGCATGAAGGTCAATGAGGCCCAGCAGGCGATGACGGACTGGTTGGTTTTCCGGGGCATCGCCGAGCGCAAGGTCAATTTCAAGCTGCGGGACTGGGTGTTCAGCCGCCAGCGTTATTGGGGGGAACCCATCCCCATCGTCCACTGCCTTTCCTGCGGCGCCGTCCCGCTGCCGGAAAGCGAACTGCCCCTGCTGCTGCCGGCGGTGGAGCATTATGAGCCGACCGACTCGGGCGAGAGCCCGCTGGCCGCCATTACCGACTGGGTGAACACGGCCTGCCCCCACTGCGGGGGGCCTGCCAAAAGGGAGACGGACACCATGCCCAACTGGGCTGGTTCCAGCTGGTACTTCCTCAGGTACTGCGACCCGCACAACGGGGAAGCCTTCGCTTCCAAGGCGTCGCTGGACTACTGGATGCCGGTGGACTGGTACAACGGCGGGATGGAGCACACCACGCTGCACCTGCTCTACAGCCGCTTCTGGCACCTCTTCCTGCATGACATCGGCCTGGTGGGCGCGCCGGAACCCTACCGCAAGCGCACCAGCCATGGCAACATCCTGGGGGAGAACGGGGAGCGGATGTCCAAATCCCGCGGCAACGTCATCAACCCGGACGACCTGGTGGATGAGATCGGCGCGGACGCCTTCCGGCTGTATGAGATGTTCCTGGGCGCCTTTGACCAGGAGATCCCCTGGAGCATGGCCGGCGCGCGCGGGTGCAGGCGCTTCCTGGACCGCGTTTGGCGCCTGCAGGAGAAGGTGGACAACGGTGCCGGGGACATCAGCCCCGCGCTGAAGGTGCTGGTGAACCAGAGCATCAGGAAGGTGGGGGATGACTACGAGCGGATGAAGTACAATACCGCCGTCGCCCAGATGATGACCCTGGTCAACGTGTACTACGATCAGCCCCGGATCACCGCGGGGGACTTCAAGGCGCTGCTGCTGCTGCTGTCCCCGGTCGCCCCGCACATCTGCGAGGAGATCTGGCAGATCCAGCGGTATGGCGGCTTCATCCATCAGATGCCCTGGCCCGAATATGACGCCGCGTTCCTGACGGCTGATGAGGCGGAGATCGCGGTCCAGGTCAACGGCAAGGTACGTATGAAACTGATGGTCCCCTCCGGGCTGGACCAGGAGACTGGCCGGGCGGAGCTGACCCGGCGGCCGGAGGTGGTTGAACTGATTGCCGGACGGGAGATTCTCAAGTGCATCTACGTGCCGGACCGTCTGCTCAACCTGGTGCTGCGCTGAACGGGAAGAATTTTGTCAGACGCTTTTCCGGGAAAGTTTGTCATGGTATAATGAAACTGGTGTGCGTGAGCACAAGAAAAAACCGGAGGAGAATTCAGCATGAAGAGAATCCTTGCGTTGCTGCTGGCTGCCCTGTTCTGCCTATCCGCTTTCTCTGCCCTGGCCGCTGCTGCTGTCAAGATGGACAAACTGACCTTTGAGTTCGTTCCTTCCAAGGAAGCGGACGTGATCATCCAGGGCACGAAGAACCTGCCCGAACTGGTCAAAGCCGAGATGCTCAAGCGCGGCTATGACATCGGCGAGGTGGTCATCTCCGTGGGCACCGACTACAATGCCACCGGCGAGGCGATGGCGACCGGGGCGATCGACGTGGGCTGGCTGCCCGGCGGTACCTACGCGCTGTACTCCGATGAGGTGGACGTCATCCTGACCGCTACGCGCAATGGCCTGTCCAACGACTCCACCGATCCCCGCGACTGGAACGGCGAAGCGAACAAGACCCTGAAGAACGGCCCGCAGGTGACTTTCTACCGCTCCCTGATCTACGCGACCCCCTCCGCCTACGGCAAGGAGCTGGCCGCCAAGGTCAACGCCGGGGAAAAACTGACCTGGGAAGACCTGGACAAGGCTTCCTGGGGCGTGATGCGGACCTCCTCCTCCGCGGGATATATCTATCCGACGCTGTGGCTGATGAACAACTACGGCAAGAAACTGTCCGACCTGTCCAACGTCGCCACCCTGGCTGGCTATCCGGAAGGCTTCGCGCTGGCGGCAGCCGAAACCATTGACATCATCGTCTGTTATGCCGACGGCCGCAACGACTACGAACTGGCCTGGACCATCCCGACCACGGAGAAGGACGCCACCGGCAAGGGCGGCATGGGCCGCACCGCATCCATCTGGGAAGAGATCAACGTCATCGGCGTTACCGACGGCATCTACAATGACACAGTGTCCGTGACCCGTGAGAAACCTGAGATCCACAACCCCGAGTTCATCAAGGCGCTTCAGGACACCCTGATCGCCATCATTGGCACACCGGAAGGCAAGGCCATCTTCGATGTGTACAGCCACACCGGCTACGCCTATGCCACCGACGCCGATTACGACGGTGCCCGCGCGGCCCTGGAAGTTGCCAAGTAACCATCTCCGGCCCTGATCAAGGAGGCCGGCCTGAACGGCCGGCCTCCCTTTGCATCGATTTTTTGGCAAAGGCGGCAGCATGATACAGTTCATCAATACCGGCAAGGTCTACCCCGGCGGCGTGGTGGGGTTGAAAAACGTCAGCCTGAGGATTGATCAAGGCGAGTTTGTCGCGATCATCGGCCTGTCAGGCGCGGGCAAGAGCACGCTGATCCGCACCATCAATCGCATGATCGACGTGACCAGCGGACAAGTGCTGGTCGACGGCGTTGACGTGATGACCCTGAAAGGCAGGGAACTGCGTCGTTTCCGCCGGAAGATCGGCATGATCTTCCAGTCATTCAACCTTGTGACCCGCACGACGGTCGTCAAGAACGTGCTGGCCAGCAAGGTGCCGGATATGAACTTTTTTTCGGTGCTCCTTGGCCTGTACTCAAAGAAGCAGGAAATGGATGCGCTGATGGCGCTGGACAAGGTAGGCATCCTGGACAAGGCCTATACCCGCTGCGACCAGCTCTCCGGCGGCCAGCAGCAGCGCGTGGCGCTGGCGAGGACGCTCAATCAGCACCCCGGCATCATCCTCGCGGATGAGCCGGTCGCCGCACTGGATCCGGTGACCGCCCGCCAGGTGATGAGCGATTTCAAGCAGATCAACCGCGACCTGGACATCGCCATCCTGCTGAACATCCACCATGTGGACCTGGCGCTGGACTACGCCGACCGGGTCATCGGCATCCGTGCTGGTGAAATCGTGTTTGACGGGCCTTCCAGCGCGGTCACCCAGGAGATCCTGGATGAGATCTACGGCGGCGCGCCGGTTCCCAAGGCGGCTGACGCGGAGGCGGCGCTATGACCCAGCCCCGCCGGCAGTACCGGCCCAACGTGCAGGCCGGCGCGAAACTGGCTGACGCCGCGCCGGAACGTAGGGTCAAAGCGCGCAGGGTGTCGGTCAAGGTGCGGGTCGTCCTCTTGGCTGCCCTGGGGGCTGCGCTGTATCTGTCCTCTCTCGTATTCGGCGGGCTGTATGGCCGTGTGGCAAACCTGGCGGGGGCAGTCCTCTCCATTGCTGCCGTCGTTCTCTGGCTGGTGGTCCTCTACCTAGCGCCTGTACCCGTCACCCTGCCCAGCGGCAGCCGGGTCCTGCGGCCGCGTTCCCGCGTGCTGCTCAGCCTGGTTTTCCTGACGCCGACCATCGTCCTGGCCTTGTCGGTCACCCGGTTTGACCTGGACATCATCTTCCGCCGAGGGCACTACATGACCGGGATCCTGGAGAAGATTTTCCAGCCTGATTTCGAATACTTCAACAGCGTTTGGCAGCCCCTGGTGGATACCATCAAGATGTCGCTGGTCGGCAGCGCGGCCGGGTCTTTCCTTTCCCTGCCCTTCGCTGTGCTTGCCAGCGCGAACATCAACAACAACGCCTTCACCCTATCCGTCCTGCGGGTCATCATCAACATCATCCGCACCCTGCCGACGCTCATCATCGCGTCGGTATGCGCGCTGATATTTGGTCTGGGCACTTTCGCCGGCACCGTGGCCATCGCCTTTTTCACCTTCGGCGTGGTCGCCAAGATGCTGTATGAAAGCATCGAGACAATTGACATGGGCCCCTTCCAGGCGATGGAGTCCCTCGGCGCCACTCGCTTCCAGGCGTTCTGGACCGCCTGCATGCCCCAGATCCTGCCCACGTATCTGTCCCACAGCCTCTACAGCTTTGAGATGAACATCCGCGCTGCCTCCATCCTGGGCTACGTCGGGGCGGGCGGCCTGGGCATCCTGATCGCCGAACGGGTTGGCTGGCGGGACTACCAGGGTTTGGGCGCGGTCCTGCTGGCCCTGTTTGTCACAGTCCTGCTGATTGACAACCTGTCAGGCTACCTGCGCAACAGACTGAGTTAAGGAGAGGCACATGAGCGCCATCACACCCTCCGTGAACGTACTGAAAAGTTACGAAGGCCGCCCGCGCCGCTGGTGGAAATCAGCGCTCTCCTTTGCCGTCGTGGCAGCCGCTCTGGTCTGGTCAGGGCTTGGCATTGAATATAAGGGCGTCACCAGCAGGGGCAGCGACGTGGCCTACGGCGTGCTCTACGGGATCTTCAACCCGGACACCGCATTGCTGTTTGACTTTGGCCCTTTCGGCGTAACCTACCTCCTGTTTGAGACGGTCGCCATCGCCTTGCTGGGCACCCTGTTCGGAGGCCTGCTGGCGGTACCTTTCGCCTTCCTGTCCTCGACCAAGATCGTGCCCAGACCCGTGGCCTTCCTGGTGCGTTCCTTTGTCATGATGGTGCGGACCATCCCGAGCCTCGTATGGGCGCTCATCTGGATCCGTGTCACCGGACCCGGGCCGCTGTGCGGCGTGGTCACGCAGAGCATCGTGTCCATCGGGATGATCTCCAAGATGTACGTCACCGCGATTGAGGACGTGGACACCCGCATCCTGGAGTCCCTCAACGCGATGGGATGCACCCCTTTCCAGAAGATCCGCTACGGCATCCTGCCCCAGCTGACCGCCAACATGCTTTCCACCATCATTTACCGCTTCGACATCAACATCAAGGACGCATCGACCCTTGGCATCGTGGGTGCGGGCGGCATCGGCGCCGTGCTCATCCAGACGATCTCCACCCGCCGCTGGGGTATGGCCGGCGCTTTCCTGACCGGGATGATCCTGCTGATGCTGGTCATCGAGTATTTCTCCACCCGGATGAGGAAGCGCCTGGCGCAGGGGATCTAGCCGAAAAACCGGAGCGCCGCGTTTATTTTCTGCAGCACTGGGGTATATAAATAGTGTGCCAAGAGGCCGCAAGCATGAAAGGTGGATGTGAGCATGTCAGTGATTACGATTACGAACGAGAACTTTGAGAGCGAAGTCCTGAAGTCTGATAAACCGGTGCTGATCGATTTCTGGGCTTCCTGGTGCGGCCCCTGCCGGATGGTGAGCCCGGTGGTGGAAGAGATCGCGAAAGAACATCCGGAGATCAAGGTCGGCAAGGTCAACGTGGACGAACAGCAGGAACTGGCGCGTAAATACCGCATCATGAGCATCCCGTCGCTGTACCTGTTCAAGAACGGCGAGGTCGCCAACAAGACAGTCGGCGCCGTGCCCAAGGCGAATATCCTGGCCATGCTGTAAAGGGCAGATGCAGCCAGCCTCAAAGCGGTCACAGGGCCGCTTTTTTAGTTGCCATTAACCACAATACTGAAGACCACACAAGGTTTCGATAATGAGAAGGGCGCAGTCTGCTACGACGCGGTAAAATGCCCTAAGCTGAGTGTCAGACAATTTATCTGGGGAGACGAAAGACGACAGGATGCATTGAAATAAAAAAACGAAAGTGATCAAAAATCTCTCGTGACCGGAAGACTATAAATTTTTCGGGGGTGCAGGTCAATGATTATGAGCGTTGCTCATTGCAAAACCGATACTGTTGGTATATATTAGCAATTGCGTATATTTTGCCGGGCACGGATGCCTTCAGCATGAACTCTGCGGGCGGAAATGGATGCGTGGGCTTGAAACGGCATGCTGATATGTAGAAATGAAAACTCATGCTGCTGTGAAACGCAGCAGAAAGCGGGGAGGATAGCGTGGAAAACAAACTGAGGCAAAAACTCCTGTCCAGACAGGCTTGCTTGGGTATCATCGGCCTTGGCTATGTCGGCCTCCCCCTGGCTGTCGAAATGGCGCTTGAAGATTATCACGTGATCGGATTTGACATGCAAACTGACAAAGTCGCCAGGGTGAACAGAGGGGAAAACTATATCGGCGACGTGGAGAATGAAGGCCTCAGGGCTGTTGTCGCCTCGGGAAAATTCAGGGCGACGGGGGATTTTGCGGAGCTTGCTTCCTGCGACTGCGTATGCATCGCCGTGCCGACACCTTTGGACAAGTACCAGCAGCCGGAACTGAAGTATGTCAGGTCTGCCACCGAGAGCATCGTGCCTTACCTGCACGAGGGGATGCTGGTCGTGCTGGAGTCGACGACCTACCCGGGTACCACGGAAGAACTGCTCAAACCGATCCTTGAAAAGAGCGGCCTTGTCTGCGGGAAGGATTTCTTCCTCGCCTTCTCCCCGGAACGGGTGGACCCGGGCAATCCTGTCTACAAGATGCGGAACACACCCAAGGTGGTGGGCGGTGTTACAAAGGCCTGCACGGAGCTGGCCACGCTGATGTATGAAAAGGTCCTCAAGGCGGCTGTCTACCCTGTCTCCAGCCCCGCGGTGGCGGAGATGGAGAAGATCCTTGAAAATACGTACCGCAATGTCAACATCGGCCTGGTCAACGAGCTGGCCATGCTGTGCGACAGGATGGGCATCAGCATCTGGGAGGTCATCGATGCGGCGAGGACAAAGCCTTATGGTTTTCAGGCGTTCTATCCAGGCCCGGGCCTTGGCGGACACTGTATCCCCCTCGACCCTGCCTATTTATCCTGGAAGGCGCGCGAGTATGACTTTCATACGACAATGATCGAAACTTCCATGAGCGTCAATGATCGGATGCCGGAATACTGCCTGCAGCGGGCGATGCGCATCCTCAATAAGGACAGTAAGGCGATCAACGGCTCGAAGGTGCTCGTGCTCGGTGTCGCCTACAAGCATGACATTGATGATTACCGGGAGAGCCCGGCGATCCGCCTGATCGAGCACCTGATCCATGCGGGCGCTTGCGTTAGCTTCTATGATCCCTGGGTCCGCTCCTTCAGGGAAGAGGAACTGGAGATGGCCGGCCTGACGGAACTTACGAAGGAAACGGTTGCGGATGCCGATCTGGTCATCATCACGACCGCGCACACCAACGTTGATTATGAGCTGGTGCAGCATCACGCAAAAGCGATTTTTGACACAAAGAATGCCATGAAACGTTTTACGGACCGGGAGAACATTCATCTGCTGTAAATCAGTTTTTTACCCCGCGCATGCGGGGCTGTGGCAAGCCGGGGCTAAAAAGCCCCGGCTTGCTATACGGCGAGAGCATATTCCACCAATGCCGTCCCGTCATCCATGTGCAACATCTCTTCAGCAAGGCTGTCCTGACGCAGCCAGGCTTCCTGCAGTTCAGGGCTGCCGAAGATCAGCGGCATGCGGGGATGCACAGCTGAAGGCGGGCCGGCTGCGTCCCTTGTGATGATCACAAAATCAGGAGTGTCAGCCCCAGTAAAATAAAGTGCGGCCATATGGAGAAGTCCGCCCTGCTCCCTTCCAAAGAGGAAGGGCTTTTTCTCAGGGGACCATTCATAGAATGCGCTCGCCGGCACCAGGCATCGCGAGGTCTTCAGCCTCGGCGCGAACAGCGGGCTGCCTGCGGCGGTCTCGCTTCGCGCGTTGATGAACAGGCGCTTGGCTGTGCCGAGGCGGTGCCCGAAACGCATGGGGGACAAGCCCTGCGCGGTGATGACCGGCGCGATCTGGCTGGGCAGGACGTCTCCGTTCTTCAGCTGTATTTCCGGATGCTCCAGCATCAGCTTCCGGAGCGCTTCCCGAAAACTGATGTTCTCGTCCTCGGTCGTGATATGGTATTTACCGCACATGGTCAAGTTCCTCCACAAACCAGCGCTGCGCGTCATCCTGAAACAGGTAGGCCTGACGGGAGCCGATGCGCACAGTATACCGCATTCCCTGCCCGCCTGTCTTGACAGCGTGGGCCTGCCTTCTCTCCAGCACCCTGTCGATGGGGATCCTTATCCCGCGGAAAACCAGGGAGAGGGGCGTGATCAGCCCGGTCTCATCCGCCTCCAGCGCCACTTTGACATAGATTTTCTGCGCCATTCTATCCCCTTCCTCTCATCGCACCCAGTGGCTGCAGGGCGTGATCGTCAACAGGGTTCAGTTCCGAGGTCGCCCGGTCGCACAGCATCAGGCCGCGGCGGATGGCGTTATGCCCCCAGCGCGCGCGGATCGCGTCAAGGGCCTCGTCCAGCGCGCGTTCCTTTCGCTTCCGGGGGGCGATCCACAGCGGAAGCTGGACATCCTCCTGCGTGCTGCGCAAATCGCAGCCGCATACGCCCAGGGAGCGCAGCGGCAGGTCCCAGGGGTAGTTTTCCCGCAGCAGGCGCAGGGCGGCCTTTGCGATGTCCGTGCCCGAATCGCTGGCGTCACTCAGGCGGCATTGGCGGTTCAGGGTGTTCAGTTCGCTGTCGCGCATCCAGACGGACACCGTGCCGCAGGCGAAATGGTGTGCGCGCAGGCGGGCGGCAACGCTGTCGCTCAAGAGGTAGAGCACGGCCTTGGCAGCCTCCTCATTCTTCAGGTCATGCGGCGTGGTGGTGGAATTGCCGATGGATTTGATTTCATCCGCTTCCTCCGCGCACAATACCGGTGCGTCGTCCTCCCCGCGGGCGAAGCGCCGAAGCATCAGGCCGTTTTTGCCCAGCGTTTCCTGCAGCAGGTCGGCAGAGGCCCTGGCCACGTCGCCGATGGTGTACAGTCCGAGGGCCGCCAGGCGGTTCTTCGTCGCGCTGCCGATGAAGAGCAGTTCGTCGGCCGGCAGCGGCCAGATCTTCTCCCGGTAGTTCTCCCGTGTGATGACGGTGGTGGCGTCGGGCTTTCGCAGGTCGGAGCCCAGTTTGGCGAACACCTTGTTGTAACTGATGCCGATGGACACCGTGATGCCCAGTTCCTCCCTGGCGCTGCTTCGGATCCGCGCGGCGATCTCCTCTCCGCTCAGGGCGTGCCCGCTGACATCCAGCCAGCTTTCATCCAGCCCGAAGGGCTCCACCAGCCGGGTGTAGCGCCGGTAGATCTCGCGCATCTTGCGGGAATACAGCAGGTATTTGCGCTGATCGGCGGAAATCAGCAGCAGACCGGGGCATTTCTGCCTCGCCTGCCAGATCGCCTCGCCGGTCCGGACCCCGCATTTCTTGGCCTGAGTGGATTTGGCCAGGATGATGCCATGGCGAAGGCTGGGATCCCCGCAGACCGCGACGGGCTTATCGGCCAGGCGGGGATCCTCCGCGGCCTCCACGGAGGCGTAAAAGCTGTTGCAGTCGCTGTGCAGGATGATCCGCATTCGCCGTCCCTCCACAAAATAAGAACAGATGTTCGCAAATCAAGTATAGCACCTCCTTTTCAAAAAGACAAGGCGATGAACTGACCTGCTGGCAGGCGCGGATCTGAATACTCGCCTGTCCGCAGAGCCAAAGATCATTAATGGATAATCAGAGAAAAAGCGCGGGGCGGCCCGCGCTGATATGATGTCGTCTTTTATTGGAGAAACGTTTTAAGGCTATTTCCTCTGGCTGAGATAGGTGGAAACACCGTTCATCAGCAAGCGGCTGACCAACTGAGCCAGCTGCTCGGGGGTTTCCTGGAAATCCCTGGATATCCAGCGCTCCATGACGCCGATGTTCGTATAGGCGGAAAAGGCATGCAGATATTCCAGCAGGGTATCGTCGATGCTGCCAAACTGCCTGCGCCAGTCCTGCAGGATCTGTTCACGGTTCATGCTGCCTATTTTCTTCAGGAACTCCTTGTCCCCGTATTCACCGAACAGCACCCGGCACAGGTCGCGGTTTTTGTAGATGATTTCATAGACGTGCTTTAAGATATCGCTGTTGGGCAGCGTGCTGCCGGATCTCTCGATCGCGCGGGACAGCTCGTCATGCAATTCGCTTTCGATTTTTTCCAGCAGATCGTAGGAGTCCTTGTAATACAGGTAAAACGTGCTCCGGTTAACATCCGCCTGCTCACAGATGCGGGAGACGGTGATTTTATTGATGGGGTATTGCTGAAGAAGCGCGAGCAGGCTCTCCCGCAATGCCATCCGAGTATAGCGGACCCTTCTGTTTTCCCTGGTCTGTTCTGATCCCTTCATAACGTCCTCATTTTATCAGCTGATCCGCGATTGTCGCTTAAAGGTCATTTTCCAATCGGATGACGGTTAAGCGATATTATGTCGTATTCTAAGACAAAGAGGGCTGTTTGTCAAACTATCCGGATAAAGCAGTTGCAGACAGGATGTCTCGTATTTGAACAGAAATCTTACTATCGGGATTGACAAAGTCCTTATAAGCGGTTATATTATTTCTTGCGTCGCAGGACGCGTATCGCGGGGTAGAGCAGTTCGGTAGCTCGTCGGGCTCATAACCCGGAGGTCGAGGGTTCAAATCCCTCCCCCGCAACCATTTTGGCGGCGTAGCTCAGCTGGCTAGAGCATTCGGTTCATACCCGGAG
>CAUJDI010000064.1 GCA_963169565.1 Bacillota bacterium | reverse complement strand
AGATCTTCCGGACGAACTGGTCCGTTCACGCGCGGGGTGCTTTGTGAGCCTGCACAAACACGGCAGACTGCGCGGCTGTATCGGTACGATCTCGCCCGTTCAGGCCTGCCTGGCGGATGAGATCATCTCAAACGCCGTCAGCGCCGCGGTGAGCGATCCGCGCTTCTCGCCGGTGAGCCGGGAGGAACTGGCTGACATCGACTGTTCGGTGGACGTGCTTGGGGAGCCGGAGGACATCTCCTCCAGAGAAAAGCTGGACGTCCGGAAATACGGGGTCATCGTCTCCAGGGGTTCCCGGCGCGGCTTGCTGCTTCCCGACCTTGAGGGTGTGGATACCGTAGACGATCAGGTGTCAATTGCCCTTCAAAAGGCGGGCATCCGGGCGGATGAGCCCTTCCGGATGCAGCGCTTCCTCGTGGTCCGGCACCGATGATCCTATGCCCTCTGTGCCCGAAGGGATGTATCCTGCGCGAGGGACAGACCGGCGCCTGCCGCGCCCGGGAAAACGTTTCCGGGCATATCGTGCCCAAGGGATACGGGAAGCTGACCAGCCTGGCGCTTGATCCCGTTGAGAAAAAGCCGCTCGCGCGGTTTCATCCGGGGTCTTTCATCCTGTCCGCCGGGAGCTTTGGATGCAACATGTCCTGCTTCTTCTGCCAGAACGCCGTCATCTCCTTCGCAAACGGGGACGATATACCCATCAGACGGATGGATCCGGAGGAACTGGTCCGCCTTGCGGAAGACATGACTCCACGGGGCAATATCGGCCTTGCCTTCACCTACAATGAACCGCTACTGAACCATGAATACGTAAGGGACTGCGCCGTGCTGCTCAGGGAGCGGGAGCTGAAGACCGTGCTGGTGACCAACGGCTGCTTCAACCTTGCGCCGCTCGGAGACATGCTGACATTGGTCGACGCGCTGAACATCGACCTCAAGGGTTTTACCTCCGAATGGTACGCCCGCCTCGGCGGGGATCTGGAAACGGTGAAAGCGTTTATCATCGCCGCCGCCCGATCCTCCCATGTTGAGCTGACCACCCTGGTGGTTCCGGGGGAGAATGACAGCGAGGACGAGATCGGAGCGATCGCGTCCTGGATCGCCTCGGTCGATCCGGAGATCCCCCTGCACCTGAGCCGCTTTTTTCCCCGCCACAAGGCTGCCGGGTATCAGAACACCGACCCCGCCGTCCTGATCAGGTTATGCGGCATAGCGCGCGGAAGGCTGAAGCACGTATATGCGGGCAATATTTAGTGCTAAACGTCCCATGCCCTCCTGAGCAGTGCGACGGCATCATTGATCTGCTCATCCGCGATCCCCGCGAAACCGATCACCAGGGCTGGCGGCAGATCTGCCTTCCGGCAGTAGGAGGACAGTCCCTTCAGCGGGATGCCGGTCCTGCCGGCTTTTTCGATCAGTTCCTCTTCGCTTCGCCCTTCTATCCCGAACATGAAGTGCAGCCCGGCTTCCTGGCCTGAGATCCGGCTTCCGGGGATCCGCGACAGCCTGCCGCTCAGGACGTCGCAGCGCTTCCGGTAGACGGCACCCGCGCGGCGGAGGTGCCTCGCGTAGTGACCCTCGCTGACCAGCCTGGCCATCGCCCGCTGCTCGAAGCGGGAGACGCTGTCCCCGCTGCGCAGGCCCAACGCTTCATACCTTTTCGTCAGTTCTTCCGGCAGCGCCATGTAGGCGACGCGGATGCCGGGCGCCAGCGTTCTGGAAAACGTGCTGATGTATACCGTCCTGTCCCCGCCCATGGCCTGCAGCGCGGGAAGAGGCCGGCTGGCATAGCGGAACTCGCTGTCATAGTCGTCCTCAAGGATATAGCGCCCTTCCTCTTCCTGGGCCCAAAGCAGCAGTTCCGTGCGGCGTCCGGCCGGCATGCTCATCCCCGTGGGGAACTGGTGTGCCGGGGTCACGTAGACCGCTTTGACCCCGGACTGCTCCACGGCATCCAGAAGGATCCCCTGCTCATCCATTTCAAGGGGATGCGCGGTGTGCCCCAGCCGCTGCACCGCACGGGCCGCTTCGAGATAGCCCGGATCCTCAAAGCCGATTTTTGCAGGTTTCTCAAGGATCGTTCCGATGATCCCCATCAGCTGATCGACCCCTGAGCCGATGATCACGTTCTCAGGTTCGCAGCGGACGCCGCGGTACTGATACAGAAAGGCGCTCAGCGCTTCCCTCAGGCTCAGCTCGCCCTTAGCCGGGCCTTTGCTGAGCAGCTCTGGCTGCCTGATGAGGGTCTCTCGGATCAGCCGGGTCCACGTTTGTTGCGGAAACAGGCGGATATCCGCGGCCTGAGGCGAGAAATCAAACCGGGGCGCCAGAGAGGGCTGTTCCCGCTTTGCCGGCCGCGGAGCCGCTGGCGGGATCGGCAGCGGCTGAAGCTCTTCAATGAACAGGCCGCGGCGTGGCTGCGCGAACAGGAAGCCTTCGGCTTTGAGCAGATCATAGGCGACGCTGACGGTCTGTTCGCTGATGCCCAGATGCCTGCTCAGCTCGCGCCTGGAGGGGATCTGCGCGCCGCTCGCGAGGCGGCCCTGGGCGATGTCCCGCGAGATAAAGCGGTACAGCTGCTCGTAAAGGGGGACGCCGCTGTCCCGGTCCAGCGGATAGGTCAGGTCCTTCATAAAACAACCTCTGGTATTGTAAAAATCTTGCAAACTGGTACTTTCATAAAGACCAAGCTTGGGTATGATGGTATCCGATTTGAACGTTATGTCAAGGAGGTATTCACGTGGCGAATAAAAAGGGACCGGCATTCCTCATGGCTTTTGTCGGCGTGATGGCCGCGGCGGCTTTTGTGTCAAACTTCCTGAGCATTCCCGTCGGAACCTCGCGTGTCCACCTGGGCAACAGCATCGCCCTGCTGGCGGGTATGCTCTTCGGCGGCCCGCTGGGCGCGCTGGCGTCCGGCCTGGGCTCGGCGCTGTTTGACGTCGTCTACGGCTTCGCGGACCCGGTTGCCGGCGGCGCGGTCCCGCCGATATTGGAGGCAGTGGTCACCTTCATCAACAAAGGGCTGATGGCCCTAGTCTGCGGCATCATCGTCAATGACCGGAAGAACAGGCTGTCCAGGGACATCGTTATCTACATCGGCGCGATCGCCGGCGCTTTCCTTTACGTCGCGCTGTTCCTGATCAAGACCAACCTCTATTCACTGACTTTCACGCCGGACCTGCTACCGGTCGTCGTTCCGGCCCGCGCGCTGACCTCCACCATCAACGCCGTCATCGCCGTCCTGCTGGCGCCCTTCCTGTATGCGGTGCTGAAGCCGGCGCTTGAGAAGTCCGGTCTCCATGAGGCAGTCGGCCCGATGCTGCTGGATTGGCACGGATGAATTTTGCTTTACGGTCAGGCCGGTGTGATCCCGCACCGGCCTTTTGGTTTATAATGAAACAAAGGGGGATGGAAAAATGAAGACAGAACAGTATCGCGTGACAGGCGGAAAAAAGGTCATCCTGAAGGAGTATCCGACCTCCGCTGAGCAATCCCTTGACAAGGATAAAGTCATCTCTTCGCTCATGCCGGAGAACATCCGGAAGATGGCAGGCCTCCAGGAAAAGCTATATGCGGAAAACACCCGCTCCCTGCTCATCGTGCTGCAGGCGATGGACGCGGCCGGCAAGGACGGGGTCATCCGCCACGTCATGACCGGGCTGAACCCGCAGGGAACGCAGGTGGTCTCCTTCAAGGTCCCCTCCAGCGAGGAGAACGACCATGACTACCTCTGGCGCATTGTGAAGGCCCTGCCGCGCCGGGGCGAGATCGGGATCTTCAACCGTTCCCATTATGAGGAGGTGCTTGTATCACGCGTGCACGACCTGGTGAGGGGTTCCCAGCTCCCGCCAGAGCTGGTGACTGAGGACATCTGGCAAAAGCGATACCGGCAGATCCGTGACTTTGAGCGGTATCTGACAGAGAACGGGACAAGGATCATCAAGATCTACCTGCACGTCTCAAAGCAGGAGCAGCGCCAGCGTCTGCTGGACCGCATCAACGAGCCGGAGAAGAACTGGAAGTTCTCATCAGGAGACATCCAGGAGCGCAGGCAATGGAAGAAATACCAGGATGCTTATGAGCAGATGCTGGAACACACCGCCAGCCCTGACGCGCCCTGGTTCATCGTTCCTGCCGACAACAAATGGTTCGCGCGCTACCTGGTGAGCCAGATCGTGCTGGATACGCTGAAAGAAATGGACCCGAAGATCCCTGAGCTGCCGGAATCGGAAAAGACGATGCTTCAGGAATGCCGGGAGATCCTTGAGAAGGATGAGTGACGCCTGCCTGAGGATGCCGCGCGCATGATCCGGCGGCTGCGCTTCAATCCTTAATCCGCACAGCCATCCATTGCCAGTTTGAATATATGGGAAAACCCCGCTTCGTGCGGGGTTTTGCTGCCGAAACATGGATGCGACGCCTTAACGCTTGGAGAACTGGGGCGCGCGACGAGCGGCTTTGAGGCCGTACTTCTTGCGTTCCTTCATGCGCGGGTCGCGGGTCAGGAACCCGGCTTTCTTCAATTCGCCCCGCAGTTCGGGGTTGGCCTTGGCCAGCGCGCGGCTGATGCCGTGCCGGATGGCGCCGGCCTGTCCGGTGAGCCCGCCGCCGACGACGTTGACCAGCACGTCGAATCCGCTTGCCTTGACCAGCACCAGCGGCTGGCGGACGGACATCTTCAGGGTTTCCATCCCAAAATAATCGTCCAGAGCGCGGTTGTTGATGATGATGGCGCCGTTGCCGGGGACGAGCCGGACGCGAGCGATGGCTTCCTTGCGGCGGCCGACTGCGTTGAAATCTGCTTGTGCCATGAATCTCTCTCCCCCTTAACGTTCCAGCTCGAGCGTCTCAGGCTGCTGCGCCTGCTGGAAATGCTCGCTGCCGGTATATAGATACAGTTTCTTGAGCATCTGCCGTCCGAGCGGCCCCTTGGGCAGCATGCCCTTCACGGCATGCTCGACTGCGAAATCGGGCTTGACGGCCATCAGGTCACGGTACTTCGTCTCCTTCAGCCCGCCGACGTAACCCGAGTGATGATAATAGATCTTCTGGTCCAGCTTCCTGCCGGTCAGCTTGACCTTTCCGCAGTTGAGGATGATGACAAAGTCGCCCGTATCGACATGCGGCGTATAGGTGGGCTTGTGCTTGCCTCGCAGGATGTTTGCAACCTGGCTGGCAAGGCGGCCGAGCACCATGCCGTCCGCGTCAACGACATACCATTTGCGCTCTACACTCTGAGCGTTAGCCATATAGGTATTCAAGTTTCACTCCTCCTTGATCAGGTCCGTATCTTTCGCCCATGTCCGATGGTCGCGGACGGGGGCATCCTGTTCAATAGTCCCGGGGCTAACTGAGCCTACTGACGCAAGGCTTATCTTATAAAACCGTACCATGCTTGTCAAGCAGGAAATTCATCATTTTCTGGTTCTTCCGCTGCCTTTTCATCCGTCTTGCGCGAATACCCAATTTTCTATAGAATACGCGATGATTTGAAAGGGGGTTTCTACGAGTGTTCAGCATCCTGCTGCCCTTGGTGTACCTGTCCTTTATCAGCCTGGGTTTGCCGGATTCCATGCTCGGGGCCGTCTGGCCGGCGATGTCCGTACAGCTGGGGCAGCACCTGTCCGCGCTGGGCCTGGTCTCCATGCTGATCACCATGGGTACGGTGATATCAAGCCTGCTGAGCAGCCGGATCATCCGCTCGCTTGGAACAGGCAAAGTGATGGTTTTGTCAGTTTTTCTGACCTCGCTTGCCCTACTGCTTTACTCCTTTGCCCGCAGCTACGCGGTGCTCTGCCTGCTGGCGCTGCCGCTCGGGCTGGGCGGCGGCTCGGTGGACGCTGCGCTCAACGGCTTTGTGGCGCGCAACTACAAGGCCAGCCATATGAACTGGCTGCACTGCATGTGGGGCGTCGGGGCGACCCTCAGCCCCCTGATCGCTGGCATCAGCCTGAGGGGAGCGGGGTCGTGGCCCGGCGCGTACCGGACGGTGTCGCTGCTGCAGGGTGTCCTGTTTGCCGTCCTGTTTTTGTCGCTGCCGCTGTGGCTGAAGGCTGAGAAGAAGGATCCCCTGAGAACCTCAGGATCCGGCGGGCAGGTCTCCAATACCCGCGCGCTGCGTACGCCCGGCCTAAAAACCGCGATGGCCGCCTTCGCCTGCTTCGTGGGCTTTGAGGCCGTGACAGGCGTCTGGGCCGCGAGCTATCTTCAGGGACAGAAGGGTTTTGACGCTGCCGCCGCCGCGACTTTCTCCTCCATGTATTACTTCGGCACCATGCTGGGCCGTGCTGTTTCAGGCTTCATCGCGATCAGGGCCGACAGCCGGAAGATGATCCGCTTCGGCATCCTGCTGGCCTTGCTGGGTGCGCTCCTGCTCATGCTGCCGCTGCCCGGATGGGTCGCCCTGGGGGGCCTGGTGTTTCTTGGGCTTGGCAATGCCCCGATCTATCCCGCCATGATCCATCTGACACCGAGACGTTTCGGGATTGCCGTCTCTCAGGCCGCTATTGGCCTGCAGATGGCGGCCGCCTACGTCGGCTCCACCTTCATGCCTCCGCTGACCGGCCTTTTGGTGAGCTTGATCTCTTTGAAAGCGATGCCTTGGGTCGTCCTCAGCCTGATCCTCGCAGGGCTTCTGTTCAGCCGTAGGATCGACAGGGTACCGGCGCCTGCGGATTGAAAACGCCAACAATTGAATGTAGGATGATCTGCGGCACCCTTCGGTGCCATGCCTGCGCGCGGATGCTAAGCCTCGCTTGAGAAACGGGCAAGGAACTGACGTGTCCTCTCCTCCCTGGGATTGCTGATGACGCTCTGGGGAGGCCCCTGCTCGACGATCATCCCTTCATCCATGAAGATCACCTCGTCCGCCACGTCGCGCGCGAAGGCCATTTCATGGGTGACAATGATCATCGTCATCTTCTTTTCTGCCAGGCTCCGCACCACGCGCAGCACCTCGCCCGTGAGCTCCGGGTCCAGGGCGCTGGTCGGCTCGTCAAAGCATAATATCTTCGGCTTGAGCGCCAGCGCGCGGGCGATCGCGACGCGCTGCTGCTGGCCGCCGGAGAGCTGGTGGGGATAAGCGCCTTCCTTTCCTGTCAGCCCCATCTGGGCCAGCAATGCCCGCGCCTCATCCTGGATCTGTTTTCCATCCGCCGCGTCAGCCTGCTTTTTTCCCCGCTCCCTGAGCAGCAGCTCCCCGGCGAGGGTGACGTTTTTCAGCACCGTGTACTGGGGGAAGAGGTTGAAGGCCTGGAACACCAGGCCGAAATTCAGGCGTTTCCTGCGGATATCGCTCTCGCGCTGGGTCAGGGCGTCTTCGGCGTCAAACAGCAGTTCATCATTCACAAGGATCCGGCCCCTGTCGGGCTTTTCCAGAAAGTTCAGGCAGCGCAGCAGGGTGGTCTTTCCCGAGCCTGAGGAACCGATGATCGCCAGCGCCCTGCCCTTGTCCAGAGTAAAGCTGATACCGTCCAGCACCCTGGTCTGCCCGAAACTCTTTTCTATACTAATCACTTCCAGCAGCGCCATCTGATCCTCACAATACCTTGAAATAATCAAGTTTCTTTTCAAGCCGGCCGAACAGGACCGTCAGGATGCCGATGAAGGCCAGAAAGAAGATGCCGGTTGAGAACAGCGGCCATATCAGCCCCTGCGCAGTGTATTCCTGCGCCATCATGATGATCTCCTTGATGGAGATGATCCGGGCCAGGGAGGTGTCCTTCACCAGCGTGATGACCTCGTTGGACATGGCCGGCAGGATGCGCTTGATGACCTGCAGCAGCGTGACGCGGAAAAAGATCTGTCCCTTTGTCATGCCCAGGACCTGCCCGGCCTCGACCTGGCCCTTCGGGATCCCCTGGATTCCTCCCCTGTAGATCTCAGAGAAATAGCAGGCATAGTTGATGACAAAGGCGACCGTGGCGGCGGTGAAGCGGGCGCTGGAGCCCGAGCCCCACGGAGCGCCCATGTCAAGCAGTCCCGGGGCGAAGAAAATGATGATCACCTGCAGCATCAGGGGTGTCCCCCTGATGATCCAGACGAAGGTTTTTGTGAGCCAGGCAACGGGCTTGAACCGGCTCATCGAGCCGAAGGCGATGAAGAGGCCCAAGGGAAGGGAGAACAGCAGCGTCAGGAAGAACAGCTGGATGTTCAGCTGAAAACTTTCAAACAGGCGCGGGATGATGGTGCTGAAGTTTGTCATAGGACATCCTAACACTTATTGAGATATGCAAACAAGGATACGGGGACAGAATTCCTCTGTCCCCGTTAAATGACGACATTGCTTCTCAGGGCGCGAGGGTCAGCCCGTATTTCTCAGCCAGTTCGGCCATGAAGCCCGACTCCCTGAGCGTCTGGAAAGCCTTGTTGACCTCTTCCGTGATGTCCGAACCCTTGCGGAAAGCCACGCCGTAGAATTCCGTTTCCAGCTCATCGACGATGACCAGACCGGCATAATCCGTTCCCTCGCCGATCATCGCGTTGGCCAGCGTCAGGTCCAGCACGGCGGCGTCAGCAGTGCCCGCGTTCACCTCCATCAGGCAGTCGGTCTGCTTTCCCTTGGAGATGTATTCGGCCTGCTTCAGACCCTCGTCGGACAGCACGACCGATTCTCCGGCGCTGGCCACTTCGGCAACGACGGTCTTTCCCGCGAGGGAAACGGTGTTCTCATACCCGCTACCCGCTTTCATGACCACGACCTGCGCGTTTTTGACGTAGGGAACGGTGATCTCCATGTTCCCCTTGCGTTCATCGGTGATGGTCAGCCCGTTCCAGACGCAGTCGATGGTTTTGGCGGCCAGCTCGATCTCCTTCGTATCCCAGTTGATCTCGACAAACTCGGGCTCAAGGCCAAGCAGTTCGCAGACCGCCACTGCCAGTTCTGTATCAAAGCCTTTGAACACACCGTCCTTCACGTCGGTATAGTTCATCGGCTCGAAGACGGTGTAGCCGATGACCAGTTTGCCGTTGCCCTTGACGTAATGCAGGTCACTTTCCCCAGCCATCGCCAAAACCGGCGCGGCAGACATCATCAGAGCAAGCATCAGACAGTACAGTTTCCTTCGCATCGTGCATAACCTCCTTCAACAGAATGAAGACAGTATCGGGCAATGCCGCTGCATGGTCAAGTGCGGACAGGCGCCGAATGATGAATAATTATGTATTTTTTTCGTTTCTTATGCAGGATATGGCAGCGGATCGGCCAAATGATACCGAAGCCCTTATCAAGGCTTGAAGTTCTGAGGTTTAAGGCCTTCCAGAAGATGCAGTTCATCCTCCCCGAAAACCGGCACGCCCCGCTCGATCAGCCTTGCCGCCAGGATCCCCCGGCCCGGCATCAGCCTTCCCTGAAAGCCGCCGTCATGGACAAAGCTTTTTCCGCAGGATGGGCTGTTCTGCTTGAGTACTGCTGCTTCACACCCGCAGAGGCGGAAAACTTCCATCGCCAGCTCCGCGCCTTTTTCGAAGGCCGCCGTCCAGTCCCGCCCATCGCGGCTCACTGCGCGCCCGCAGATGAGCTCACAGGGCGGCCTCGGGGTCGGGAGGCCTCCCAGCTGCTCGGGGCACACCGGGACAAGAACGTGCCTGCCGGAAAGCTCCAACACCTCCCTGCTCAGGCTGTCCTTTCCGTCATACCGTGTGCAAAGCCCCATCAGGCAGGCGCTGACCAGCAGGCGCATCAGGCGATCTCCAGCGCGATCTCCATCATCTGGGTGAAGGTTTGCTGGCGCGCCAGGCTGTCAAGGGATGCGCCCGTTTTTGGATTGTCTGAGACCGTCAGCAGCGCCAGCGCCTTTTTTCCGGCGCGCGCGGCGTTCAGATACAGCGCGTAGGTTTCCATCTCAACGGCCAGCACGCCCAGTTTTTCCAGCGTTTCAAGCGGACCGGGTTCGGACAGGTCATAGAACACGTCGGAGGAATAGACCGCCCCCACCCGAAGCGTGACGCCCATCTTCCCCGCCGCCTGGTCGGCGGCGCAGAGCAGGCCGTAGTCCGCGCAGGGGGCGAGGCTGCCGCGGAACCCGAACTGCGCGCCGTAATTTGAGTTGGAGTAGGCGCTCATCGCGGCGACGACGTCCCTCAGATTCAGGTCCTGCCGGATCATCCCGGCGCTGCCGACGCGAATGATCGTCTCGACCCCGTAGAAGTTGAAAAGCTCATAGGAGTAGATGCCGATGGAGGGGATCCCCATGCCGGAAGCCATCACGGAGACCGCCTTGCCGCGGTATTCGCCCGTATAGCCTTGGATGCCCCTGACGTCGTTGACCAGCCAGGCATTCTCCAGATATGTTTCGGCGATGAACCGGGCGCGCAGCGGATCGCCCGGCATCAGCACGGTTTTGGCGAAGTCCCCCGCTTTGGATGAAATATGGGGAGTTGGAATGATTGCCATGATGACCTCCTGTTTATGGGTTCTGGAGCGCGGCGCTCTTGCGCATCTCCCCCGCGTACACGCCGGTCAGGATCTCTGAAATGTAGGCGTCCATGTGCGGGAGCTCCGGCTGATCCCTGGCTTCCTGCGCCGCGGCAAGGTTGTCGTATGGCAGTGTGACCAGACGCACTTCCAGGGGTGCCAGATGATCCCCTGGCTCGCCTTCAAGCAGCGCGTACTGCACCATCGGGACCCCCAACGCGTTGCCCACCGAGCCGATGTTGACGATCTGCCCCCCGATCGTCCGCATCCCCTGCCGGTGGCAGTCGGCGTAGATGAGCATGTCGTAATCCGGTTCCAGGAGGGCGGAAAGGGACTCCCTGCTGTCCTGGATCGCCAGCAGCCTGGACATCACGGGCCTTCCATGGATCAGGCGGATGTTCCGCCCCGACAAACGCAGGCGCTTTTCCGCCGGCAGTGTGCACAGATAGGCCAGACGGTCTTGGCCCAGCTGGTCATGGTAGAACCTGTCGCGGGGATACTCCCTTTTTCCGATCCCATAATCCCAGTTTCCGCCCAGGATGACCCGGCAGTTGCGCACGGCCCAGTCAAAGGTCTTTTCGGAACTGGGCCCCTTCCCGACAAGATCGCCCAGGCACCAGACCTCATCCGGCTCGCGCCTGAACAGGTCTTCTTCCAGCGCCTTGACGGCGGTGTAGTTGCCATGCAGGTCCGAAACCAGTGCGATCCTCACGCCCGCCGCTCCGACGAGCGCACCAACCAGTCAAACAGCGCCTGGTGCGCGGGGCTGTCCTTTGACAGGTTTTCCGGATGCCACTGGACGCCGAGTGCCGGCCGCCCGTCCTCAAACTCAACGGCTTCGATCACCCCGTCCTCGCTGCGGGCGGAGACTTTCAGCCCGATGGCCAGGTCGCGGATCGCCTGATGATGCCGGGAGTTCACCTCCAGGGACGTTTCCTGAACCAGTGATTGGAGCAGGGTGTCCTTCTCGGCGAGCACCCGGTGCGCCTGGGGATGATCCGGCTGCTGATGGCTGAGCGGGAGGTTCAGCTGGCTGGGCAGGTCCTGATAGAGGCTTCCGCCCAGCGCGACGTTGAGCACCTGGATGCCCCGGCATATCGCCAGAATGGGCTTGCGCACCGCGACGGCGCGCTGCATCAGCGAAAGGTCCGCCCTGTCCCGTTCCGGGACGGGTTCATGGCAGCCCGGAAGCCGCTTTTCCCTGTAATACTTCGGGTCGATGTCCGGGCCGCCGGTGAACACGATCCCGTCCACAGCGTTGATGGCCTTGTCCATGAGCTCATCATACCCGGGGGCTGAAGCCGGGACCGTGGGCAGGATGACCGGCAGGGCGCCGGCCCTGAGGACGGCGCTGACATAATCCGGCGGCATGCAGTTTTTGCCGCCTGACAGGTCCTGGTTGGTGCTCAGGCCGATGATGACCATTTGGATACCCCTTCCGGATTGCTCGGACGGAATGGAGTATACCACAGGGGCCGGAAGGCGTGAATCCTGTATTTCTCATCAAGATTTCATTTGATTGCACCATATGACTGTGATATAATCCGCGTTGAGTGATCGATCGTCCCGGGCTTTTTTCCGATGATGCTGGAGGGAACATGGCCAAAAAAAACAGTCAGTCAACATCCCCCGGGAAG
>CAUJDI010000063.1 GCA_963169565.1 Bacillota bacterium | reverse complement strand
TATCGCCCGCAGTTCTATTTCCGCACGACGGACGTGACCGGCTCGATCAAGCTGCCCGACGGGGTGGAGATGGTGATGCCCGGTGACAACGTCCAGATGGAAGTGCAGCTGATCACGCCCATCGCGATCGAGCAGGGCCTCCGTTTCGCCATCCGCGAAGGCGGACACACGGTCGGCTCCGGCGCTGTCGCCAGGGTCATCGAGCCCTGAGCCGCATCAAAGCCTTAGAGAAAGAGGGATAAGTCATGGCAGTGAAGGAAGCGCGCGCCAACATCGTCTTGGCATGCAACGAATGCAAGCAGCGCAATTACAACACGATCAAGAACAAGAAGAACGACCCCGACAGGATCGAACTGTCGAAATATTGCCGTTTCTGCAAGAAGCACACAGCACACCGCGAAACGAGGTAGTGAAATGTCTGAGCAGAAAACCAAGCAAAGCGCAGTAAAAAAGGAAAAGAAAGGGTTTCTGACCCGGGTCGCCGATTTTTTCAAGCATTTGCCTGAAAATATCGCCAAACCTTTCAAAAACACCTGGCATGAGCTGCGCAAGGTGACCTGGCCGACCAGGCAGAACCTGATCAACTCCACCCTGATCGTGCTGTTGTTCATGGTGTTCATGGGCGTCGTCATCGGGCTGCTGGACATGGGATCGACCGAAGTGGTCAAACTGCTGTCCAGGTGGGCAGCCTGATAGGAGATACGATGCCTGAACAGGAATTGAACACAAGCGCAGCAACGCCGGCATGGTACGTCGTCCATACCTATTCCGGGTATGAGAACAAGGTCAAGGACAACCTCGAAAAAGCCGCTGAGAACAACCGGATGCAGCACTTGATCCAGGAAGTCCAGGTACCCGTGGAGGAAGTTGCTGAGATCAAGAACGGGAAGCGTATCACCACACAGCACAAAACTTTTCCCGGGTACGTGCTTGTCAAAATGATCATCACCAGCGAGTCCTGGTATGTCGTGCGCAACACGCGCGGCGTCACGGGTTTCGTCGGGCCTGAAAGCAAACCTGTGCCCCTGACGGACGTCGAGTTTGAAACGATGATGAAAAGCCAGCCCCAGGCGGAAGCCACCAAGCTGGTCGTCGGCGAGGAAGTCAGGATCATCTCAGGGCCCCTGGAGAACTTCAACGGGACAGTGGAAGCCGTTGACGTCATTCATGGAAAACTGCAGGTCAAGGTCAAGATGTTCCTTGGCAGGGAAATGCAGGTGGAAATCGATCTGGATCAGGCTGAAAAAGTCTGATGAGGGGACAGGGACTGTCCGCAAGTGGGAGGCGCTTAGCGCCGCCATGACCACAAAACTTTAGGAGGAACCAAAAAATGGCAAAAAAAGTTACAGCCATCATCAAACTGCAGGTCAACGCAGCCAAGGCGACACCCGCCCCCCCGATCGGGCCTGCACTGGGGCAGCACGGCGTCAATATCCCCGGATTCTGCAAGGAATTCAATGACCGCACCGCCAAGCAGGCCGGATATATCATCCCGGTCGTGATCACAGTTTACTCTGACCGCTCCTTCACGTTTATCACGAAAACCCCGCCTGTGCCCGTACTGATCAAGAAAGCGATCAACGTTGAAAGCGGCAGCGCACAGCCCCAGAAGGTCAAGGTCGGCCAGCTGACGAAAGATCAGCTGCGTGAGATCGCCGCCACCAAAATGGTTGACCTGAACGCCGCCAGCATTGAGGCCGCGATGAGCATGGTCAAGGGTACCGCACGCAGCATGGGCGTCACTGTCGAAGAGTAGGGAAAGGTGTGGGAGGACTTAGCGCCGTTAACACCACAGGAAGGAAGATAACATGAAGCACGGGAAAAAATACATTGAGTCAAAGAAACTCATTGACGACAAAAAGCTATATGATCCGGACGAGGCGATCGCCCTGGTCAAAAAGACCGGGAAAGCAAAGTTTGATGAAACAGTCGAGCTGTCCATCCGCCTGGGCGTAGACCCGCGTCATGCGGACCAGCAGGTCCGCGGCGCGGTCGTGTTGCCGCACGGCACAGGCAAAGAAGTGCGCGTTCTGGTTTTTGCCAAGGCGGATAAGGCCGAGGAAGCCAGGGCTGCCGGAGCTGATTTTGTGGGTGAAGCTGATCTGGTCGAGAAGATCAAGTCAGAGAACTGGTTTGGTTTTGACGTTTGTATCGCGACCCCTGACATGATGGGCGTCGTCGGAAAGATCGGCCGGATCCTAGGACCCAAGGGTCTGATGCCCAACCCGAAATCAGGCACTGTGACCAATGACGTCGCCAAGGCGATCACGGACATCAAGGCCGGTAAAGTCGAGTACCGCATCGACAAGACCGCCATTGCCCACTGCCCCATCGGAAAGGTATCATTTGAAGACAACAAGCTGACAGAGAACCTGACTGCGCTGATGGAGGCGGTGATCAAGGCAAAGCCCGCGACATCCAAGGGCGTCTATCTGAAGTCCCTGTATCTCAGCACGACCATGGGCCCATCCATTCGCCTGAACCCGGCGAAATTCTGAGGCTGAATCCAAAATCCTTGGCCCTGCCTGCAAAGGCGGGGCTTTTTCTTGTGGAAGTAGGGGATGCGGGACTTCTGTATATAGAGTTTATCAAAGGAAACGGACCGATGGGGTCAATGAAAAATCAAGCTGCGCCGATTCGACGCAGCTTGATTGTTTGATGTCAGTTCAGCAGCAGTCAGGTTTCTTAGCCGTTTTCTTCCTCATTGACTGCGGCATCATGCTCGTCCCGCTCTTCGCGTGCCTTGCGCATGGCTCTCTCCAGCGAGGTTTCCTCTTTGATTTCTTCCGCTGCCGCTGCTTCCGGTTCCGCCGCGGCCTGCAGTTCAGACGCTGTCACTTCACTCATGGAGCCGGGTTCATTGCCTTCGCCTGGGATCGCCGCATCATAGACCATTGCGCTGTCTTCCAGCGCTTCCCTGATCGAAAGGCTGATCCGCTTTGCATCCGGGTCAACAGCCAGCACCTTCACGTTCACTTCCTGCCCGGGGCTGACCGCATCCTCGATCTTCTCGACCCTTGTGTGCGCGACCTGGGAGATATGCACCAGACCGTCAACGCCGGGTTCCAGCTCAATGAAAGCGCCGAAGGGCCTGACACGGACGATCTTCCTTGTCAGGATGGTGCCGACAGGATACTTCTCCTCGATGTTGTCCCAGGGTCTGGGCTGCAGCTGCTTGTAGCCCAGGGCGATCCGCTCGCGCTCACGGTCGAGGGAAAGGATCTTGACTTCGACCTCCTGGTTGACCTGCAGGACCTCGCTGGGGGTGACGGAGCGATTCCAGCTCAGATCGGACACATGGATCAGACCGTCAACTCCGCCCAGGTCCACAAATGCGCCGAAGCTTGTGAAACGGCGAACGATCCCCTTGACGAGGCTTCCTTCAACAAGCTTGCTCCAGACGGCTTCCTTGACCGCCTCGCTCTCGATGGCCAGGGCTTCCTTGCGGCTGGCGACGATCCGTTTCTTCCCTTCATCAACCTCGATGATCTTCAGCTTCATCGGCTGGCCGACGAACTGGGAGATCTTCTCGACATACCGCTGGGCAAGATGGGAGGCGGGGATGAAGGCGCGGACGCCGTCGACATTGGCGAGCAATCCGCCCTTGACGGCCTCTTTGCCGACGCCGTCGACCAGTTCGCCCCTGGCGTACTTCTCCATCAGCTCATTCCAAACCTTGCGGTTGACGATGTTGCGCTGCGAGAGGATCACGTTGCCTTCCCCGTCGTTGACCTTTACGATCTCAACGTCGATCTCATCTCCGAGCTTCGCATCCTTGTCCACCAGTTCATCACGCTTGAGCAGCCCGTCAGATTTATATCCGATGTTGACACAGACTTCATCATCAGTGATCTGGACGATCTTGCCGGTCACGGTCTGGCCGTTCCGGATGCGCGCGATGTTGGCGGCGACCTCGTCCATAAAACTCTGCGGTTTCTCAGCGACAGGCTGCGCCTGTACCGGAGCTTCAGCTTTCTTTTCAACAGCCGCTTCCTCAGCCGGTGCCGCGGGTTTGCTTTCGGCGGCTTCCATCACTTCTGCCGCCGCTTCAACGGCATCTGCCGGGACTTCGGTGATTTCGGGAAGCGCGCTGCCGTTTTCGGTATTCTGTGTCTGTCCATTGAGTTCCAAGTCGTTCATAAAGTCAACAACCTCCTTAAGTGACCACGCCGGTGTTGATGCACCGGCGGTGATGCCGATCATTTCTTTGGCTGGATCCATCGGGTACCCTGACAGGTCAGCCGCACTGTCTACCAGGTACGTTTCAGAGCACCACTTCCGGCAGGTCTCAAACAGTTTCTGCGTGTTTGCGCTATGCCTGCTGCCTACGACGATCATCCTGTCGGAAGCCTTGGCCAGCACCTCTGCCTCTGCCTGCCTGAGACTTGTCGTCCTGCAGACGGTGTTGCACAGATGAAGGCGGGGGAAACGGTTCAGCAGAGCTTCCGTTAATTCGCCCCAGGACGACGGCGGGAACGTCGTTTGGCTGACCACCATCGCATCAGCCGCGGATTCAGGCAGTTCCGGGATCTGTGAGGCGTGATGGATCACATAATGCTCTCCACGGCACCAACCCCTGATCCCGATCACTTCCGGATGATCCGGATCGCCCAAAATGATGACAGGCGCTCCATTTTGGCTGAAATCGGATACCAACCGATGAACATGATGCACGAAAATGCAGGTACAGTCAACTACTTTTTCTGCATAATGCCTGCTTTCATCAAGAATATCCGGTGAAACACCGTGACTTCTGATGACGAGAAAGCCTCCCTGAGCCTCTTTCGGCGTCTTGACCGGATTCAAACCCTTGTCTTTCAGGGAACGCACCACTTCCGAGTTGTGGATCAATTCCCCCAGCGAATAAGCCGGGAAACCCTGATCTTTCGCTTGCTGCGCTGTTTCTGCCGCCTGATTGATGGCCCGGCTGACCCCCATGCAGAACCCCGCGTGCTTTGCCACCTGAATCGGCATCCTGTCAATATCTCCTGACTTCTTAAGAGAAATGATCCGGCCTAACGGGAACGAAGCGGCCGCTCACTGCTTGTACTTATTCTGCATTTTTACATACGTTTCCTGGATCCTACGGTTCAGGGCTTCCGCTGAACTCTTGTCCAGGCCTTTTGCCGACAGGTCATCATAGGGGATCATGGCGCCCGCAACAATGCTTGTCCTCTTGAGCAATCCAGGCTTGCTGCAGAAATAGACCGGCAGCAGAGGCGCTCCGCTTCTGAGCGCCAGGAAGCTGACGCCGGACTCGATGGTTTCCATTGCCTTGCCGGTGCGGCGTGTCCCCTCGGGAAAAATGCCAAGCACATGTCCCTGCCTCAATGCTTCCGCGGCAGCGCGCATGGCGCTCAAGTCGCTCATGTGCCTTGTTACGGCGATCATATGGAGGCGTTTGAAGATCCAGGCGAGGATCCTGTTCTTCGTCAATTCCCGCTTGCCGATAAACCGGATCTCATGCTTTTTCAGGATCACGGCCAGGATGATTGGATCAAGCAGGCTTTGGTGGTTTGCGATGAGGATGAAAGGCGCATCCAGCTGAAAATCCTGAGGGTTCTCAACCCTGTACGGAAAGAACAGGACGCAAAAAACAGACAGCAGCCTGCGCGCAAACTGATAGAACGGGGTCCTTGGCTGTGACTTAAGCGCTGATTGCATATCGGGCCTTCACGATCCTGAGCATTTCACTCAGGGATTCCTGAAAACTCAAACTCGAGGTATCCAGGATGACCGCGTCTTCCGCGGGCCGTAGCGGGTCGCAGGCGCGGTTCTGGTCCTGTTCATCCCTTGCCAGAAGATCAGTCAGTACTTGCTGATAATCTGCCCTGACTCCGGAGGAGAGCAGCTGTGTATACCGCCTGAGCGCGCGTGCTTCAGGGCTCGCGGTCAGGAAGATCTTCACCTTTGCGTCCGGCAGCACCACCGTGCCGATGTCCCGTCCGTCGATCAGCAGGCTTTTCTCCCTGGCCAGCCTTTGCTGTACGCTGACGAGGTAGCGCCTGACAGAAGGGAACCGGGATACGGAGGATGCCGCCGCGCCCACTGCCTCCCCGCGAAGCATGCCCGTGACGTCCATTCCGTTCAGCAGCGTCAACTGGCGGCCGTCACGGTACTCGACACTGACGACAGCTTTCTGCTCCTTGATGACCCTGTCCAGCGCATCCCCGTCCTCCGGGGATATGCCGCTTTCAATGGCATACAGGCCGATCGCGCGGTACATGGCGCCGGTATCCAGATGAAGGATGTCAAGCTCCTTGGCCAAAGCATCGCAAAGCGAAGACTTTCCAGCACTGACAGGACCATCGACAGCGATGAGGATAGGCTGACTCATGTCTTTATTGCCAAACTATCTAGCCATGTTCTGGGTCAGGTCCCAGCCTGCCAGAATGGCGTTCTGATGGGAAACGGCATAGGGACCCGTCAATGCTGCCTCTTCCATTTCCCTTGGGAAGTGGATGCACAGATGACCCGTCAGGCCATTGGAGGAGATATAGTCTGTCTCATGTCCGTGGCTGTGCGTGGAGGCCATATAGACGCGTCCGTCGCTGAAGATGACCCAGACAGGGCGTGGAGTCCAGTTGTTTTCGCCCAGTACGCTGTTCATGATCTCTGTGTCTTCCTTGGTGAGCGTGGCGCCGTCAGCATGTTTTCCCAGGCTGTAAAGCCTGAAATTATAGTGCTTTCCGGAGATGAAATCATAGATCACGACATTGCGAAGACGCTGGGCGATCGGACGGATCTCGTTGTACCAGTTGGCGAACCTGACCTCGCTTGCCTTCGGCGCGGTGAAGGAGGGGCCCGATGTGGGCTGCGGTGCGGGGGTGGGGGTCACCGGGGCGATCAAGCCGGAATTGGCGATCGCGCTTGGTGAATTGAGTTTGGCAATGGTCAGCTTGCCGGCAACACCGTCAGCTTCCAGTCTGTTCTTCTCCTGGAATGCCTTGACTGCGTTGAAGGTGCCAGGCCCAAAGATGCCGTCAGCGCTGCCGATGAGGTATTTTAGGGCGATCAGCCTCTGTTGGATAGAAACCACGCCGCTTCCAGTATCACCGATCTTAAAGACTTCCGGCGTCGGGCTTGCCTTCGGAGTCGGGGTTGCTTTGGGCGTTGAATAGGCTTTTGCGCTGGCGCTGTAGAGGACGCCAAGCGTCTGGCTTCCTGCGATCCCGTCATTGACCAGTCCGTTGGTCTGCTGAAAGGAGGAGACAGCGGCCGCGGTCTGTGTGCCGAAAATACCGTCTGCTGTTCCAGTGAGGTACTTCAGCGTGATCAGCCGGGACTGCATCGCTCTCACTTCACTGCCGGAAGAACCGATCTTCAGCGGAGCTCCAGGGTTCGGTGAGGGCGTTGCCTGGCTTGCCTGTGCGTCCGCCCGAAGCGCGTAGGAAGCATATAGGGTCTGCTGGGTCGCCAGATCGGCAACCCCGTTGACAGTCAGCCCGTTGACCCTCTGAAACTGCCGGACAGCCGCGATATCATCGCTGTTGTACTCGCCGTCAGGAGCGATGCTGTAATAACCAAGCTCTACCAATCTGGTCTGCAGCCTGCTGACTGCCTGACCGCGCGCGCCTGAGCGGATGATGACCACGTTGTCTTCCGTGATCGGGGTCGGCGATGGCGTCACACCGTTCCCGGGCGTCGGGGTCACTGCCGCGGCCCTCAGCGCCAGAAGCGTAAAGCTGTCAGCCTTTCCTGTTTCCTTGATGCTGTGGGCTTTCTGGAAGGCGCGGACGGCCGCCGCAGTCGCGCGCGTAAACTCATAGCCGACCTCGCCTGTGTAGAGCTTGTTTTGGACCAGCAGCTGATGCAGCTCGTACACCGCGTCGCCGTAATCGCCTTCAGCCAGCGTCAGACCGTCAACCGGCGGCAGCGTCTTGAGGGTGACCAGGCTGTTCTTGCTGTTTCGAACGCGTTTTTCATACAGGAGCTGCTGCAGTTCAGGCAGGGCGATCCCTGTTTCCCGAAGGCCGTTCTTCTTTTGAAACGCTTTGAGCGCCGCGAGCGTTCCCGCGCCGAACTTGCCGTCGATCGTGCCGTTGTAGAACCCAAGCTCTTTCAAGGCCTGCTGCAGGGCGCGGACCTTCTTCCCTTCCGCCCCGCTTGTCAGCGTCTCATATTTGACCCTGGCATCCGTATCCACTTCCAGCGTCCTGCCGCTCAGGTACTGCTCCGGGATATTGATGTAGTCTTTCATCACGTAGCCTGTATAGCCGCGGTAAACCGCCTTCAGGTAATCCCCCGAATCCTCCAGCACCTCCACTGCCGCGCCCTTTGGGACGGTGATGAGTCTCATGGAGGAGATGGATGCCCGTTTGCGCAGATTGACCGCTTCGGATGCCGTTGTCCGATAGGGATAGACCGCTTCGCCTTCCGGAGAGGGAAAATAAACGGAGGTTTCACCTGTCGGGGCAGGGCTTGGCTGGACAGAAGGCGATGGAATGATGGCGCGGGCAAGGGCCGCCTGGGTCTTTTCGCCGGCGATGCCGTCGGCTGTAAGCCCGTTGGCTCTCTGGAACTGCCGGACCGCATTTTCGGTTCCGGCGCCATAGACGCCGTCAGGTTTGCCATCAAAGTATTTCAGCTTGAGCAGTTTCTCCTGCAGGGCAAATACAGCGTCCCCGCGGTCGCCTGGGCGCATGGTGTAGCCGGGGATCGGGGGCAGTGTTTTCACGTCGACTTTCTGCCCGGCCGTATTGACCGGCTGGCCTTCAAACAGCAGGGCCTGGGTGGACTGGTCCGCCGTTCCTGAAACGCTCAACCTGTTTTTCTCCTGAAAGCTGCGGACCGCCTGTTCGGTTTTGCTGCCGTACTTGCTGTCAACGGTGATCGAATAGTATCCAAGCTCGCTCAGCGCTTCCTGAAGGGCTTTGACCTCAGCGCCGCTGCTCCCGACGGCCAACAGCCGGTACCTAGAACTATTGATGATCTCATTTTCGGCCGCCGGGCTTCCTCCATTAAGGAAGGAAGCCATCACATAGCCTCTTTTCCCCTCATATTCGACCAGTTTATAGCTGCCTGCGGCGCCGGTCACAAGGACCGCGTCGCCCTGATTGATGGTGGCCAGCACGACTGAACTGGAAGAAGGGCCGCTGCGGAGTCTGACTGAATCGGTGGCATGCGCGGTGTATGGATACACCTCAGCTTTTACCGGCAGGGGCATATTGAATAAAACCGCCGCCAAGAGCAGGCAAGCCATCGCTCGGGTGAGTTTCATCCTCATGGTGACCTCCGTACTGACCCATTGTTCCGTTGATATCGTAGAGTAATCGCTTTCAAATGTCAAGAAAATATTACAAAATCATGAATTACTCCGTAAATAACGCTCTTGCCGCGCGGCCTTAGAACCGCCGGCTGTCCCTGGTGATCCGGAGGGAATAAGGTGCGTCATCCAGCCGCGCCCCGAACACATCAAGCCCGTTCCTCGCGCCTCTGTGAATGACCAGCGTATCCTCACCCTCATAGGAAAGCTCGAGGAAGCCAGTCTGCAGAACGGGACGCTCATGGCGCAGCCTGATGGCCTTGCGCACCATATCCAGCACCTCTTCATCCTCGCGTCCCCATGGGAAAGGCCCCCTGCAGAAGGGGTCGGCCGCGCCTTCCATGCCCGCCTCATCGCCGTAATAGATGCTTGGCATACCAGGCAGCGCGATGATAGCTGCGAGCATCTTCTCCATTCTCTGTTTTGCCGCTTCACGGTTCGCCTTGTCCATCCTCAGGCCCCTGCGCTGTGAGATCGGCAGATCCCCGTACTCCCTCTTTGCCAGGACGTTGAGGATCCGCGCGCGATCGTGGCTGCCCATCAGGTTCATCAGTGAGTAGAAAAACGGAGCTGGATAATTCTCCTGCAGGGAGCGGATCACGCGCACGACTTTTGCCGCAGGCACTTCGTGCGTCAGGAACTGGATCAGGACCTCGCGCAGGGGATAATTCATCACGCTGTCCAGCGTGTCGCCCAGGACGTAGCTGCGCATCGCGCCGTATGATACCTTGTTGCTGGCGTCTTCCCATACTTCGCCCAACAGGGCGGCGTCATTCCGTTCTTTTCTCACCGCCGCGCGAAGCCCGCGAAGAAAGCCCATCGGGAGCTCATCCGTCACGTCAAGCCGCCAGCCGCTTACCCCTTCCTTGAGCCAGTGCCTGGCGACTCCGTCATTGCCCAGGATGAACTCCCTGTAACTTTCATTCTCCTTGTTGACTTCAGGCAGCGTGGGGATGCCCCACCAACTGGCATATCGGTCAGGAAAGCTTGTGAACTGGTACCAGGAGTAGTACGGAGATCCCTTGCTTTGATAAGCGCCGAGCGTTGGGTAATTGCCATACTTGTTGAAATACCTGCTGTCCTCGCCCGTGTGGCTGAACACCCCGTCCAGCATCACCCGTATGCCGCGTTTATCCGCTTCCGCACACAAATGCTGCAGCGAGGCCTCATCACCCAGCAGGGGGTCAACCTGCAGATAATCCCCTGTGTCGTATCGATGGTTGCTTCTTGCCCTGAAGATCGGGTTCAAATAAAGGATTGTGACCCCAAGCTCCTGCAGGTAGGGGAGTTTTTCCCTGATTCCGTCAAGGTTTCCCCCGTAGAAATCCAACGCCCAGTTGTCCCCGCTGCGCAGATCCGCCGTGATCAGCGGCTCTTCATACCAATTTTCGTGCAGGATGCGTTCCCTGATGACGCTTTCCGGCATCCGGCTGCGGTGAAATCGATCCGGAAAGATCTGGTACATGACGCCTTTGCGCAGATACTCGGGAGGGCTGAAGGCCGGATCGTACACTGTGATCTGAAAACTTGGCGGCAGGTCCTGATAATGCGCACCGGTGCCGCCCATTCGATCCCGGGCATTGCCGTAGTACAGTCTGTGGCCGCGTTCATCGTCCGCCTGGAAATCATACCAGACCAGACAGGGATGCTGCGGCACCTGGATGACGGCTTCATATTCGCCAAGACCCAGATCGTTCATCTGGATCAGTTTCTCCCCGCCGTTCCAGATGCGCAGTTTTACACCGGAAGCAAAGCCAAAGATGTATAGCCTGAGCCGCACCTCGCTGCCCTGCGTCACGGCCCCGATGGGGGAGCGGCATTGCATCAGCCTTGAGTCATGAAACATTTCCATCGATTGGTTCAGCCCCTGATTCTAGTTATTTGTTGATGTCCGGACCGTTGGTCTGCGGATTGGCGCACAGGCGCAGCAAGGCACATCCGAGGCAGGCCGGACGCTGCGCCCTGCAGATCCGCCTTCCATGAAAGATCAGCAAGTGATGGGCCTTGATCCACAGGTTTTCCGGGATGCTCTTCATCAGCTGCTGCTCGGCTGTTTCAGCCGTTTTTGCCTCCGCCAGGCCCAAACGGTTGGAAACCCTGAAGACATGCGTATCCACCGCCATGGCCGGGATGCCGAAGGCATTGGCGAGGACGACGTTTGCGGTCTTGCGGCCCACGCCCTTCAGGCTGGTCAGCTCCTCCAGCGTACCGGGCACTTTTCCGTCAAACCGCTGAACGATGTCCCTGGCGGCCAGAACGATGTTGACGGCCTTTGACTTAAAGCCGCAGGAACGCACATAGGGGAAAACCGCTTCAGGCGCAGCGGCCGCCATGGCATGCGCCGTCGGGAAATCCCGGAACAGGGCGGGCGTCACCTTGTTGACCTGAACGTCTGTGGACTGGGCGGACAGCATCGTCGCGACCAGCGTTTCAAAGGGGTTGGTAAAATGCAGTTCAGGACCGGCGTCTGGGTACATGACTTCAAGCGTTTGAAGGATCTGCAGGTTTTTTTGCTTGCTGTTCATCTTGCCAGTCGTTCAAAGCTCGTTTTGTATTCAATGATCTTCATCAGCGTGATCAGCTCCACCGGGAAGAACAGGACGTTTTTGACAAGCCTCAGCGGGAGCAGGGCAAAAAAGCCTTTCCCGACGATGGTCGATATCACCAGGGTGTTCAGCGTCAGGTGGGCGATCAGCGTCACCAGGACCTGCGCGATGATCGCATGGGCCCTGGATGGCTTCGCTTGATGAAGCAGCAGGCCGTACAGTCCGCCTTTGACGGCTGCGATCAGCGTGAACCGCAGGTCAAGCGGACCGACAGGGAAAAGAAGCGCTCCCAGAAAATCCGCCCCTGCGCAGACGATGGCGCCGGGAATGGGGCCGAACAGCATACCGGCGAGCGCGACGGGCAGATATGAGAAGGAAACGCTGATCAGCTTGTCGTTATATCCCAGCAGCCGTTCAAGGATGATGGATATCGCGGTCAGCAGGGAAAGAATGACCAGTTTCTTAAGGATGCCCCCTGCCTTTGATGCGGCGCTTGTCATCGATGGCGCTCCATTGTCTGCCGTATATGCGGCGTGGTCTGGAATCTTCATCGACTGGGTTCTTCTGACACGATGAAGATCTCCGGGAACATGAACTCATGCAGCAATTTCCGGTTTTTTTCAAAATCCATCAGCTGCCCGGCGCCGCCATATTCATAGGGCCTGACCGTTCCGTCAAACGGCAGCCTGCACTGCTCGACCTCGCTGTGGCGCAGCATGAACGCGGTTTGAAGTGCTTCGATGAAATCCAGCATGGTGATGTTGGTATCATAGCGCCTTCTTGAGGAGTCCTTCGGGACTGAGCCGACTGTGAAAATATTGTTGTTGCGGATCCCTTCATACGTGTAGCTTTTATCGAAAGGCTGGTCCAGGATGGTCAGGATCCTGCTGAGCAGATCCTGTGCCTTGTTGACATCAAGCGAATCGCCAAGATTGCTCGCCATGCTGCTGAGGACGTTGCGCACCCTGAACGTTCTCCCGAAATCATTGGTGTCCAGGTCGTTGGACGCCCTGTACCTCCTGATGCGCATATAAATCACCGCCGCGAAACCATTGAGGTGGTATTCGCCGGGTTTGTTCAATACAGGTTCCGTGCTGCCGACCGGAACTGCCCAGTTCTTCAGGTAGTGGATCTCATCCGATGTCAGATGCACGTCAACGCCGCCCGCCGCGTCAACGATCTCCATGATATGACGCCAGTCCATCAGGATATACTTGTCGACCTGAAGACCGAAATGGCGGTTGATCGTGTCAAGGAGAGCCTGGATGCCGTAACGTCTGACGATGCGGTTGATCCGACCTGGATTGCCGTCGGGACGGATGACCAGCATATCCCTGATGAAGGATGTGACGATGACCCTGCCTGACAGCTCATCCAGGGTCAGAAGGACGATGCCGTCATTGTAACCGGGGTTTTCCGGATTGTGCTGCCACTTGTCCATGCTGACAAGCAGATAATGGTGGACCCCTTCAGGGGTTCTGGGGATCTCTTCGTTCTGAAGGACTGAAATGTGTTCAAGAAGGTATTCGCGGTCGTTCCCGCTGCTTGCCTGGACCGGGAGTGCCGACAGGAGGATGAAAAGCGATGCGAGGATTGTAAAGAGTCGTTTCATACAGCTTCCCTGTCATATCGTTCCAGTGAAACCCCCGCTTCGCCCAGCACTTCAAGCGCAAAGGCATCCGGATATCCCTGCTCATAAACGATGCGCCTGATGCCTGCGTTGACCAGGATCTTCGCGCAGACGGAGCAGGGCTGATGGGTGCAGTATACAGTGCCTCCGTCGATGGAGATGCCCAGCTTCGCGGCCTGGATCACGGCATTCTGCTCAGCGTGGATGGCGTAGCAGGTTTCAGCATGCGTGCCCGAGGGGATGTTGAGCTTCCGGCGAAGGCAGAAGCCCCGTTCCTTACAGGTTTTCGTGCCGGCGGCCGCGCCGTTGTATCCGGTGGTCATCACACGCTTGTCCCTGACAATGACCGCTCCAATGGAACGGCCTTCGTTGATGCAGCTGCTCCATGTCGAAACCAAATGCGCCATTTCCATAAACCGGTGATCCCATTTATCCACACGCAGCCTCCGAATCAAGACCTGGCCCGGCAGGTCGACATACCGCATTTCATTTTACCACATCTTGGAACAGGGGAAGGACGCCATCAAGCAGCCGCCCGGTACGGGAAGGGACAGGCAGTACGAAACCGCTCAACCGAAATCGATATGCGGCAGTGTGTTGATGATTCTGCGCCTGCTGGAGCCCAATGAACGCATCAGCCCCATTTGGGGTGCGTTCGCGCTGAACACCTGGGTCAGCGCAGAGCGGACGCCCCGCTGGCGCAGCAGTTCTGACGCGGCCTGCAGGAGCGATTTTCCAACGCCCTTGCCGCGCATATCCCGCTGAACATAGAGCATGACGAGCGCCGAGGTATCGCTGCTTGCGCCTGTCATCAGCAGCTCCGCGACAGGATGGCCCGCCCGGTAAAAGCCAAGCGCAAGGAAGTAGGGCTGCTGCATTTGCACGGTGAGGTAGTCATGTAAAATCGGTGAAAGCCGGTGACGGTTCAGCCTTGCGAGGAATGCCATCTGATCCTGGACGGTCTGCAGCGGCACGGAAGCGAACTCACAGCCCATCGGCGGCTGCGCCGGACCGGAGGGCAGAGGGAAGATGTGTTCTTCCCGCGCATCGTTCATCACAAATCCGTTCATGGTATAGAAGGTCGTCAGGTCAAACTGCGCAGGAGAAATCTCAGTATAGATACGGCCCTTCAATTGTGGATACTGCGCGCGGAGCTGTTCCGAGCGGCCAAGGACGGCGCCCAGGAGGAGATGGCGCGCGGATATCTGCGACTGGATGTCGATAAAGAGCTGGAGCGGACGCTCCGGATACATCTCCTCCTGCATATTCAGGATGACGTATCCGATGCCGAGCTGGACGTACTGGTCATTGGCGGCAAAAAAAACGTCTTCAGGCGGGATCCCTTGAAAAGGGGCGCCGGGGTGTGATAAGCGCATAGATGCTCCTCGTCCTTCACTCATATCCCTTAGCCTGTCACTGCCATTCGGCTTGCTGCAGGCTGCTTCCCGGGGTCAGGTCATAGACGACTTTCCCGATCAGCGGGTTGGCAGACATGACGTGCTGCGTGTACCTCTCCAGCAAATCATAGGGCAGACGCGCAGGGATTGCCCGTACGCCGCTTCCCTGATGATTGGCGCTGACGGCGCGGAGCGCGATGACCATTGTGTCCGTTTCGTCATTGTATGGGGCTTGGTACAGCATCGCAAAATACTTCCAGAGCTTTCTGCTCAGCCCGGCGAGACGGATCTCCTCGCTGAACTCCGCGTCCGCACGGCGCAGGATGTTCAGTTTTTCCTGCGTGCACTCCCCCATGATACGAAGCGCCAGGCCCGTCCACGGGAAGGGCTGCATTTTTGTCAGCTCCTGTGGCATCCCCAGCGCCTCGCCGACCAGGCGGATCTCATCCTTGAACAGCTCGCTCAGCGGCGCGATAGATGGTTTTCCCGTCTTCATGCGCGGCGTGCCTGAGGAGGACTCCTGAGAGCTGATCACGGCTGAGCCGGAATAGGATTCTATCACAAGGTCAAACGGGAGCTCAAGGAGCGTATTTTTCAGTTCCGACAGCAGGATATCAGCGATCGCCTTTCGTTTCTCATCCTGCTCCGTGACCCCCTTCAGCGCATCCAGAAAGCGCTGGCCGGAACGGAGGACTTTCAGGTTGAGCCCGGCATTCCGATAATACGCGATAAAATTGTCCGCCTCGTTTTCACGCAGGAGCCCGGTATCGACAAAGACGCACTGGAGCCTGTCGCCCAGCGCGCGGTGCGCGATCAGGGCAGACACGCCGCTGTTAAGTCCCCCGCTCATCAAACATACGGCATTTCCTTCTCCCGCGGCTTCGCTGAGTGATGCTTTTGCCATCGAGATGAAGGCGTCTTCGCTCCACCACTTGGTGCAGCCGCAGACATCCTGGGAGAAACGGAGCAGGATCCCCATCATGTCAGGATCGTTTGGCTCAAGTTGCGTTTGCAGTGCATAGATGTCAAGCGTCCTGTGCATGACGCCCAGGATCAGATCGTCATCGTTTTGCGCCAGCGGGGCCAGATCATCCGTCAGGCCGAGGGAGTAGACGTATCCCAGCATGCGTTCAGACTGCTCCAGATCCCCTGTGATCCTGGAAGGATTCAGCCTGATGGTGTCCACCATGTTGATCGCGTATCTTTCACCGACGGACCCTCCGAGCAGGGCAATGACCGCCGCGGCTGTATCACCAAGGGCAAGCACCGGCATCCCTGTCCTGAGCAGCTGTCCGTCAAGCATGCCGGGCAGTTCTCCGGTCAATCCGCCTGCCAGAACCATGCCAAGTGCTTCCTCGTTGATGACGTCTTCGACAGGGATGTCACCGGGAACGATCCTGCAGCTGATTTTCTCCGCGCGAAGCCGCATGGCGATGGCCGCGGCATATATGCTGTTGAAGTTGAGTATCAGTATCTGATCCCGCATGTTGGCTTCCTTCCGTCTATATTGCGCCGTCTACCGTCCAGAACTCGGTGTGTTCCATGATCCATTGATACGACTTTTCGGCAAGGACGATCTGTGTCTGCTGGTTTGCAATACCGGTCTGGGTCAACCCGTTCAGGGACTGAAAGGCCCTGACGGCTTCCTGCGTGCTGCGATCATATACTCCGTTCTGCGCGCCGGGACTGAGCAGGCCGAGGATGATCAGATGGTTTTGAAGGTCTGTGACCTTTTTGCTCCTGGCTCCGCCCCGCAGCACGATATCGGCAAGCTCATGAACGGTGCCGTAGCCCTGGATCCGCCAGTCATCAAGCCTGTACAGCACCCGCTGCACCCTGTCCGGATTGTTTCCTTCAATGACCTGAATGTAGACCTTTCCGCTGCCGTCCTGAAGCGAAGCCTCCACAACCGCCGCGTGGGTCGTATCTCCGCTGCGCGTGTAGGAGAAGAAGACCCAGTCACCGGGCTGAGGGATATAGCTGTTCTTCTCCATCTGGGTGACTTCTCCTGCATACCACTGACTTCCCCAGCCTGTGACGAATCCTGTCCGGGCAATGTACCTGCCCTGCCTGAGGAACCAGTCGCGCCCGACGTTGGTCGCGCCGTAAAGAGGGTACCTGATGTTCAGCAGGCCAACGTCCAGCTCTTTCTCCGCCCTGTCGACACACCAGCAAAGAAACTCCGCGCACCATTCCGCCTGCGGATCCCCATACCACTCTCCGTACTTGGTTCGCCCGGATGCATCCTCCGTCACCCCAAGCTCTCCGGCCGCGATGTCAAGGATCAAAACGACGTCATCGGGAACCGGGTATTTTGGAGGGATGACGTCCAAATCCTGAATGCTTTCTCCGGCTGCCGATGCGATCAGCAGCAGCGGGACAAACAACATCAGAACCAGGCGCTTGAGCATCATTCTCCCCCAAATTACGCGATTTTTTGATTATACATGCAGTGACTATCGCTGGCAAGCAATGCCGCCTGAAGCGCCTTAACGCGTTGAAAGGGACGACAGGATCTCCGCAAGATCGTCCGTTTCCGCGATGACCGCGCTTCCGGCGCGCAGGCCGAGGGTCGCCTCCATCTGCGCACGCATGGCCCGAAGAAGCAGGATGCCTCTGGCAACGGCTTCATCCTTTCGCAGGGCAGCCGTTTCCTCAAGGATCAGGGCACAGCCGCCAATAAGCGAATAGAACGATACGCGAAGGGCATGCTCGCCCGGAAAACTGGCAAGGTCCAGTTTCTTCAGTTCATTCATCACTTCAGAGAACTCCGGATAAAACTCTCTTGCTGCTGCTTTTTTCATGGCGTCCAGCAGTACGGGGCCTTCCTGCCTTACTATCAGGGATCTGAGATTCCTCAATAGCCCTGTTTCCTCTTTTCTGAGCAAGCCTGCGTGACGCAGCAGCAGCTGAAAGTCTTCAGGCGGGTTTCTGCTCTTGTTCAAAAAATACTGACAGCGGCTGATCACCGCGTGACGTGAAGCGATGTCCCTCATCAAGTCAAACTTCGTGCCAAAATGGTGGTAGAAACTGCCCTTGCTGCCATTCAGGGCATCCAGGATATCCTGAACGGTGGTTTCCTCATACCCATGTGTAAAGAACAGGTTCTCGGCAACGTCAAGAATCTCCTGCCGCCTCTTTTCGCCCTTTCGCATGTTTGCCTGCCTCCCTGTGTACCGGAAGGTGTCAGTTGTATTCGATGACCTGCTGCACCATGTTGTATTTCGACGTGAAAAGCTTCTCCCGGCGGATTTCCGCACCGTTTTGCAGGTAGATGCGGTAGGTGTCGACCACGTACCCTGTCCGGGCCTGCTTCAGCTCCCTGGTCGTGTTGGGCGGAAGACTGGGATTGGGCTGCATCAGCGGTTCACTTGGCGGCTGTGTGGTTGAGATCAGCTGTGTTTCAAGCCTGATGCTCTCCCCGGGCGCTCCAAGCATGCCGTACATTTCAACGGTCAGAGTGCGCTTGCTGTAATAGGAGATCAGGAAGACCGGGGTGCCCTTGTCATTTCTGAACTTGAAATCAAGGTCCGGCCAATTGACCGCGGCGTCAAACCCTTTGTCAAGGTAACTCACCGGCCAGGCATGAGGGGAACGGGCGACGATGGTCATTCCGGACAGCGCAGCCGTGTTGAACAGCGTGGAGGAGACCTGGCAGACGCCACCGCCTACGTCGTCGATCAGTACGCCGCCAAGGATCGCCGGCGCGCCGCGGTAGCCTTTTTCGATGGTACGCCTACCTGTTGCCTCATTGAATGAAAACACCTCGCCGGGCATGATCGTCCTGCCGCTGATCGCTTTTGCGGCCAGGGCGATGTTGTTGTTCCTGTCTTCATCGGAGGTGGTTTTTGTGCTGAACGAGGCCAGCTGAGTGAAACTGTTCCTGAGTTGGACGCTGCTGACCGCGGGCAGGATCGGCGTTGAGTGAAGGAGGACCGAAGCGCTGTAATTGCCGCTGTCCAGTGCTTGCGTCAGCGCGTTTGTGACGTCCACCTCAGACACCCTCCTGCCCTGAATGTCCTGGCTGACCTTGAACTCCTTTGTAGAAAAATTGAACTCCTGTATCACGGCGTTCACGGGATCCCGGGCGAGCTGGCTGCAGATGCTCAGCGAAAGGGAAACGACGGCTGCCCGGTCGTAGGATACGCGTGTTTTAAAATACGCCTTGTCCCTGGCTGTCTGGCGGGTATGCTGCCACCGTATTTCAAACGGCGTGAGGGAAGAGCCGAGGCCCGCGTGAAAGTTCTGTCTTCCGATGGACCACGCTTCCTCCGCGACAGAGGCTGTATTCCGCGAAAAAGGGATCTCTCTGTCCGTGACGGTATAAACTGCTTCATCGATCATCAGCCGGATGTTGAGCCGGGGGTCCCTATTCTCCGCCGATTGGCTGAACATCGACAGCACCTGGTTTTTGCCCATCCCGCCGACGGGAACGCCGTCAATGAGGATCCCATCGAAGAAGACGCCGCTTCCAAGCGCTTTGGCTTTCCGTATGAAGGATGGATAGTTCTGGTAAGCGGTATAGATTGAATAAAGGGAAAACAGGATCAGAAGCAGGGAAACGACAGCGGTCCCCGCCCAGAGGAGTGGGAACCTTCTTTGTTGTATGTCTTCGGCCTGATATGTCCTGACCGGCGCGGTCTGCGCCTGTTCCTGATAGTACCAGTCCTGAGACTGCGCCGTAAAAGGCATTTCCCATGGATCATCCTGCCCGGAGGCTGCCGGGGATAGAGGAACCCAGTCCGATCCCTGTTCCGGCTGTGCCTGATGATTGATAGGGACAGGCGTCTCCTTGTCCGGAAGGAACGCGGCGCGCCGCACCTGCCGGGAATGGTGCTGGACGGTACCGTTGCGTACGCTTCGGCGCAAAGCCTCTTCTCACCTCCAGATGATGGCCTGATTGTAGATACACCCGGATTCAATGTCAAGAAACGCGGGGCCAGGCCCGGCCGATCCTGCGGCCCGCTGTTTGTCCTTGACAGCTGCGTGCCTGATTTTCTATAATATGCGCAGATGGATTTTCTAGAAAGCGAGGCTGTGCATATGAGGTTCTATCACTGCAAACATTGTGGCAACATCGTCGTGTACGCCTATGATTCAAAGGTTCCGGTCGTTTGCTGCGGGGAAGAGATGCAGGAAATGGTGCCCGGCACGATCGACGCATCCAGGGAGAAACACGTCCCGGTGATCTCCGCCGATGGGAACCTGCTGACCGTCAGGGTCGGGTCTGTCGAGCACCCGATGGAGGAAAAGCACTACATCGCGTTCATCGTCCTTCAGACCCAAGGCGGTTACCAGTACAAAGCGCTCAAGCCCGGTCAGAAACCCATGGCTGAGTTTGCGCTTGCCCCTGACGACGCGCCTGTCGCCGCATGGGAGTTCTGCAACCTGCACGGCCTTTGGAAGGCTGAAGCATAATTTTAGGAGGGACAACAAGTGAAAAAGTACGTGTGTGACGTCTGCGGGTATATCTATGACGAGGCTGAGGGCGACCCGGATGCCGGGATCGCCGCCGGCACCAAATGGGAAGACCTGCCTGAGGATTTCGAATGCCCGATGTGCGGCGCCAGCAAGGACCAGTTCAGCCTGGTTGACTGATCATCCTTAAGCGTTATAAAGCACGCGCCGGCAAGGCACGTGCTTTTTACTTGGGCTGACAGGACCGGTTATCCCTCTGCTTCGGTCGCTGCCTGGAGCGTCCTGGCGGCTTCAAGCTCTTCCAGCGGTTTTCCTGCAAGGAACAGGATGATGAACCCCGCGAGGAACAGCAGCAGCAGACAGAGCGCGCCGAAGGATGACCGGCCTGTCAGGCTTCCGACCACGGCATAGAGCAAGGGGCCGACGACAGTGGCAAACTTGCCGAAAATATCAAAGAAACCAAAATACTCGTTTGAGCGTTTCTTGGGGACAAGCCTTCCGAAATAGCTGCGGCTGACCGCCTGGATGCCGCCCTGCATCGTGCCGACCAGCGCTGCCATTGCCCAGAAAAGCCTGGTTGAAAAACTGATCGCATCAGTATAGTCACGGACTGTCTGGATGTTGCCGTCCTTGAACGCAGTCAGCCTCATGGCAAGCTCCTGCTGTGCCAGGGCCAACAAGGCCGCATCCCCAACGGATACGTCCTTTGATTCCAGCGCCAGTTGATGAAGCAGGCCCTGATTTGACCCGGTGATCGCTTTCTCCGTTTGATCCAGATAGGTTTTCAGGGCACTTCGAACGCCTTCCGGATCATCAAAGGATTCGAACGGGAACCCCGTCTCGATCGCTCGACGTTCAGCAGCATATGCATCCTGATAGGCGGCCTGGTGCGGCTCCAATGAAAAACCCATGTAGAAACCGACAAGGCAGATCAGCATGTAGACCGAGATCGCCAGCAACAAAGCTTTGCGCGTCGAAATGCGTTTGGAGAGCTTGGCAAACAGGATCGAGCTGGGCATCGCGACGATCTGGGTGACCAGCAGGGCCAGGATCATGCCGGTCGCCCCCAGGCCGAGTGCGGAACCATAGGCAGTCGATATGCTGATGACCGTGCCGACCCCGTCGATATAGAAGAAGTACGCGAGAATGAACAGCAGAAGGCCGCGGCTTTTGGCGATGTCGCGGGCGGTAATCAGGATGTTGCCGACCGCGTCCTTCAGCGTTGGACGGCCGGCTTTCTCAATGTAGTGGACCTGATCGACATTCTTCAGGAACGGCAAGGAGAACAGGAGCCACCAAACAGAGGTGATGAGAATTGAGAATTTCTGGGCGAAGGGGCTTGAGTAGCCCATGGTCATCAACACGACGATGGAGATGACAAAGGGGATGGTGCTGCCGCCGATGTACCCCATGGCATATCCCCAGGACGATACTTTATCCATTCGTTCATTGGTCGTAACATCTGTCAGGAAACTGTCATAAAACAGGTTTGATCCGGAGAACCCGATTTTCGAGACGATGTAGCCGACCAGCATCACCCGCCAGTCGCCGGTCAGCGCTATGGACGCGGTGCTGACGACCCCCAGCAGCATGAACGCTGTGAACAGCTTCTTTTTCATTCCCTTGTAATCTGCGATCGAACCCAGGATCGGCGCCAGAAGCGCTACGATCAGGGTCGCGATGCTGGTTCCGTAGCCCCACCAGACATCGCCCCTGCTGCCGGCAAAGGAAACGAAGATCGTCGGGAATATGGCGGCCATGATATTGGTCGCGTACACTGAATTGGCCCAGTCATACAGGATCCAGCTGCGTTCCTTCTGATTGAACCGGCCGTGGTCGGCTGCCTGCATCCGCTTGTCCTCCTTTATGTCCGCTTGGCTTTCGAGTATATCCTCTTTTTTCTGCAAAGAAAAGAACACCTTGGACAAAATACATTTCGGTGGAGGAGTCGCAATGTGACAATCGCTTAACAAAAATACAGAAAAAGAAATATTGTAGAAACAATCCGGGATAATTGCATAATTATGCAAAGCGTTCACCACTTGTTGGGTAAGGAGGAACAGCCGACCACAAGGGATAGTTGCGCGACTTATCAACAGTCGGGCTTTCATGCAGGTTTCGGAGACAGCGGCAGGTTTGATTCCACGCTTGCTTCGTGGTAGAATGCCGGGGTGGATGGCGATGGACGCGGATTTATCCACAAGCGGTTATCCACTGTTCATCAAGGGGCGCACATACGGGTCGCAGGTTGCCTTGAGCTGTGTATACATCATGCATAAATTATTATACGGGAGACGAAGTGTTGGATTACCAATCGATTTGGCAAAGGGCCTGTCAGCTCATGCATGCTGAGATGTCCGACGTGACGTATTCCACGTGGATCGAGCGGGCGCTTCGTCCGCTGGACGTCAGCGGCGACCAGTACTTTGTAAAGGCTGAAACGGATTTTTATCACCAGTTTGTGGTGCCGCGCTACTCGGCCCTGATTTCATCCGCGCTCAAGCAGGCGTCGGGGAAAGACCTGCGGCTGAGCATCCTCACGCCCAAACAGGCGACGGAGTACCAAAACGGGTCCATCACGCTGAGGAAACCGACGCCGAAACTCAACAGCCGCTATACCTTCGAGTCCTTTGTCGTGGGTTCCGGAAACCGATTCGCCCATGCGGCCTCGCTTGCCGTGGCGGAAGCCCCGGCGGACGCGTACAACCCCCTGTTCATCTACGGCGGTGTCGGCCTGGGGAAAACGCACCTGATGCATGCCATCGGGCACTATATCCTTCAGCAGCGGCCGGAGGCCCGGCTGGAGTATGTGACGAGCGAAACCTTTACCATTGAGCTTGTTTCGGCGATCCAGACCAACCGCAACGTGCAGTTCAGGGAGAAATACCGCAGCGTTGACGTATTGCTGATCGATGACATCCAGTTCATCGCCGGACGCGACTCCACCCAGGAAGAGTTTTTCCATACCTTCAACGCCCTGTTCAATGCCGGGAAGCAGATCGTGATTTCATCGGACCGCCCGCCCAAGGAGATCGCGCGCCTGGAGGAGAGGCTGTGCAGCCGTTTTCTGTCGGGGCTCATCGCCGACATCGCACGGCCGGACATGGACACGCGCTGCGCCATTCTCCGGTCCAAAGCCAGGGAAGAGAACATTGAGGTATCGGAAGACATCATCCAGATGATCGCCCAGAATGTTGACAGCAACATCAGGGAACTGGAGGGCAGCCTGACCAGGCTGGCTGCATATTCGTCGCTGACTGGGAAGGAGATCAGCCTTGCGCTTGCGCAGGAAGCGCTGAAAGAGATCATCTCCGAGCACCAGCCCAGAAGCGTGAACTGCGAAGACGTCCTGCAGGCGGTTTGCGCTTATTACGGCGTAAGCCTTGAGGACCTGACCGGGCCAAGGCGGAGCCGTGGGGTGACGGTACCCCGGCAGATGGTCATGTATCTGTCGCGGAAAATCACCGACTCCAGCCTGCCGAGGATCGGCATGATGCTTGGAGGGCGTGACCACTCAACAGTACTGCATGGCTGCGCCAAAATCGAAAGTCTGATCCAGATGTCGCCGCCGGTCAAAGCTGCCGCTTCAGACCTAACCAAACAGCTGCTCAGGCAATAAGCGGCAGAGCTAAAAAAGGACGTCAAAAAACCGGCCGCGAAGCCGGTTTTGTCATCGGAAGCCTTATGACGTCAGTCCGCTGAATAGGGCATCAGCGCGATGGCACGGGCGCGCTTGATGGCCTCGGACAGCTGGCGCTGATGCTTGGCACAGGTGCCCATCATCCGCCTGGGTGAGATCTTGCCGCGCTCATTGATGTAGCGGCGAAGTCTGTTGACGTCCTTGTAGTCAATAAAAACAACTTTGTTCGCGCAGAAGTCGCAGACCTTTTTCCGCGGCCGTCTGCCCCTGGGACGTAGCTTTCTATCTGCTCCCTTATCCTCAGACATTTTTCTGTCTCCTCTTCACTATTTGTTAAAACGGCAGGTCGTCGTCATCCACTCGGACAAAACCGCTGCTGTTGTCCTGGGCCTGAATGGGTGCGCCGGGTTTCGGGTCGACGGCGCCTTCGCCGCGCGGCGAGAGGAATTCGACCTCATCCGCCTGTACCTCAAGGCTGGAACGCTGCTGACCGTCATTGCCGGTGTAATTCTGCAGCGCCAGCGTTCCGACGACCCCGACTTTACGCCCTTTTGCCAGAAAACGATTGCAGTTTTCGGCCAGCTGCCGCCAGGTTGTCACCCTGAAAAAGTCTGCCTCGGGCTGTCCGGCTTCCGCTCCCTGTCGCTGACGCCTGTTGACAGCCACCGTAAAGGAGCATACAGGGATGCCGGCCTGGGTGCTGCGCATCTCAGGGTCGCGCGTCAGATTGCCGATGATGAAGATCTTATTCATCCTGGCCTCCGTTACTCCTCGACCGGTTCAGATGCGGTTTGGACATCGGGTTCGGGGACTTCAACGTTCTGGGGCTGCGGGACAGCGCGCTGTACCTGCGGTTTGACGTTGGAGCGCTTGTGTTCGACGCGGGTGATGAGATACCTCATGACATTGTCGTCGATCTCCATGATGCGTTCCAATTCTTTGGGGAATGCCGTGGGGGCGGAGAAATCTACCAGCACGTAGTAGCCTTCGGGCTTGTCGTTGACCAGATAGGCCAGACGACGCTTTCCCCATTCTTCCACCTTTTCCACTTTGCCCTCGTGCTGCCCGATCAGCGCGGTGTAACGCGCGACGAGCTCCTTCCTGGGCTCTTCCTCAAGGGACGGGTCGATGATGTAGAGCAGTTCGTAATCCATTCCTTTCACCTCCTCATGGACGTATGGCGCCATGTCTTGCATGGCGCAAGGATGTGCCAATTAAGTATTATATATGCTATTTCAATTTGAGGCAAGGGGAAATTTACGTTCATCAAGGTCTTTATTGACATATTTGAGATTGCCTCTGGTAAAAACAGAAAAGACGTTCATGTCCCTGTCAAACAGGGCGATATCAGCATCCTTTCCCGGTTCAAGGGAGCCCTTTTCCCGATCGGCCTTGATCGCTTTTGCGGCGTTGATGGAAGCAAACTGAACCGCCTCAGCGGTTGTGATGCCGGTGTGATCCCGGAAGTTCCGCACGCCTTCGTTCAGCTTCAGCACGCTGCCGGCGATCGTCCCGTCGTTCAGCCGGCTTTGGATGCCCTTCACTTCGATGCCCTGCCCTCCCAGGGTATATCGCCCGTCGCCAAGCCCGCCAGCCCTGGTGCAGTCAGACACGAGGACCAGCGACTCTTTCTTGACTTTGAGAAGCAGGCTGAACAACCCGGGATGGACGTGAAAAGTGTCCGCGATCAGTTCACAGCTGACAGGCGCGGTCAGCGCCGCGCCGACGACGCCCGGCGCCCTGTGGTTCAGCCCGCTCATCGCGTTGAAAAGATGTGTGATGTGGGATACTCCCATGGTAATTGCCTCCATTGCCTGCTCAAAGCTTGCATCAGAGTGGCCGATGGACACGATGATATCCGATTCCTTTCTGATTCTTTTGATGAATGGATGACCGCCGGACATTTCAGGCGCGACGGTGACAATGCGCACGACGTCCCCCAATGAAAGGATCCTGTCAGCATCCGGGACAGCGATGGCATCCTCTGCCTGCGCTCCTTTGCGCATGGGGCTGATGAAGGGCCCCTCCATGTGGACTCCGAGGATCTCGCTCCCCTTAAAATCCCTTTGGGTACTGAGCCGTTTGACGGAACGGATGGCTGTCAATGACAGCAGGATATCATCCCATTTGACCGTCATGGTGGTCGGCAGGAAGGCCGTCACCCCGTTTTTCAGGAGGGCTTCCGCCATGATCTGAAGTCCGTTTACGCTGCCGTCCGACGCATCCTCACCCAGGTAACCGTGAACGTGGATATCGATCAGACCCGGCGAGACGTAGAGGCCCTGCGCGCCAATGATCCCGCAGTTTTCGGGAATATCGCCGGGTCCGACGATTCCGCGGATCCGTTCATCATAAAGCAGGGCTTTTCCCTTGATCTCCCTGCCTTCAATCAGCAGGATTCCATCAACGATCGCATTCATACGCAACCTTTCTATCGCTTGATCCAAAAGCTTGAGAGCTTCTCCCTGTAGTATACCTCCTTTTTCCATTCACTCAACCAATGAGTCATTATCGTCGCCGGCGGTTTGACAGACAGAGGCGTTTTCCATATGATTTGATGTGATAGGGAGAATATGCGCACGAAGCATAGCCCGGACCTCGGAGCGCGATCAGATGATTTCCCAGGGATATGAGGCGAATATGACACAAGAGAACGGCAGTCACCAGCAGAACGGCATCAGGCGGCCTGAAATGGAAAACATGAACGTCCGTAAGCCGCGGGCGATGTTTGTCAACCTGAAAAACCGCATGCATCTGCCGGGTGTGAATCAGCTGATCGCACCTTGCACCAGTCACCTGACTGCAAGTCAGCTCAAGCGCATGCTCTCCGCCTGGCAACTCATGGATCGATATCATGTTTTCGGCCTGATTCAGGACGGACGGGTCATCGGGGTGGTATCCATCGAAGAGAAGATCCCGGGGGAAGGTCGGATCCTGCTGATAGCCGTCCTGCCTCAGCAGCAGCGCCGGGGACTCGGGCGCAGGATGGTGCTTGAATCGTTTTGTACGCTGGGCCTTCAACAGCTAACCGCCGAGACGCTGCCTGACATGGCCGTCTTTTACCGGAAACTTAGGTTCACGGTCGGCACTCCCAGGATCAGTGCGTCAGGAGCGGCCATCTATCTGTGTTCCTTGAGCAGGAAGGAGCTTTACGACGCATATCAGCACGAGTACTCCGCTGGAGCGGTGCTGTTCTGCCAGGGGGATGAAGAGCGGCTTTATGTACTGGTCACGGAACTTTCCGGCAATACCGGGCTGCCCAAGGGGCATGTGGAGATGGGAGAAACCAACGAACAGACCACGCTTCGGGAAATTTTTGAGGAAACCGGGATCAAGGCGGTCATCGTACCCGGATTCAGCGGGGAGATCGTCTATCCGCAGGGAAAAGGAATGCTGAAGCACTTCGCTTATTTTCTGGCAAGCTTCCAGAAGGATCAGGAAATCAGGTCAGGGCCTGACGTTACCGCGCACATCCTGCCATATGAGCAGGCCCTTCGAAAGCTTTCATTCGCCGACGTGCGCTCCATCCTCAGGGAAGCGGAGCTGTTCCTGAATACCCGCCTGTAGTCAGCCGACCTTGCCGTTATCCTTTTGGATACCGGATAAAATACCGTGGGATCCTACAGCAGCTGTTTCCATACTTTGAAAAGGCGGGGCGGATGAAATGACGGGGATTCTACAGATCATTAACCAGCTGGTTTCAGGTGCTGCGGGCGGCAACGCGGCCGGTCGGGCAGCGCCGATGATTTCGCTTGGAAACATTGGCAACTCCGTTGCCGGCATCGTTGGGGGAGGCCTCGGCGGCCAATTGCTTGGGTTACTGGGCATCGGCGCGTCAACCGGCGGCAGCCCCAGCCTGGAAAGCATCATCGCGAGCGTATTGGGCGGCGGTGTCGGCGGAAGCGTGGTCATGGCGATCGCCGGGGCGGTCAGGAAGGCGACCAGCAAGAAATAGTGAGATCCGCAAAAAAAGAGGGGCGGCAGACCATCCCTCTTTTTTCATATGATCATCAATGAGCACTTCAGCTACTTTTCTTCCCTCTTCACAAGGGACATCAGGCCCCATATCATTGTCAACGGGATCTGTGCCAGGGCAACTGACAGGTATGCTGACTTGTAACCAAGTGCGACATAGACCAGCAGCACGATCGGCACAAAGAGCAGCAGCGTCAGGAATATGCCCATCGCGTTGTACAGGGCTGCGCCCGGGCGGAAAATGATGCTGAGGAGGATAACGATCACGCCGGACAATACCGTGAGGGAGAAGAGGTAGGTCACGGCAGGGAAGAGGAAGGTTGTAGCGAAGGCCAGAACGGAGGGAACCAGAAGGACTCCCAGCGCGGGTGAGAATGGCTGTCTGGCCTTTCTTGACAGGAGCCTGAAGAGAAGAAAGCTGATGATTGTGGAAATCCCGATGAGGGCGTAGAAGATGGGATCGGTATCCTTGAAACCGGACAGACGGAAGGAGTTCAGGGTCAATCTGACAACCAGGAAGGACAGGGCGCCTGATACTGCCGTCAACGCCAACTGAAGGCCCGATGAAGCCAGCACTGCGCCGAGGCTGGCTTTCTTGCTTGCAACCAGCCAGCCGCATGCGGCCAGCGTCAGAATGAATGCCGCATAAGCGATCGCGTTCGCGACGCTCTGCGGGAAAACGACCAGGTTCCCGGACATCAGCGGGAAGTGGACCGAATCTTCCCCCGATTCGATCTCCAGCTTCTCCTCCTGCGCAAAATGGGCCACCAGCTCGGTGACCGTATCAAGATAGTGCCGGGCACTGCTGCGGCTGAAGGTCTCGTAGCTATCCCGGGCAGTATGATAGACATCCGCACCCTGGATCACGGAGAGGTTCATGCCCGGATAACCGTCCATGATGAAGCGTGTCAGGTCTGTGTCATTGTGCATGCTTCTGTATACGGCGGTCGCAATCGAAAAGGACACCGGCCTGCTGACTGCTTTCGAATATTCCGTCACGATGCCCAGATTGGCGGGCGTCGTTTCAAACATGAGCAGCGACCCTTTGTTTCCCCTTGCCTCGATGTTGATGACCAGCCGGGTGATGCCGCGGTATTCCGGATGGTCTTTGACGAATTTTGCCGCCCCCAGCAACCCCTGTTCCTCTCCGTCCGTAAACAGGAAGAGCAGATCCCTTTTCGGTGTCATGTGCTTCAGCTGGCGCATGCCTTCCAGCAGGGAAGCGACGGACACGATGTCATCAAAAGCGCCCGGTCCCATTTTTACGCTGTCCGTATGCGCCATGAAGATGATCGTCTCCTGCGTGCCCGGCGCATCGACATGAGCGTAGATATTTGTCAGGTTCATCGTCGGCTTGTCGCCGATGCCGGAGTAATCGCGGTTGCTCTCTTCCGTTTCATCAAAAACCACCTGACGGTATTCGGCCCGCTCCTTCTGGAGGGCCAGGACTTCATCCATGCTCAGCATGTACTCATCCATCCGCGCGTCAAACCCCATCGCACCAAGCTGCTGAAGCAGATAGGCGTGCGTGGTTTTGATGCCCTCGCTGTCAACGCTGTGGACCTTGGATGCCATCTGGCGGATATGCTGGAGCATCAGGCTCAGGTTTGGCTCACTGCCAGCCTGTGAAACGGTGATGTATTCCTCGCTGAGGTTCTCTGGTGCAGGAGGAGGCAGGATCTGGCGTACACCGAAAAGAACGCCCAGAACGAGTGCCGTGACGAGGAGCAGGACTGTGGCGATCTTCCTCTTATCCATAGAACCCTCCATCGACAAAATTTATGTTTCTGTCGATTTATATCATAACAGGGGCTGAGACGCAAGCGAATGCATGCTGAATGAGCTGGAACTGTCCCGTCGGTGTCCCGGATGGATCCGGGACACTGCGATATCCCTGAAAGGATGCTGCAACCTAAATCGCGTCAGCCGGCATCACTGGCCGGGGGCCGAAGTAGGACTGCATCTGCGCGTCTGACAGGCTGAACCACTCCTTGACCTGATCCCAGCAGATGGTCGGCCGCTTCTTGACCACATTTTTAAGCCTGTCCACGCGCTGGTTCCAGTAGCGCATGCAGCCGTCGACCGTCTGAGGCTGCTCTGATGAAATGCTCTTGAGGTTGAAGGAAGCCCAGCGCTCAAAGTGCATCATCATCTCGGGCTGAAGCAGGTCGTAGCACTCCTGGATCTGCCGGAGCATCACTTCCGTCGTCAGCTGACGGAAGATCTCCCCGAACCTGCGCAGGAACTGGTCTTTCATTTCATTGTTTTCAAGCAGTTTCCGGATGAGCGTGTTGTCGATCGCATTGTTGACCCCTGTGCCCTTTGGGTTGAGGATATTCCGGATGCCGTTCGCGCTTGAGTTGAACAGGCCGTAGTCCATGTCAAAAAGGATCCATTTCCATTTGCCGCCGGGCACCTTATAGTAGCGGATGTTGCCGGTATCTGTGTTGGCAAAGAACGCCTCGAAGATCATATAGTCGAAATAATTCTCAACGTCGATCCTGTCGGTCAGGTACTTCAGATCATCAGGATTTTTGCCGGGGGAAAGCGTCTTTGCCTTAGTGAGCAGCTCCCTGTACTCGGCGTTGCTGCCCCAGAAGGATTTGCTGTTTCCCTCAAGGATGGTCATGTTGTCCGCCTCTTCCAGCGGAATGCCTTCATGCTGAGCGACAAAGTGCCTGCTGACACGCTCGCGCATATTGTAGTGTCCCCAGTACTGCCCGTTGAGATAGACGATGACGGGCTTCCAGGCCTGGTGGATGACGGTGGTGTTCAGCTGGTCGACCAGGCGGGACTGGACGCCGTCCACCATTCTGGTCCAGACCGCGTCGTTCCCGCTGACGCGAAGAACGAAGGACTTGTACTGATCATAGGGACGATCCTCAAACAGCGCGGCGTTGAAGTACTTGTTTCCGTATTTCGCCCTTGAGGTGACCTTGAATGATTTCTGCGGGATATCAAGGGAGTATTGCCCGATCAGCCCGAAGGTGACGCCCTGGCTGAAAACCTGTTCCCCTGTATCGCTGTTGAACATCTCCGCGTAGCCGGGGCGCTGCACTTTGCCGTGAAGCCTGTATACCGGAGAAGGATTGCTGAACGGGATCTTCTCGTATTGGAGCAGGTTGATCCCGTCGCCGGCCGCCAGCATCCCGGTCTTACCGTCCCAAAGCTCCATGGGGTCAGCCGTCAGGCAGACCACGGGCAGGGAGAAATAGGTCTTCAGTACGTAGGTTGCCGTGATGGGGGCGGAAGGCTGCAGGCCGCCGATAAAAGCGCGCGCCCGAAGCACCGCGGTGTCCCTGATTTCGATCGGCCCGCTGTAAATGATCCCGTTTGAAATGGTGGGGATGGATCCGTCCAGGGTGTATCGCACTTCGCTGCCTGCGGGGATGTTGATGCTGACGGTGACGTTCTCGCGGTACAGGCCGCCGCTGAGGGAAAAGGACGGCTGGGGCGCGAAGCCGGTAAAGCCGGTGCCGTTGGCAGATCCGGGCGTTGGCGCGTCATAATAAAAAAAGCCATCCATCCCGAGGGTACGGCCGTAGGATATGTCCGTGGGGATCTCTGGCGTAACGATCCTGTCCAGCACCCTGCCCTCCGGTGTCGACAGCGTCATGACCTCCCCGCCTGCCCGCGCGACCGCATAATTGGCGTGCAGCGCCGCTGCATCAGAACCAGGCGTCTTGCTTTTATCCAGCAGGACGATCTTGTATTCACCCGGCCAGATGCTTGTTCCCTGGGGGAACTGCCACTTCCTTGGCCAGGTCACGCTGTCGGACAGCCCCCACCGGCTGATGTCCCTGACCTCGCTGCCGGCATTGTGGATCTCGACCCAGTCGCTCACCGGGTAGCCGGCGGCGGCAATGACGGTGTCATTGCTGCTCATGATCTCGCTGATATACACCCCCGTGGGGTTTGTGGCGCGCAGGTAGTTCTCCGCCATGCTGAAGCCGATCGCATTGTTCGGAGCGCCCGGCGTCGGAATGGTGAAGGTCTTCCAGCTGCCGTCGCTTTCATCCCGCCCGAAGCTATGGTCGGCCGGCATCGTTTCATACGTGATCCGGTCCAGCAGCTGCCCCTGCCGGGTGGACAGGGTCAGCGTCTCCCCTTCGCCTGAAAGGGAAAAGTCTGCATGGGGATAGCCCCCGGGATTGCTCCTGTTCTTGCCGGAGGCGAAAACAAGGTAGTATCCGTTCGGCGCGATGTAGGAGCCTTCGGGAAAGACCCACTTGACCGGCCGCTGCTCGTTGTCAGACAGGGCAAACCGGCTCAGGTCGATGATCTCTCCGCTGTTGTTCTTCAGCTCGATCCAATCGCTCAGCTCGTCATCCTCATCCCGGAGCCCGGACCGCGGCGCTGGGCAGATCTCGTTGATCACCAGCTGGCCGGAACTGATGATGTAGCCGCTCATGTAGGCGTCATAACCTGCCTGGTCATTGGGATGACCGGGGGTATACAGATCGCTTTTCAGGAAGGTCCCGTCATCCTGCAGTGCCCAGGTCTCATTCGCGTTCAGGGTCGGAACGTTTTCAACCTTGTCCAGCGCGTATCCCGTCGTATCAAAGAGGTACACATTGCACGAGATGCTGGAAAGCTTGAACTTCGCGTGAAAAGGCTTTGACGGGTCATTCTGGTTGGTATTGTCGCAGAAAACGATGACGCGCCCGCCTGGTTCAAGGCTGAAAGCCGGGAAGATGAACCGTGCCCTGTCCGGGCGGTTGGACAGGGAGAGCCCTTCCAGGCTGATGGTGTGGTCTGATATGTTGACCAGTTCCACCCAATCGGGGAAGTTCCCGGACTCATCCGGCAGCGCGGAGGCGTTGTCAGCCATGATCTCGCTGATTCTCAGCCCTTCGTGGACGCTGGTCAGCGTTCCGTCGGGATTGAGGTTCAGCGCCTTGTTGGTCGGTTCCTTGGGGGCGAGGATCAGCAGCAGGACAATGATGACCGCGCTGAAGAAAAGCAGTCCGAGGCGCGGTTCGCTGCGCCGCTTTCTCTGGATCCTCGGCCTGTTTGAACGGTTGGGCATCGTCACTCCTTAAGAGTATAACTCCCTGAGGACAAACACGGTCTCTCCGGGGTTCGGTGTGTTTTCAACGCGCAGGACGCGGGGGTGGTGACTGAACTCGTTCATGACCATGTCCTTGATCGTGCTGCCCTGACGGTAACCGTGGATGACACGCATACGATAGTCAGCGGATGTCGCTCTCCTAAACGCGCCGGCAAGAGCGATCCGCGCCTGGTACAGGTTCATCCCGTGAAGGTCAACGTCCAACCGCTTCACCTCGCCTGAAAACGCCATCAGTATAAACCATGGAAAGCCTGTTATCAAGTTGACGGGATCCCGCCATGGGACCGGTGCTGATTCAGCCCAGACGGTCAAGGATGAGGTCGAGGTACTCGCTGACGATGTCAATGCCGTTTGCGTACAGCATCCGCGTTCCCACCGCGTCCTCGATCTCGTTGAAAACGAGCCTGCCCCGGTGGAAGATGAAGTCGATCCCCGCCAGGCCAAAATCGAACAGCGCCATGATGTCCTGAACCATCTTCCGTTCATCCGCCGTCAGTTCATACGGCGAGAAGCTGCCGCCCTGGCCGATATTGCTGCGGAAATCAACGGATGAAAACCGAAGCATGACTTTTCTGATCCGGTTGCCAAGAACATAGACGCGAACATCCCTACCCGGCGTGTCACATTTGATCTGGGCCAGCGCGCCGTCGGGGCGGATCGCCTCAAGCGCGGCGCGGAAGGTTTCATGGCCGCTCACCAGATAGACCTGGCGGCCTCCGCAGCCCTGTGCGCTCTTTAGTACGAAGGGGTAGGGGAAAGGCGGATCCTTCTCCATTTCGTTCATAAACACGGTTTCCATCATTGGCGCAAGACCTGATACCGCCTGGTGGGTCAGCCGCTTGTCGTTGCAGATCCGGGCGACGTGCGCGTTATTGAAGCAGGGGATGCCTGTATGTTCAAAATGCGCTGTCAGCAGGGGCCTGTTCAGCCGCATCACCGCCGCCATGGGCAGGGGAAGACTGTCCCGGTGAGCGATGAATGGCTTATTCTCCCTGATGCCGCAGCGGATCTCATCATCCATCACCAGGCTGATCCCGACGCCCCTCCTCCTGGCGGCGTCAAACCACCGGTCGATGAAGAACCGGTTCCGCTCCACGTTGCTCCGTTCATAGACGAGCCAGATCGGTTTCATAAGCTGTTTTTCACAAGACTGACGATATGATCGGCCGGGTTGACGCCGGTGGCGGCTGTCAGCCCGAGGAAATGCGCGTTTGAGTTGACTTCGCAGACGAGCGGGCCATGATCGGAGACCAGCAGGTCGACGCCCGCGAAATCAGCGCCGCAGGCGCGGCATGCCGCGACAGCCAGCGATGCTTCTTCCCTTGTGGGCGCGTAGGCGCTGGCTGTTCCGCCATGCTCGATATTGGCGCGGAAATCCCCTTTCCGGTTCTCCCGCTGGATCGCCGCGGCTACCGCGCCGCCGACCACGTAGACCCTGAGGTCATGTCCCGCGGATTCGCTGATGAAACGCTGGAACAGAAGGGGCTTATCGTCGATCCTGTTCAGCAGCCGAAGAAGATCATCCCTGTCACTCAGCAGATACACCTGGTTTCCGAATGAGCCGTGACCCTCCTTGACCACCATGGGGAAGCCGAGACTGTTGATGACCCCGTCAAGGAAGCGGGTGTCCGGATATCCGACGCCCGGAAAAGTCTTTGGACAGAGGATGGTCTCAGGCTGCGGCAGCCCCGCTTCCGTGATCGCCAGCGCCGTCGCGGTCTTGTCGTCGCAGACGGCGATCGCGCGGGCCGGGTTGAAAAGGCGCATGCCGGCTGCCTCCATGCGCTGTGCCAGACGGATGTCCTTATCAAAGAACAGCGCGGCGGGAGGGCTGAAATCAAGACAATCGGCGGCAATAAAGGAGTCGTTCGTCATCACGCGCATGCGAAGGCCCGCGCGCCGGGCTGCGGCAAGCAAAGCGTTTTCCGTCTCCCTGAAAGTGCCGCTGCGCAGAAAGGCATTGACCACCAGCCAGGCTTGTTCCATCTTGATCCCTCCGGGCGACCATATTACCATGATGCGAACTGAATGAACACCTGTTCCGTTGAAAACGCAGTGTGAACAAACTGAAATAAAATGATCGGGAAAGAGATCAAGGGCATTTCAATTGTCCGATGAACATGATATTATCCAACATAATCAATGGGAGATGTATACATTGCGAGGAGGGGATCAGGTTGGAAATATTGATACAGGCGAGAGACTTTACCTGGTATGAAGCGCTGATCCGGCTGATCGCTGCCGTGACGGTCGGGTGCATCATCGGGATCGAGCGGGAGTATAAAAACCGTCCCGCCGGGATGAGGACGCACAGCCTGGTCTGCCTGGGCGCGGCGCTCGCGGCTGTGCTGGAATGCCTGCTGACAGAATCGATCCTCACCTTCGGCAGCGAAGGGATGGTAAGCGTTTCCATCGGCCGCATTTCTGCCCAGGTCATCTCCGGCATCGGTTTTCTGGGAGCGGGGACGATCTTTATCTCACAGAAGAAAATTTCCGGCCTGACCACCGCGGCCAGCCTGTGGAATGTCGCCTGCCTCGGCCTGCTGATCGGCTTTGGCTACTACTTGCTCGCCCTGATCATCTGCGGATTCATCATGATGGTGCTGATCGGGCTGCAGCAGGTGATCCATGTGAACACGGTTAAGAGGGTCGAGATCCGCTTCACCAACCGGCCGGCCGCGCTGCCCTATATCAATGATTACCTTCAAAAAAACAATATAAAAGTGCTGGATATCGACTTTCACATTGAACACGTCCCTGAAGCCGAAAAGCCGGAGCAAAACGTATATACAAACCTGTATACGCTCCACCTGCCTTCGAACCTTCATTTCTCAGACATGGTCAGTCAGCTGTCTGAGAATACGGATATTCAGACGGTCCGCACCAGGAACGTATAGACCCTTCGGCATCCGGACAAAATGCAGAGGCAGACTCCGCGTTCTGTCTATTTATTCATGTGTACAGCGTATTGCCGCCGATGAACTCACGCAGGATGCTCAGCGGCGGTATCTCGTTGAACACTTCTTCCGGTACCGGTAGCAAATAGTTGAGGATCTTGAGGATCCGGCTGCACTTGATGTAGTGCGGGTCGGTTTTGGGAATCGATTTGAGCATGTTATAGGTGATGGTCTTGAGGATGGGAAGTTCGTAGTGCAGGGCTGAGTTGAACACGATGTCAGCCTTCTCCTGGAAGGGGAAGACCCATTTCTCTTCGCCTTTGCGCACCTTGTCCCACATGGCCAGCGTTTTCTCAGGCGGGGTCGCCCGGAACTGATAATCACGGACAATGCGGCGCAGCAGCCTGGCATCCGTCGTGCGGATGCGGTTATGCCAGTCGAGGTTCAGGGTGGTCAGCTGACTGATATAGATAAAGCACATCATGCCCTTTTCAAAGGGCTCATGCAGTTTGGGATTCAGGGCGTGGATGCCTTCGATGATCAGCGGCGTGTCCGTACCGATACGGATCCGGACGCCATCCGCCGCCCTTTTCTTTGTGGTGAAGTCAAACCGCGGCAGCAGGGTCTCCTGACCTGAAAGCAGGCTGTTCAGGCAGGATTGCAGCAGGGGAACGTCCAAAGCGTCCAGGGACTCAAGGTCCGGCTGTCCGTCCTCCTCCAGCGGTAGGCTGTCACGGTCAAAATAGAAGTCATCCATGGAGATGAGAAGCGGGGTCAGTCCGTTTACACGAAGATGGATGCTCAGGCGGTTGGCGAAGGTGGTCTTCCCGCTTGAGGACGGGCCGGAAATAAAGATAGCCCTCGCGCCGCGTTTGGTGATGTCCTCGGCGATCTCGGCAAGGGATTTGCTGTGGAAGGCCTCGTTGACACGGATGAAGTCCCGCAGCTTATTCTGCTTGATTAGCTCATTCAGGTCAGCCGCGGTGGAGCAGTTCAGCACCTTGCACCAGTAGTTGGACTGGGCGAGAACCGCCATATGTTTTGGGAGGCTGACAAACTCGGCCACTTGATCCGGCTTTGTGCGGTCCGGCAGCAGCAGCACAAGGCCCGGCGCGTATGCCCTGAGGGCAAAGGCATTCAGCATGCCGGTAGAGGGCAGCATCGCGCCGTAAAAGTATTCTGACATCCCCCCGCAGGTGTAGATATCAAAAAAATCGTAGGGGCGGTACATGAGCAGCCTGGCTTTGTCCATGTCGCCCTCATCCTGAAAATAGGTGATCGCCTCTTCCTTGCTCCAGCGGCTGCGCGTGAAAGGGAGGTTTTCGGCGACGATGTCATGCATCATCATTTCAAGCGACTCTACGTCTCCCTGGGAAAGCCGCATCCTGTCCAGCTCGATGTAAACGCCCTGGCCGATCGAATGCTCGATGCGCACCTGATAGTCGGGGAACAGCCTGCGCGCGGCGATGAGCAGCACGAACCGCATAGAGCGCTCATAGATCCTCCGGCCTTCCTCGTTGGCATAGGTGATGGGGTACAGTTCCGCCGACTCATAGATCTCAGCGTTAAGCTCTATCACAGACCTGTTGATGAAACAAGCGAGGACTTCGTCTGTTCTTTCGGGGATCATCGCTTCCACGATCGCCTTAAGCTTCTGCGGCGCCTGAAAGGACATCGTTTTTCCGTTCATTGTGATGTTCATGCGTAGACCTCTTTCTGCCTGAGCGAGGCGACCTTGGCTTCCCACTGCAGATGCTTTGTCCGGACGTAGGCCGGATTCTGCTGTTCGCAGATCTGCGCCCGGCGCCTGACTGGATTTTTGCCTCCGGCATTCTCCTGGTTCACCAGATCTATGAAGACAAGACCGTGTTCTGGGCAATCCGCCAGCGCGCGCCAGGTGCCGTCCCGCATCGGTGCGTATCCTTCAGGCACCGTCATACGCTTGCCGCAGGCCGGGCAGTTGGGGTGCAGGGCTTGGGGGCTCATCAGGGCAAGATCGATGCTGGGAGCGCTCAGGTCGTCCAGCTTTTCGCCTTTCTGAGCCTTGGCCGGGGGGAGTTCTCGGGCCTTCTGTTCATACTTGAGCACCTCGCTCGCCTGCGGGAAGCGCTGGAATACCAGCGCGGTATAATAAGCGTCGCTGACCGCGCTGTGAAAGGGATGGTCCATGCTGGCGGTGATGCCGTATCGCTTCATTGCGCTCTGAAGCCCCGCCCTGTTCTTGCCGGCGCTTTCCAGGTCCCCGAACAGCCGCTGCAGGTCATATACCGGGGGAACAGCGCTGCCGTCGTTCAGGTAGAAGTCAAGATTCTGCTGAAAGACCGAGATGTCATCGCTTCCCCACGTCGCCAGCGCGAAATCATCCCCGCACCATGAGATAAAGCGTCCGAAAGCGCCCGGAAAACCCGGCGCCGCGCGCAGATCCTCCTGCGTGATCCCGGTGATGCGCGAAATCCGGGGATGCAGCTTCTGGTAGCACCCCGGCTGGATGAACTGATTGAAGGAGGCGAGCATCCTTCGCTCCTCATCCAGTTTGACAGCGCCGATCTGAATGATGTCAAAGATCAGCTTGCTGCCGAACCGCTGATACTGCGCGCTTCGGTGCGAGAGGGGCTGGTTCCATTCCAGGTCCATGATGATGTAGTGCACGTTATGCTCCGTCAGTATGAATTGATCACGCTTCTGGCCGAGCTGTGCCCGGCAAGCGCGCCTGTGGAAAACGCGATCTGCAGGTTGAATCCTCCGGTCAGCGCATCCAGATCCAGCAGCTCGCCCGCGAAAAACAGCCCTTTCACCAAGCGGGATCCCATTGTGGAAGGGTTCACTTCCCTGACGTTCACGCCGCCCCGGGTGATGACCGCTTCTGAAAAGGGCCTGAGGCTGCTGAAGTGCAGGGGAAGGTGCTTCATCATGAACACAAGGTCCGCCCTTTCACGGGCATTGAGTTGATTGAGCGTCTTGCTTCCGGGGACTCCCGCGATCTGTGGAAACACCATCGCGAGGCTGGAGGGCATGTATTCAGGCAGCAGGCTCAGCAACGCTTTCCTTCCGCTTTGCGCAGCGTCCGATTCCAGCCTGCGTGCAAGCACAGACTCCTCAAGCGCAGGCTTCAGATCGATGAAAGCCTCGGCCTTTTCAAGCGGCAGGCCTGACAGGTAACTGCTCAGCGTCAATGCCAGAGGGCCGGAGATCCCGTAATGGGTGAACAGCATCTCGCCGCGCTCGCAGAAGCGGCCCCTGTCAGGCCACTTTGCTGTCAGCGAGACGTTCTTGAGCGACAGGCCCTGAAGGGACTTCGGCCAATCCTCGAGGGTCTCAAGGCCGGTGAGCGAGGGAGAGAGTTCGCTGACCTGATGGCCGGCGGAGGATGCCATCAGGTGCCCGCCGCCTCTGGAACCGGTCAGGGGATAGGATACGCCTCCCGTTGCCAGCACGACAGCTGATGCCGGAATATCCTCGCCTGATGAAAGATGGACTCCCCTGATATGGCCTTCATGGATCAGCAGGGAGTCAACGCCTGCGTTCAGCCGTACTTCATCCTTCGTCAGCGTTCCCGCCAGCGCACGGGTCACGTCCGAGGCCTTTTGGCTTACCGGGAACACCCGTTTTCCACGTTCGACGATGCTCGGGCATCCGAGCGTGTCCAGCCAGTCCCTCAGTTTCTGCGGCGGCAGGAAGTCCAGCGCGGCATACAGGAAGCGCGGATTGCGCGGCACGTTCTCCAGGAACTCCTCGCGCTCGCACAGGTTGCTCAGGTTGCATCGCCCTTTGCCGGTGATATAGAGCTTTTTCCCAAGCTTCTCATTCTGCTCAAGCAGCAGCACCCTGGCCCCCGCGGCCTTGGCGAACGCTGCGGCGGTCATCCCCGAAGGGCCCCCGCCGACGACGGCGACGTCAATCCCTGAGGACATCTTCAAGCTTCGGATAGTAGAGCTTATTATTGTCCACAAAGCCGCCGACAAAGGTCACCGTCATGTGGCCGGCCCTCAGCAGCTGGACGTCAGTCCCGTCCTCGGGCGATTCGATCTCAGCCTTGTCCTCGATCCAATAGTAACGCTGCCCCCTTGGATTGACGCGTTCGACATAATCATCTATGTAGAAGCCCTGAGCGAGCGGAACGATTTTAGCCGGTTTCACCTGCTCCCTGGGCAGACTGGGCGCGTTGAGATTGCAGAAGGTCAATCTGGGCATGGGGTGCTTCATGATATAATCCATGATCAGAAGCGCATGCTCCGCCAGCATGAGGCGCATATCTTCGTCCGCTTTGGTCTGGATGGAGACGGCCATGCTGGGCAGATACAGCATCGACGCTTCACGCGCGGCGGCGGCGGTGCCGGAATAGAACAGATCGGTGCCCAGGTTGACCCCGTCGTTGATCCCCGACAGGCAGAAATCAAAGGGTCTGCTGCTGAGCCTGCGACCGATGCGCACGCAGTCCACCGGGGTGCCTCCGATGGCATACGCCTCAAACCTGCTGTCAAGATGCATCTCAGTAACCATCAGGGATTCATTGATCGTCAGCCTGTGCCCTGTCGCGCTTTGCTGGGCGGCTGGCGCTGCCACCACCACGGAGTGCCCGGCGGATGCGGCTGCCCTGGCAAGGGTCAGGATCCCCGGCGCGCTGACGCCGTCGTCATTGGTGATCAGAATGTGCATACTGTCTCCTTAATCCTGAACGTTCTTCGAGTCGTTTGGCTTAAAACTGCTGAAAAGCGCTGTTGCGACGGTCAGTGCCAGCGCGATGGCGCCAATGCCGGCGAGGGTCTCTATCCCGATTGCAAGCGCGCTGCTGTAATCCTGTCCGGACAGCGCCATCATCGAACGATAAAGGCCAAGTCCGGGGACCAGGGGAATGATGGCGCTGATCAGAAAAAGCGTCGTCGTTCTCTGCGCCGCGCGCGCGGCCAGCTCACATAGCACGCCGACTGTGAGGCCTGAGAGGAAATAGGCCAGCAGCCCCCCGCCCAACAGGGTATAGACCGCATATCCGAGCAGTCCGATCAGGGCGGTGTAATGAAGTGTGGATTTTGGCTGATGCAGGATCAAGCCAAAGAAACAGGCCGCGGCCATACAGGCGAGAGCCTTGATCAGCACGTCCATCACAGTCCTCCGATCAGCAGGGCCGACGCGACCCCCGTAGAGAGCAAAACCGCGGAAAACAGGGCTTCAGCCCCCCTTGCCAGACCGGAGATCAGATCGCCACGCATGGTGTCCCTGACGGCGTTGGTCATCGCCAGTCCGGGCAGCAAGGGCATGATGACCCCTGTGATGACCGCCTCCTGGGAGCCTTGTATCAGCCTGAGCCCCGCGACTGAGGCCAGCGCGGTAAACAGCCCTAATAAAAAAGAACGAAGCTGGCTTGGGTAGCGCAGCCTGAGCAGAACTGTCTGCGCGAGATGGGTCAGGGAGCCGACCAGAAAGCACAGCGAGAACTCGCGGTATCCGCCGCCGAACATCACGCTGAAGAATGCGGCGGTCAGGGCATAGGACAGATTGATCTTCCACATTCTTTGCGGGGCTTCGCCGTGGATGGCCAGCAGCCTTTGCAGCGCACCCTCTTCGTTCAGCCCGGCGGATACGACCTCACGGGACACCGCGTTCACCTTGTCGATCCTGTCCAGGCGGATGCTGCGGTCCTGTACCCGGAACACGCGGCTTTCCTGCCTGCCGTCCACCTTGGCAGAGAGCACGAAACCTGTCGGAAACGCCATGATCTGCGCATCGCAGAGACCAAAGGAAGCACAGATGCGAAGCGCCGTCTCCTCAGCCCTGTAGGTCTCCCCGCTGCTTTGCAGGATGATCCGGGCAGCGAGCGCAGCGCTGTCAAGCGCGGCCATGCTCTGTGCGGTCATGAAAGGCTCCTTTCATCATTTTATCCTATCATACCCATGAGACAGCAGGCAAGCATCCCATTGGCGCTTGCGTACAGGACCCGTGGGCTTTATACTGCCCCTGAGGTGGAATGGATGACACACGCAGCGCTGTATGATAAAAGGCCGAACAGGGACCAGGCATTGCTGAAGATCGTTGCGATCCTGACCATGATGGTAGACCATGCCGGCGTCATGTTTTTCCCGTCCGTCACTTTTCTTCGCGTGATCGGCCGGATCGCTTTCCCGCTGTTTTGCTGGGGGATCGTCGTCGGTCTGGAAAGGACGCGCGACTGGAAGCGCTATGCGCTCAGGCTGCTGGCTTTCGGTGTCGTTTCGCAGCCTTTCTTTATGCTGGCTTTAAGCCACAGCTGGATGCAGTTCAACGTCATGGCCACCCTGCTGCTGGGATTCCTGGCCATCAAGGGGATCCGGTCGAAGTGGCATTTCAGCCAGGTCTGGGGCCCGGTCATCTGCCTCCTGATTGCTGCCGCCTTCCGCATGGATTACGGATGGCCGGGCGTTCTGCTGATCATCCTGATGTACCTGGCGCGGGACAGCCGCGGCGGCCTTTCCGCTTTGATGGTTGCGTTCTGCCTCTACTGGGGAGGCGGCGGTTCCGTGATCCCGCGCGGCATCATCTCCGCGCTGACCGTTACGCCGATGCCGCTTTTCAACCGTGCGATGGGCGAACTGCTTGGGCTGTTCAGGCTGCAGTCCATGGCCATCCTGTCGCTGCCGCTCATGCTGATCCAAACGGACAGCGGGCTGAAGGTTCCCAAATGGATCTCTTATGCCGCCTACCCGGGCCATCTGCTGCTGTACTGGCTGCTGAGCCTGGTGATATAGAGGATCTGTCCGGCAGGCAATACGGACGAGAAATGTTTATCGCGGAGGGTTTCGACTTGCGCAGACACGCAGTGATCATACTTGCAATGTTTCTCCTGATTTCCCTTACCCTTCCTGCGTTTGCGCAGGAGGGCGGGCAGAAGACGATGACGATGATGGGGTACGAGCCTGCGGACAACTACCGCAAGTGGGAAGACAACCTGTTTTTCAAACGCATGCGGGAGCGCACAGGGATCACGTTTGAGTTTCGTCAGTTCAGCGACCTTGACGGTTTCCGTACCCAGCTCTCGGCTATGATGCCGGAGAGCGCGGATCTGCCGGACGTTCTGTTCAAAGCCCGGCTGGCGCCCGCGATGACGATGGAGCTGTTTGATGCCGGGGTGCTGATCGATCTGGCGCCTTATCTTGAAACGTATGCCCCCTCGTTTTACGCCCTGATGCAGGACAATGAGGAGATTAAGCAGGCGGTGACGCTGCCCGGCGGTGCGATCCCTGCGCTTCCCTTCATCTCGCTCCTGCCCGGGCAGAACATCCTTTGGATCAATCAGGCTTGGCTTAAAGAACTCAAGCTGCAGATGCCGGAAACGCCCGAAGGCCTGCGGCAGGTCCTTGAAGCCTTTCTGTCAGGGGACCCGAACCGCAACGGCCGCCGGGATGAGATCCCGCTGAGCTTCAATGGCCCCTATGACCTGAAGTACCTCGCGCATGCCTGGGGCCTTGCGGCAAACGACTTCAACGTCTTCGTAAGCGATGGGCAGGTCCGCTTCATGCCAATTGAAGCGCAGTTTAAAGAGTTCATCCGCTGGCTTCACGAAGCCTGGAAAGCGGGCCTTCTGGACAGGGACGGCTTCACGGCGATCGATTCATTGCGCCGCGTGACTGACGCCAAGGCGACAAACCGGTTCGGCGCGTTTTTCTCTCCGCTGCCGACCAACCTGGTCCCTGTGGAATGGGTCGGAGACTACGCGGCGATGCCGCCGATCCCATATGGAGGCAGGCAGATCTACCGGTCTGTTGCAAGCTCCGTTTCAACAGGCGCGTTTGCCTTGACCAGCGCATGTGAGGATATCGCCGGCGCACTTTCATGGGTGGATGCCCTGTATACAAAGGAAGGCGCTGTACTTGCCGCCATTGGCAAAGAAGGCGAGGACTACGTCGTGGACGGTGACGGCAGCTGGAGGCTGCTGAATGAGAACGCAAGCAGGCAATACATTTCCGCATCGATCATCTCCGATGATGATTCGGCCCCGGGCATTTCAAGCGAGGACTTCCAGCGCCGCTTCTCTGATCCCGCCGTATCAAGATTCATGGAACAGACAGAGGCAGTCGCGAGATTCGCAGTGAGCTCCTTTCCTCCATATCCCCTGAGCCGCGCGGAGGAAGAGGAGATCGCACCGCTGCAGAAAGCCATCGGCCGGTATATGGATGAGTCCGTCGCTCGCTTTGTGATCGGCGAGCGGGAGACCAGTGACGAGCAGTTCCTTGCCTTTGAGGAGGATCTGAACCGGCTCGGACTGAAAGAGTTCATCGCGTTCTGGCAGCGGATCTATGACAGGGGATCAAACGAACATGGAATATGAAAACGCATTGAAGGCCCTTTACGGGGCGCGGGCGGCAGCGTCGCTCGCCTCGCTGTACGGCGGTAAAGAACTGTCAAGGGAGCGCTATGCCCGCCTGATCAAAATCCATCGGGACACATTCAGCAGCGACGGACCGTTTTGCCTGATATGCGCGCCGGGCCGGGCCGAGCTGATCGGCAACCACACCGACCATAACCGCGGGCTCGTGCTGGCGGCCGCGGTCAACCTGGACATCGCCGCCGCGGTCACCCGCCGGGATGATATGAAGGTGAATCTGATCAGCCAGGGGTATCAGCCGCTTTCCCTGAGCCTGGACAGCTTGCGCCCCGTCCCGTCCGAAGAGGGGACCTCCGCTTCCCTGATCCGGGGTGTTGCCGCCGGCATGGTGGACAGGGGCTGTCTCATCGGCGGTTTTGACGCGGTGATGACCTCCGACGTCCTTTCCGGTTCGGGACTTTCCTCCTCAGCGGCCTTTGAGGTGCTCGTCTGCGCCGTGTTCGACGCTCTTTACAACGATTTGAAGGTCGATCCCAAGACCCGGGCGAAGATCGGCCAGTACGCTGAAAACGCTTTCTTCGGCAAACCCAGCGGGCTGATGGACCAGATGGCCTCCTCCTGCGGCGGGATCGTCACGATCGATTTCATGGAGGAGGATCCGCAGGTCCAGGCCCTGAATTTCTCGTTTACAAAGGCCGGGTATGACGTGATCGTCGTCAATACCGGCAGCAGCCATGATGACCTAACGAAGGCTTACGCGGAGATCCCGGCGGATATGAAAGCGGCTGCAAAAGCCCTCGGCGGCAGGCTGCTGCGGGATTCCTCATATGAGCGTTTGCTGGCCGCCTTGCCTCAGGTCAGGCGGCAGGCAGGTGACCGGGCGGCCCTTCGTGCCATGCACTATTATCAGGAGAACGAAAGGGTCAGGCAGGCCGTAAAGGCGTTGGAGTCGGCGGATATCGGCAGTTTCCTGAAGGAAGTGAACGCCTCGGGCATATCATCATGGACCCTGCTGCAGAACATCTACGCGGTAAACGGCGAGCAGCCCATGTCGCTGGCATTGGCCCGGGCGCAGGGGATCCTCAAGGGAAGGGGCGCTTGCCGCGTCCATGGCGGCGGTTTCGCGGGGACGACGCTCAACTTTGTCCCGCAGGGATTATCACAGGAGTTCATGAACGGCATGGAAGCGCTGTTCGGCAAGGGATGCTGCCACATGCTGGACGTCAGGCAGGAGGGCCCGGTCTGCATCCTGCCGGCTTGACGCTCAGAACGCGTTGTGATACGATGAATTCAATTGAAAACCAAGCGTCTTCGGGGCGGGGTGAGATTCCCCACCGGCGGTAAAGCCCGCGAGCCTAACAGCTGACATGGTGAGATTCCATGGCCGACAGTACAGTCTGGATGAGAGAAGACAGGCGTGGACGCCAAATGAACTCGCCCCACCGCACCGCTTGGGGCGAATCGTTTTTTAGGAGGGCTTCACCATGCCGGGCAAGAATCGAACGGTCACCATGACCTACGCAGCCCTGATGACTGCGCTGGCCATCATCCTCAGCTATATCCCGGAGATCCCGCTGGCTTTCTTCGCACCCTGGCTCAAGCTGGATTTCTCCTTTACCCCCCTGCTGCTGCTGGGCTTTTCCTGCGGTCCTGTCATGCTGATGATCGCCCTGCTGATCACCAACGCGGTCCATATACTGGGCGGCACGACCGGCATGGTTGGCGAGCTGGCGAACCTGATCGTCGGGATTGCATTCCTGATGCCGCCCACGTTAATTTATCAGAAAAGCCGGACCAGGCGCAGCGCGCTCACCGGCATGGGCATCGGGTCCCTGCTGATGATCATCGCGGGCATCATCTCCAACCGCTTTATCCTTCTGCCGACCTTCTTTGGGTCCAATTTTATCGGGGTGATGCAGGGCATGGGCATGAGCCTGAACGGCTACCTGTTCGGGGCGATCGCGCCGTTCAACCTGATCAAAGCCCTGCTCAACAGCGCGGTCGCTTTTGCGCTGTATAAACGGCTGTCCGTGATATTGAAAGAAGCTGAGCAAGATGCGGAGAAAGATGCTGCAGTACGTCACAAAGTCAAAGGCTGAGACGCGGCAGCTTGGGCAGAGGCTGGCTCAAGGGCTGCGCGCCGGGGACGTTGTCCTGCTGACCGGTCCGCTTGGCGCGGGGAAGAGCGAGTTTGCCCGGGGCGTCGCGCTGGGGCTTAAGATCATGACTGCCCTGACGAGCCCGACGTTCACTTTATTGAACGTTTACCAAACAGACAGATTCCCGCTTCACCATTTTGACTGGTACAGGATCAATGACGCGGAGGAGTTGTATGCCGCCGGCCTTGATGAGTATGTGGGGGGAGACAGCCTGACCCTGATCGAATGGCATGAGCGTGCGCCTGAGCTCCTGCCGCCGGACTGCCTGGAAGTGCTGCTGCAGCCGTTGGATGAGAACGACCGCAGGATCACCTTCCTGCCCCGCGGACGCTTCAGGTACCTTGACTTTCCGGCAGAAATCGATATGGAGCGGGATGAATGCTGAACCTTGCGATGGACACCTCCGGACCTGTCTGCAGCGTCGCTGTCTGCGAGGATGAATCGCTGCTGTATGAGGCGCGCGCGGTCAATAAACTGACCCATTCCGTCAGCCTGATGCCCATGGTGGAAGAGGCTTTGGACAAGTCAGGAAAAGCTTTGGCGGACGTTGGACTGCTGACTGTGGTCGTCGGGCCGGGATCCTTCACCGGGGTCCGCATCGGCGTCGCCGCGGCGCAGGGCATGGCGCGCGGACTGGGCATTCTGTGCGTGCCTGTCAACGCGCTGGAGGCGATGGCCGCGAGTGTGTTTCTCCCGGATACGGTCGTCTGTCCGATCCGCGACGCGCGTGCCGGCCAGGTCTATGGCGCTGCATTCATCAACGGCCAGCGTCTGTTTCCGGACGTTGCCATGAAGCTGGATGAGTATCTGGAAAAGGTCTCTGAATACGGCAAGTGGTTCTATTTCCTGGGGGACGGCATGGGCGTCAGCAGAAACGGGATCATCTCAAAACTGGGGGATCGCGCCATGTTTGCCCCCTCCCATCTCGTCCTGCCGGGCGCGGCGCCCGCCGCGCTCATCGGATATGAAAAACGGCACAGCGCGGTGGAGCCCGGGCAGCTCCTGCCGCTGTACCTGCGCGCCCCGCAGGCGGAACGCCTGAGGAATCAAAAAGATGGAAGGGCTTAAGATCCGCCGGATGACTGTCGCTGACGCGCCGGACGCAGCGCGCATTGAGGCGGAGACCTTTGCGCACCCCTGGCCGATTGCTGATTTCCAGTCAGAGATGACGGTCAACCCCGTCGCGCGGTATCTTGTCGCTGAATGTGACGGGCAGATACTGGGGTTCGCGGGGGCGCACGTCATCCTGGATGAGGGGCACATCACCAACGTGGCGGTCAGAAGCGCTGAGCGGGGGAAAGGGATCGGCCGCATGCTGATGCGGGAGTTGATGCAGTACGCGGCCAATCTCGGCGTGCGGTATATGACCCTGGAAGTGCGGGTCAGCAACCAGGCGGCCATCGCGCTGTACCGCTCGCTCGGCTTTATTCAGGTATCAGTGCGGAAGAAATATTATGAGGACAACGGCGAGGACGCGTGGCTGATGGTCTGCGACCGCCTGCCTGAGACCCAGGAAGGGTTTACGGAGGCGGAGACCCTGATCGAGTAGCCTCGGGTCAACCGCGCAATACGATAAACTCGCATTCCAGCCGCCCGTTGTACAGCCTTCTGCGCGATACGGCGCGGCTTTTTGCGTGCTGCTCAAATGCGGGGTCGGCTGTGATGACGCACAGGGCAGAGCCAGGGTGCTTCCTAAGCATATCTCCCAGCACCGCTGCGATCGCCGCTGACTTTTTCCGGTCACCCAGACGCTCCCCATACGGCGGGTTGGTCAGAAAGCAGGGGCTGTGATCTGGCAGCCTGACGTCGCGCAGGTCCATCCGCTTCACCTGGATCAGGCCGGGCAAGCCGGCTTGCGCTATGTGTTTCCCGCACAGCGCCAGCGCATCCGGGTCAATGTCGCTGCCGAAAATACTCCCGATACTGTCAGGTGTAAAACGCTTCTGCGCTTCATTTCGGATCTCCCGGCAGGAAGACTGATCTGTGATGGCCCAGTCCTCCATCGCAAAGGCCCTCTTCAAGCCCGGCGCTCTGTGAGACGCCAGAAAGGCAGCCTCGATCAGCAGCGTGCCCGTCCCGCAGCAGGGATCGTACAGCGTTTGACCTGGCTGCCAGGGGGAGAGGCGCACCAGCGCGGCGGCCAGGGTCTCTCTGATGGGGGCTTCGCCGACCCAGGTGCGGTACCCCCTCCTGTTGAGCGCTTCGCCGGAGGTATCCAGCGTCAGGCGTGCCGAATCGTTGTGGATCGTGATGGATACCTGGTATTTGGATCCGTTTTCCGGGAACCAGTCTGTGCGGTACTTTCGCCTGAGCCGCTCCACGATCGCCTTCTTGGTGATGCTTTGGCAATCGCTCACGCTCATCAGTTTGCTGCGCACGCAATTGCCGTTGACCGGGAACGAGGCGTTCCGCGGAAGGACATCCTCCCAACTGACTGATTGGACGAAATCGAACAGTTCCTGAAAGCTGAAGACTTTTCCTTCCTTCAGGATCAGAAGGACCCTGTCGGTGCAGTCCAGCCAGAGATTGGCTTTGAACGCGCCCGCCATATCCGTTGAAAATCTTGCGCCGCCCTGCTCGCCAACGGCATTGATCCCAAGATCAGCCAGTTCCTTTTTGACGATGCCTTCCAGACCGAAGGCTGAAGATGCGATAAATTCCATCAGTTCACCTCACGGACATAGAGTATACTCTTTCTTCCGTTTTTGCATAACCCTTGTTCAAATCCGCGGGAACCGCTATGATACACGCGGAGGGTGACATATGAGAAGAGTGCTGCTGATCGTCCTGGATTCCGTGGGTGCGGGTTCGCTGCCGGATGCGGCCGCCTATGGGGACGAGGGGGCCAATACCATCGGGAATACTGTTCGCGCGACCGGCCTGCGACTGCCCAACCTGGAGCGCCTTGGTCTGGGCCACATCAGCCAGAGCGGACTGCCGCCGCATCAGAATGCGAGGGGCCTGAGCGCAAGGCTCGCGGAGCGCTCAGCGGGCAAGGATACGACGACCGGGCATTGGGAGATCGCGGGGCTTTGGACCGCAAAGCCTTTCCCGACCTTCCCCGATGGATTCCCTGTTGATTTCATCAAACGGTATGAAAAAGCGATCGGCCGGAAAACCATCGGGAACAAAGCGGCCAGCGGAACGGCCATCCTTGATGAACTGGGTGAGGAGCATCTGCGCACCGGGTTCCCCATCGTGTACACCTCCGCGGATTCCGTCTTTCAGATCGCGGCGAATGAAAAGATCATTTCAAATAAACATCTCTATGAGATGTGCAGGACCGCCCGTACCATGCTCACCGGGGACCTCGCCGTCGGCCGGGTGATCGCGCGTCCATTCGAGGGAGAGGGGGCCGGAGCGTTCAAGCGGACGGCGGCGCGGAAGGATTTCTCGCTGGAGCCGACCGGGAGGACGATCCTGGATGACCTCAAGGCCGCCGGGCATGACGTGATCGGCGTGGGAAAGATCGAGGACATCTTCGCGGGCCGCGGCATCACCGAAAGCGACCATGCCGCGGGGAACAGGGCCTGCATGGCGGCGATGATGAAATTCCTTGACCGGGACTTCAACGGCCTGCTCTTTGTCAACCTGGTTGATTTTGACATGGTGTACGGCCATCGCAGGGACGTAAGGAGCTACGCGGAAGCCCTGGCGGATTTTGACGCTGCTGTGCCCGAACTCCTGTCCAAAATGGGGGAGGGCGACCTGCTTCTGATCACGGCGGACCACGGGTGCGATCCGACCTTCCGCGGCACAGACCACACCCGGGAATACGCGCCCCTGCTCGCCTGGCGGAGGGGAGCGAAGCGTCACTTGCATCTGGGTGACCGTGGAACTTTCGCGGACGTCGCCGCGACGATCGCTGAATACTTTGGACTGGCGGCACGCTACGGCGCGGACTCTTTCATGAAGGAACTGGAGGATTTATCTTGATGGACATGAAAAGCATCAGGAAGGCGGCAAACGCCGTTTTGAACAGCTGCGGACCGGCGGAGGTCGCGGTCATCCTGGGCAGCGGCCTGGGAGGGTATGAGGAGCAGCTGATGGAGCCTTCAGAAATCAATTATGCCGAGATCCCCTCCTTTCCTGTTTCCACGGTTCCGGGCCACGCGGGGAAGTTCGTGGTCGGCACGGTCAGGGACAAACGGGTGCTGGTGATGTCGGGCAGGTTTCACAGCTATGAAGGGTACAGCATGGACAAGGTCACCCTGCCGGTGCGCGTGATGAGCCTGTTGGGGGTGAAGACCCTGATCATCACCAATGCCGCAGGGGCAGTCAATGAGGGATACCGGCCCGGAGACCTGGTCGTGCTTGAGGATTTTATCAACCTGTCCGGACGCAATCCCTTAAGGGGCAGGAACCTTGATCATTTCGGCCCCCGCTTTCCCGACATGACCTTCGCCTATGATCCTGAATTAAGGCGCATTGCCGTAAGGGAGGGGCAGAAACTCGGGATCGACGTCAAGAGCGGCATTTACTGCTGGATGAACGGCCCCTGCTTTGAAACCCCGGCGGAGATCCGGATGGTGCGCATCCTGGGAGCGGACCTGGTGGGGATGTCCACGGTGCCGGAGACCATCGTCGCCAGGCACTGCGGGATGCGGGTGCTTGGGATCAGCAGCGTTACCAACATGGCGGCAGGGATCCTGGACGCTCCCATTAACCATGAGGAAGTGCTGGCGGCCGGCGAGGCGGTGAAGGGAACCTTCAAAAAGCTGATGGACGCCGTGATCGATACGCTGCCCGAAGCGCAAAGCCTGAACATCTGAGCAGGGAGAAAAAATTGAATAAACAAGCCGCCTCTGCCGGGGCGGCTTGCCGGTTGATGGGATCTGTTCCTATCTGATGATGAAGCCGGTCATCTGCGGACCTCGCCGCCCAGGCTGCCCAGTTTCTTGATGATGCTGCGCATCTTCTCATCGATCTGCGCGGCTGTCATCGTCCCCGCTTCTGAGCCGAAGCGGACCCGGAACATGATGGACTTTTTCCCCTCCGGGATCTGTTTCCCCCTGTATTCCTCAATGAAGCCGATGCTCTTCACGTATCCCTGGATCAGGGCGGTGATCCGCTCCCAGGAGACGCTCTCGTCAAGGGTCACGGAGAAATCCTGCTCCACCAGGGGATACAGGGGCAGACTTTCAAACTTGTTGCTGCGGGAAGGCAGGGGAAGGATCATGTCGGCATTGATCTCAAACAGCGCCATCTGCCCCCTCTTCATGTCCGCAGCACGGGCAGTTTTTCGGGCAACGATCCCCAGGGAACCGATGACCTCCCCGCTCAACAGGATGTTCAGCCATGCTTTCTGATCGGCCCAGTCTGGTTTATCCCTTTGCTCAAAGCTCAAGGGCTCGGCCATCACGGCGCGGGGGAGACACTCAAGGACACCCTTTGCCGTCCTGAACAGGGTCCTCGGGTCCGCGCCGACAAAGCCCGCGGCGAGGAATTTACGCTGCAAGGGGAGGGATTCGCCCGCCTCGCTTGGATGGGTGCTGCCCTGGGCGAAGACCTGGGTCATCTCATAGATGCTGAAATCATCGAAATATTTCATATTCAGCGCCGCGGTCGCCAACAGCCCCGGAACCAGCGACGGCCGCAGGCAGGCGGTATCCGGCGAGGGCGGCGTGGCCAACTGCAGGCAGTTTTCCGGCTGGATGCCGGCGGCGGCAATGTATTTCCGGCTCACCCAGGGATAGGTGAAGACTTCCTGCATGCCGCACTGGAAGGAGAGGTACTCGCGGATCCTTCTCTCCAGCAGCACCCTGGGCTGACTGACGGCCCCGGTGAGCAGAACGGCCGGCGGGATGAAATCAAACTGGTCGTAGCCGATCATCCGGGCGACCTCTTCCAGAATGTCATCCTGGTACTTGATGTCCCCGGTCGCGCGCCAGGAAGGGACGGTGACGCTCAGCCCGTCAGACTCCCTCATGATATCAAATCCCAGCGGCGTGAGCAGGCCGCTGATCTGCTGGAGGCCAAGCTCCCTGCCAAGCCGGGTGCTGAGCCAGTCCGGCTTGACATGGATCTTCAGTTCCTCGGCCCTGACCGGATACCTGTCGGTGAAGGCGGTCAGTTTCGCTTCGGGATAAAGCTTGCGGATCAGGCCGTCCGCCACCGTCATCGCCAGGTCGACCCGCTGGGGGTCAAGCCCCTTTTCATTGCGGATGGCGGACTCCGTGCGGATCTGGAAGCGGCCCGCGCTGCGGCGGATGCCGATCGGCTCAAAGTTGGCGATTTCCAGCAGCATTTCGCCTGTGTCTTCGAGGATGGAGTCCCTCTGTCCGCCCATGATGCCCGCCAGGGCGACGGGCTCTTCCGTATCGCAGATCACCAGGTCCTCCGGCGTCAGTTTCAGCGTCTGCCCGTCCAGCAAAGTCAGCTGCTCGCCGCTGCGGGCGTTGCGGACGATGATCTCACGGCGGACACTGTTCCGGTCAAATCCATGCGTCGGCTGCCCGACGGCCAGCATGGTGTAGTTGGTGATGTCCACCAGGCTGCTGATGGGGCGCACCCCCGCGGTCCACAGCGCCAGCCTCAGCCAGTAAGGGGAGAGGGCATTATCGAGGCCTTCATAGACCAGGCCGGCATAGCGGCGGCATCTTTGCGTGCTGAGGATGCTCACGGGATACTCCGGCAGTCCGTTCGGCCTGACAAAGGCGGGCAGCGGTTTCAGGGGGCAGGCATAGATGGCGGAAAGTTCCCTGGCGATCCCGTAATGCCCCCAGAGGTCCGGGCGATTGGTCAGGGATTTGTTGTCGATCTCAAGCACGATATCATCAAGGCCCAGCACCAGGGCGACAGGATCCCCCGGCTTCGCGGGGAAATCGGACAGGTCCAGGATCTCATGCTCCCCGCCCTCGGGGAACAGGCCGTCCAGCTCCATTTCAGACGCCGCGCAGATCATCCCCCCGCTCTTTACGCCGCGGAGCTTTGTCGGCTTGATGACGACCGGCTCGCCTTCCCCGTGCCAACGGACCCTGGCGCCGGGCAGCGCGACGGCGACCGTCATGCCGATGCGGACGTTGCTCCCGCCGCAAACGATGACGGCAGGTTCGGGCATGCCGACGTCGACCTGGCATACCCTGAGCATGTCCGCCTGCGGATGGGGCTGGATGCCGGTGATGACGCCTGCGGCGATCCCTTCCAGCGCTTTGGCCGGGCTTTCCGCGCCTTCCACCTCGACCGTTCTCATGGTCAGGTCATGGCAAAGCTGATCTATTGTCAGGCTCCCGGGGAGCTCTACATATTGGCGCAGCCAGTTGAGCGAAACCTTCATATCTTTTCCCCCTTATCTGAACTGACTGAGGAAGCGGAGGTCCCCGCTGTGGAACAGGCGTACGTCGTCAACGCCGTAGCGCATCATGACCAGCCGGTCCAGGCCGATGTTGATGTAAAAGCCGGACCAGACATCAGGGTCAAGGCCCGCTGCCCTGAGGACGTTTGGATGCGGCGTGCCGCCCGGCATCACCTCGATCCAGCCGACGTGCTTGCAGACCTTGCATCCCTTGCCGCCGCAGACGAGGCATTTCATGTCGATCTCAAACCCCGGTTCCACAAAGGGGAAGAATCCTGCCCTCATGCGGATGTCAACAGCCCTCCCGAACACTTTTTCAAGGATGGTGCGCATCAGGAGCTGTCCTGAAGCGAACGCGAAATCCTTCTCGACGATCAGCGCTTCATACTGGAAAAAAGCGCGTTCATGCCGGGCGTCCGTATTCTCGTTTCGGTACACCCTGCCCGGATAAACGAAGCGGGCAGGCGCGCCGTGCTTCTTCAGATACCTGACGCTCGCGCCGGTCAGATGCGGCCGCAGGCAGAGCCGCTCGGCCCCGGCCTTCTCTTCACAGCCTGCCAGCCAATAGGTATCCATCGTATCCCGCGCAGGATGATCCGGGGGGAAGTTCAGGTTGTCAAAGCCATATTTCTCGCTGGTGATCTCATCCTCGGAAAAGACCTCGAACCCGAGGGAAAGGAACGCGTCGTTGAGGTCATAGCACATCTGTGTAACGGGATGCAGCCCGCCTGAAACCGGGGGAAGGCCGGGCAGCGTCAGGTCGATCGCTCCCTGGATGCAGGATCCCTCGCCGACAAGCGTTTCTTCCCGCAGGGCTAAAATGTCGGTGATGGCCTGCTTGACCTCATTGGCCGCCTTCCCGATCTGTTTTCTCTCCTCCGGGTCAAGGCTGCCAAGCTCCTTGAGGATGAGGGTCAGTTCGCCCTTTTTCCCAAGGTACTGATGCCTGATCTCTGTGAGGGTTTCCGCGTTTTCAGCGGCCGAAATTGCCGCCTCTGCCGATGCCTTGAGGATCCTTAACCGTTCCTGCATGATTCAGCCTCCAAAAAAAGCGCCCATGCCTTCGCATGGGACGCCTGTTCAGCGTGGTACCACCCAATTTTCGCGCATCTGCGCGCTTCATCCCCTAACGCGGGTCAACGGCCCGGCTTACTCTGTTCTGCCGGGCGGCTCGGAAGTGAATGCCCCAAAGCGCACCGGGCGGCTTTCAGCTGCTGCCGCCCTCTCTGACGGGCGCTCCTGCCAGGGGGTTGTCCTTCGTCAAAGCTGATGGCCCATCTTATCATCGGGATTTGTCAGGTGTCAACCGCCATGAGCCCCGCTTTCTTGCAAACGGTGTGAAAGCATGGTATTTTTTATTCATCCATCAAGGGAGGATATGCAGTTGCAGCAGGTGATCGCCTGGTATCCGGGCCACATGGCAAAGGCACGGCGCCTGCTGCTGGAACAGCTCAAGCGCGTGGACGCGGTGATCGAGATCTGCGACGCCCGGCTTCCGCTGTCGAGCCGGAATCCGGAAATCGATGACCTGACGCGGAACAAACCGTCCCTGCTGCTGCTGAACAAGGCAGACCTTGCAGATCCGGAGATGACCTCGAAATGGCTTGGTTTCTTCCGGCAGCAAGGCCAGACCTCCATGGCGATCAAAATGGGCAGCGGCAAGCCGCAGATCCTCAAAGCGCTTGAGAAACTGACAGAAGAGACAAGTCTGCGGGCAAAAGCGCGCGGTATCGCCAAGCCCGTCCGCGCGATGATCCTGGGCGTGCCGAACGTCGGAAAGAGCACGCTGATCAATCTTCTGGCGGGGCGGGCTGCCTTCAGGGTGCAGGACAGGCCGGGCGTCACCCGCGCCCCGCAATGGATCCAGGCCGCGCCGATGCTTGAGCTGCTGGACACCCCCGGATTGCTATGGCCGAAGCTGGATGATCCGGTCGCCGCCCGCAGGCTGGCATACATCGCCGCGATACGGGATGAAGTACTGGACGTCTACAACCTTTCCATGCAGCTGCTGGATGAATTGATGCTCATCGCGCCTGAGGGCGTCGTTTCCCGCTACCTGATCAAGGACGATACGCTGCGGGGGCAGGCTTTGATAGAGATGATCTGTATGTCCAGAGGCTTTCTGCTCAAAGGCGGTGAGAAGGATCTGGAACGGGGGGCCGTCTGCGTGCTGGATGAGTTCCGCGCGGGCCTCCTGGGACGGATCACGCTGGAAGCCCCCGGCGGAGGCACGGTTGACGAAGGCTGAACGCATCAAGGGCGTCTACGCCCATGACGAAGCGCTGCGGGATAGGGGCCTGCGCTTTGCCGGGATCGATGAGGCGGGTCGGGGGCCTCTGGCGGGATGTGTCACGGCAGCCTGCGTGGTGATGCCCGGAACGCCCAGGATCGAGGGCGTGTATGATTCAAAAGCCCTGTCCGAAAGACAGCGTGAGCTGCTGTATGATCAGATCCTCCGGCATGCCGTTTTTGTCGGGACAGGCAGAGCTGAAGCCCGGGAGATCGATGAGATCAACATTCTCCAGGCGACCAAGCTGGCCATGCGCCGCGCCGCTGCAGGGGCGCCTGTCCGTCTGTTCCTCATCGATGCGGTCACGAACGTCGGACTTGACGGTGAAGAGAGGGCCATCATCCACGGCGATGCGATCAGCTACGCCATTGCCGCCGCGTCCATCGTGGCAAAGGTCACCAGGGACAGGGAAATGCTGACGCTGGACCGCCTTTACCCGGCGTTTGGGTTCGCATCCCACAAGGGTTATGGGACAAAAGCGCACGTCGAGGCCGTCAGGGCATTCGGGCCTTGTCCCGAGCACCGTATGACCTTCCTGAAAAGGATACTTCGATGATGACCGGACATCAAACAGGCCTGCTGGGGGAACTCCTCGCCGCGGAGTATCTTTCACGGCAGGGGCTTCGCATCCTGAAGACCCGTTTCCGCACAGTGCATGGGGAGATCGACATCATCGCCCGCGACCGGGATGTCCTGTGCTTCATAGAAGTCAAGTACCGCCCTGAAGGCAGGCTGGGCTCCGGGCTGGACAGCATCACGCGCGACAAGCGGATAAAACTGAAAAACGCGGTCCGTGTGTATCTGTCAGCAAAGCCTGCGCGGTACCGAATCGGCTGTCTGGAGATCACCCGCGCCGGCGTGCTGTATTTTCCTGACATCCTGCATGAAAACTGAGGAGAAGCAATGAAAGGAAAGAGACCCGTCCTGCTGCTGGCCGCCGTGGCGCTGGCCCTGGCGTTGATCGTATTGCTCTCGGCGCGACAAACCAAGCCTGCCAAAACGGGGGTCGAACTGCTTCAAAACGGGGAGTTCGAGCTGGTCAGCGCGGAACTGCTGCCCGAGCACTGGCTGCCGGAGTCCTATTTCAATGACCCGGACATCACGGACTTTTCCGTGACGGCAGGAAAGAGCGGCAACGGCATCCGGATCGACAATCACTCGCCCAACGACGCCCGTTTTGCCCAGCCTGTTCAGGTCAGCCCGGATACCCTTTACCGCTTCAGCGGCTATGTCCGCGCTTTGGCAGACGGAGGCCGCGGCGCCAACCTGTCCGTCGGGGGCATCTATGTTTTCTCTGAACCGGTATATGACACAAAAGGCGAATGGGAAGGAATAACGCTTTACGGCAGAACGGGCAGCAATCAGCGGGAGGTGGCTCTGTTTGCCCGCCTTGGCGGTTACTCGGGCGAGTCCGCCGGCTTTGCTGAATTCGACGGGCTCTCCCTGATGGCTGTTGAGGACGTGCCCAATGGATACTATGTTGAGTCCTGGGATCAGCAGGAGAGGGCACAGATCGATATTTCGGATACGGATACTGCCCCGGCCCGGCCCGCCGCCCCCTGGCTGCTGGTGATGATGGCGTTCGGCGCGCTGCTGCTTCTGTTCTTTGCTTCCGGGGTTGAGCGGCACGCGCAGAACGAGCTGTCACAAAGCAGCCGGCAGCAGTATCTTGAATTGTTCTCCTTATTGCTTGCTGCGTTTCTGTCGAGGCTGCTCATCGCCTGGTTCGTGCCGGGATTCCCGGTCGACATCAGCTGTTTCAGGGCATGGGCCAATCAGATGGCGGAGATCGGACCGGCAGGATTTTACCTCACCGATACCCTGAGCGATTATCCGCCGGGGTATATGCTGGTCCTGTGGCCGCTGGGGCTGATCGGCAGGGCGCTTGGCACCGGCGCGACGGAGATGATGGTCAAGCTGCCCGCGATGTTCTTTGACATGGGCATTGTCACGCTGCTGTACCTGATCGCCAAAAAGAGCGTCGGCCACCGCGCGGCGCTGCTGTTGGCCATGCTGTACGCCTTCAGCCCGTTGCCTTACCTGGTCGGTTCCGCCTGGGGTCAGGTCGACAGCGTGCCTTCGCTGCTGTTGATGATCGCAGTCCTGATGATCAGCACACAACGCTGGCAATTTGCGCTGCCGGTATACGTGCTGGCGGTCCTGATGAAGCCGCAGGCGCTGATGGCAGGTCCGCTGGGGCTGCTGGCCCTGGTGATGGAGTGGTTCTGGCAGAAGGACAGGAAAGCGCTGCTGCGCAGCGTGCTGATTGGCATCCTGCTGTCGATCCTTGCCGCCGCCGCGGTCGCGTTGCCCTTCTTCAATGAGCAAAACGGGATCCCCTGGCTGATCTCCCATTACGGGGACACCATGGGGTACTACAACTACGCCTCTGTCAACGCGGCGAACCTGTTTTTCCTGTTCGGCAGGAACTGGACCGGCATTGCCGATCCCGCGCCCTTCCTGCTGCGGCTGACGGGCTTGTTCGTCTTGCTGATCCCGACGGCAGTCTTCCTGTGGCAAGGAAGAAAATCCTCCGGTGAAGAGAAACTTGCCAAATCGCTTTTAAATGAAGCGCCCCTGCTCGCCGCGCTGATTCCGGCGCTTGTCACCCTGTTCCCGATGAGCTTTTCGCTTCAGGGTACCTTGCTGATGGTCTCTTCCTTCCTGATGGTTTCCTGGCAATACGTCAGGGGGAAAAAGGCGGAGAACCTTTCCCTCATGGCCGGTGTTCTCCTGACCCTCTTTTTCGTTCTGGGCGTCATGATGCATGAGCGGTATCTTTTCCTGGCCGTATCCCTGCTGACGCTGGCATATGTCCTAAGGCGCGATCGGCGGCTTCTTCTCCTGCTGATCTGCGTCACCGCGCTGTGCTTCCTCAATTCCGGCGTTGCGCTGGACCGGGGCGTACGGATCGGCGGCGCTTCGGGAAACCTTTCCGCTCCCATGGCAGGGCTCGTCAGCGATTCCGCCTGGTTGGAATACGCGCTGTCCGCGTTCAGCCTCCCCGTCGCGTCCTATGCGCTCTACCTGGGGATGGAACTGACCCGCCCGGATTCACAGGTCCGCCCCTTCAGGCGGAAACTGATCAAGCGCGTTGAAACCAGGCGGAATGACCGCCTTGCGTTCCTTGCCGACACGCCTCGCGTGGCGAATCCTGGCCGAAAGGACGTGGCGATCATCCTTGGCATCACGGCCCTGTATGCCATCCTGGCCTTTGTCAACCTCGGCTCCACCGTTTCTCCACAAACGCCCTGGGTGTCCGGCGGTGAAAACGTCTCAGCGACGCTGGACCTGGGGGAGACACGCTCATTCAGGTTCCTGATGTTCCCGGGGATCCACTGGCAGGACAGTGAGTTCACCGTAGAGACCAGTGAAAACGGTGAAGACTGGTTTTTATACCCCGCCCGGGTGCAGTACGGCGACTGCTTCGCCTGGAGGACGCTCAGCCAGGCTTCCCGGTCCCCGGACGGATCTGTCTCCTACTTCGGCATTCCGCAGGAACTGTCAGGCCGCTATATCCGCTTGACCGCACCAGGCACGAAGCTCACGCTGATGGAGGTGGTTGCTCAGGATCTGGGGACGGGGGAGAACATCCCGCTCTCCCCGGCATCCCCTGGAGCGGAAGCGCTGGTTGACGAGCAGGGGACGCTTTCCGGCCCGCCCAGCTGGTACAACAGCATGTACTTTGACGAGATCTACCATGCCCGCACGGCCTACGAACAGCGCAATGCGCTGCTGGGCGAGGAGCCCAGCGCGATCTATGAGACAAGCCATCCCCCGCTGGGGAAGGTGCTGATGACCTTCAGCGTGATGGTTTTCGGCATGACGCCATTCGGTTGGCGTTTCGCGGGCGCTTTGGCCGGGGTACTCATGCTGCCCGGGCTGTACCTCCTGGGCAGGCAGTTGACCGGCCGCAAAAGGTTCGGCGTGTTCGCGATGCTGCTGATGGCCTTTGACTTCATGCACTTTACTCAGACCCGCATCGCGACCATCGACAGCTTCGCGACCCTGTTCATCATCTATGCCTATTACTTCATGTTCCGATGGATGAACATGGATTATTTCCTGCAGCCGCTGAAAAAGACCCTGCCGTCCCTGTTCCTCTCCGGGCTCATGATGGGGCTGGCGATCGCGAGCAAATGGACGGGGATCTATGCCGGCGCGGGATTGGCTGTGCTGTTTTTCTGGTCGGTCGTCAGGATGGCGCGCAGGGGGCTTGCCTGCGCGAAACTGACGCGCAAGGAGCTTGACGCGCTGGGGAACAAGGCGGAGAAAGCGAAGGCATACGCTGAAAAATGGTTCATAAACACCCTTCTGACAGCCCTGTGGTGCCTGCTGTTCTTTGTTGCTGTCCCGGCGGTGATCTATTATCTGTCCTATTTCCCGGTATTCATCAGCACGCCCGGCGGGCTGACCGTCAGGAAGGTCATCAGCGCGAATCAGGGGATGTTCAGTTACCATTCCGCTAAAGGCCTTGGGGCGGATCACTTTTTCAGCTCCCCATGGTATGAGTGGCCGCTGATCATTAAACCGATGTACTATTACTCCGGCGGCGTGGTCAACGGTACAGCCAGCACCATCCTCTCCTTCGGCAATCCTCTGGTCTGGTGGGGCGGTCTCATAGCGCTCGTCATGGTTCTGATTCTTGCCGGTTATAAGGCCGTCTCATATGCCGGCATCATTCGCGCGCCTGAATCACTGTGCCGCGACAGACGCCCCATGATGCTGCTGACCGCCTTCGCGGCCCAATACCTGCCATGGATCCTGGTGCCACGCGGCACCTATATCTATCATTATTTTCCTTCCGTCCCCTTCATCATCCTGTGTATCACCCTTCTGGTCAGCTATCTGATGAAAAGGTATGGACGGGTCGGGAAAGCGCTCCTGATCGGCCTCCCTACCGTCGCCCTGATCCTGTTCATCGCGTTTTTCCCATACCTCAGCGGCATGAGGGTTTCCACAGCCTGGCTGGATGCGATGAAATGGTTCCCGAACTGGCTCTACTACTGAGAAAGGGACCTTCAGATGCTTGCGCGGACGAAATGTATGGCGCTCAATGGGATCCAGGGAGAACCGGTCAACGTGGAGGCCTTCATCACCTCCGCCAGCAGTTTCCAGTTCAACATCGTCGGCCTTCCTGACGCCGCGGTCAGGGAGAGCCGCGACCGGGTGGGCGCAGCGCTGAAAAACAGCGGATTCATCATGCCCATCGGGCATACCGTCGTCAGCCTCTCGCCTGCCGACCTGCGCAAGGAGGGCGGCGCTTTCGACCTACCCATTGCCCTCGCTGTCATTTTGGCCAGCCGCCAGCTGCAGGCGCCCGGCATAGAGGATATACTGATGTTCGGGGAGCTTGCGCTGGACGGGAAACTCCGCCCGGTGAACGGGGCTTTATCCATGGTGATCCGCGCGCATGGACTTGGCATCCGAAAAGTCATCCTGCCCAGGGACAACGCCAGGGAGGTCGAGGTTGTCAGCGGGATGGAGGTGTACCCCGCTGCCAGCCTGTATGAAACGGCACAGCATCTTTCCGGTAAACTGCATATCCCGGCGCAGATCCAGAAGAATTATGAAGACTGCCTGACAGGAAACACATATGACACGGACCTGTCCCAGGTGCGCGGGCAGCAGGCCGCCAGGCGTGCGCTGGAGATCGCGGCTGCCGGAGGGCACAATCTTTTGCTCATCGGGACCCCGGGCTCCGGAAAGACCCTGCTGGCGCGCTGTCTGCCCGGACTGCTGCCGGAAATGAAGCAGGAGGAGGCCTTTGAGACGACCCGCATCCACTCCGCGGCAGGCGTGCTCAAACCCGGCTCGGGGCTGATCACTCAGCGGCCGTTCCGCTCCCCGCATCACACGGCGTCCCTTGCCTCGCTTATCGGAGGAGGGACCCACGCCCTGCCGGGGGAGGTATCCCTCGCTCACAACGGTGTCCTGTTTCTGGATGAAATGCCGGAATACCCGCGGCATATCCTGGAGGCGCTGCGCCAGCCGCTGGAGGACGGCGAGATCACCATTTCCCGCGTGAAAGCGCACACCCAGTACCTGTCTCGGATCATGATGATCGCCAGCATGAATCCATGCCCCTGCGGCTACTTTGGCAGCAAGACGCACCACTGCCGCTGCGGCAGCCATGAGATCAGGAAGTACCTTGACAGGATCTCCGGCCCTCTGCTGGATCGCATCGACATCCAGGTGGAGGTGGACGCGGTGCCGGTGGAGGAGATCGTCAAAGGGCCGTCGACGGAGGGCAGCCTTGAGGTCAGGGAAAGGGTCCGGTTGGCGAGGGACCTTCAGGAAAAGCGCTTTCATGGAACAGGGATCCGCACCAACGCGCAGATGAAAGGCAAAAATATGGAAAGAGCGGCGAACGTCACGCCGGACGCGCTGTCGCTCCTTCAAAACGCGGTGAAACGATATGGGATGAGCATGCGCGCCTATACACGGCTCATCAAGGTGGCCAGGACCATCGCCGACCTGGCCAGCGAGGAGGCGGTCGGTCTGGCCGCGATGGCGGAAGCCGTGCAATATCGCATGCTGGACGGGAAATACTGGGGTGACCGACATGCCTGAAACACGGGAAAGGCTTTGCCGGGTCTGGCTTTCCTGCAGTGAATCCCTGAGTTACAGCAGTCGAAAGCGCCTGCTTGAAACATACCTGTCCGCGGAAGCGGTCTTTGACGGGTTCACGCCGGATATGGCGCTGGTCACGGGGAGCAAGGCATATGCCGAGCTGGCTGACCTGCGTACAAAGGGCCTGGACAGGATCGAGAAGTCCATCATTCGCAGCGGGATCTCGCTGGCTGTTTTTGGTGATCAGGCTTTTCCGGACCTGCTGGAAAGGATCGGGGATCCCCCCGATCTGCTGTTTTATAGGGGAAGGATGATAAAGCACGAGGAACGCGTCATCGCGATCATCGGATCCCGTCGCGAGACAAAATACGGACGGGACCAGGCTTTTCGCATCGCGAGGGATCTGGCTGTAAACGGCGTCACCGTGGTGAGCGGCCTGGCCCGGGGGGTCGATACCGCTGCGCATGAGGGCGCGCTGGACGGCGGTGGAAGGACCGTCGCCATTCTTGGTTCCGGCATCAACCGCGTGTATCCGCAGGAGAACGCTGACCTGGCAGAAAAGATGATCCGACAGGGTGGGGCCCTGATCAGCGAGTTTCATCCCAGCGCCGGACCGCTCTCCTTCCATTTCCCCTTCCGGAACCGCCTGGTCTCAGGGCTCAGCCACGGCGTCGTGCTGATCGAAGCACGGGAGAAGAGCGGCACCCAGATCACCATTGGGCACGCGCTGGAACAGGGACGGGAAGTGTTCGCGCTGCCCGGTCAGGTGGGCTTGCCGGGCAGCGAGCTGCCCCACCGCATGATCCGTGAAGGGGCCCGCCTTGTCACCTCGGCTGCGGACATCATGGAGGACATGGGCTGGCAGCATGGACAAGGCGCTGAGCAGCTGGAGTTACCGATGCCTGATTTGACAAACCAGCAGCGCAGGCTATATGATGCGCTGTGCGATGAACCCAGGGGCTTTGACGAATTATTGGAGCTCCTTGAGGTCCCGGCGCCGCAGCTGAATGTGACGATCACGCAGCTGGAACTATTTGGACTGATCGATTCCCTTCCCGGCCGCATGTTCAGGCAGGCCCGGAGATGACGATCGCTGGAGGCTTTTTTGCAGGCAAGAAGTTATAAACTGGTCATTGTTGAATCCCCTGCCAAAGCGCGCACTGTGGCGCGTTTTTTAGGAAGGGACTATAAAGTCGAGGCATCGCAGGGGCACGTCCGCGACCTGCCGAAATCCCAGTTCGGTATCCAGCCGGACGAGGATTTTGCCATCAAGTACATCACCATACACGGCAGGGGGGAGATCCTTGCCAAGCTTCGCAAGATGGCCAAAGGCGCAAGCCAGGTGCTGCTGGCGACCGATCCTGACCGGGAAGGGGAAGCGATCTCATGGCATCTGGCTCAGGCGCTTGGACTGGATGACAGCAAGCCCGTGCGCGTGGAGTTCCAGGAGATCACGAAGAAATACGTGAAGGACGCTGTCAAAGCGCCCCGGATGATCGATATGGACCGCGTGAATGCCCAACAGGCCCGCCGCGTTCTCGACAGGATCGTAGGTTATCAGATCAGTCCCCTCCTGTGGGCGAAGATCAAGAAGGGCCTGTCAGCCGGACGCGTACAGAGCGTCGCGCTCAGACTTGTTTCCGAGCGCGAGGAGGAGATCGACGCCTTCATCCCTGAGGAATATTGGGATATCAGCGCGGATTTCTCGGCCGGGATCAGCAGGCAGGGAAAGACCCCCCTGCGCGCGAAGCTCAGCGCAGTAAACGGCAGGAAGACCGCCGTCAAGGATGAGAAAAGCGCCTTCAGGATCCGGGACAGGATCCAGGCTACTGCCTTCAAGGTCGGCCAGATCAAACGGAAAAAACGGATCAAGGCCCCCGCTCCGCCCTTTACGACCTCCGCCCTGCAGCAGGAAGCCAGCCGTAAGCTGAACTTCACTTCCTCCCGCACGATGCAGGTCGTCCAGGGACTGTATGAGGGCGTTGAGCTGGGCGTTGAAGGCAGCGTCGGCCTGGTCACCTATATCCGCACCGATTCCGTCCGCGTCAGTGCGGAGGCAGTCTCCTCAGCGCGCGACATGATCGAGAGAACCTACGGCGAAAAGTATCTTCCCAAGGCAGCGAGGGAATACAAGGCGTCCGGCCGCGCCCAGGACGCGCATGAGGCCATTCGTCCGACAGACGCCGCGAGGACACCTGACAGCGTCAAGACATACCTTAGCCGGGAGCAGCTGCAGCTGTACCGCCTGATCCATTCACGTTTCCTGGCCAGCCAGATGCAGGACGCCGTTTATGAGACCTTTACCGCTGACCTGATCTCCGAGGGCGTGACGCTCCGCTACTATGCCGAGCATAAGACTTTTCCGGGCTTCACTGCCCTGTATGAAGAGGGAACCGATGAAAACGGGCAGGAGATACAGAGCAGCCTGCCGGATTTCAAGGAAGGCGACCCGGTCAGGATCCTTGACATTTTGACAGAGCAGCGCTTCACCCAGCCGCCGGGCAGATACACCGAGGCCTCTCTGATCCGCGCGCTGGAGGAGAAAGGCATCGGGCGTCCCTCAACCTATGCGCCCACCATCGGCACGATCCTCTCCCGCGGCTATGTATCCCGCGAAAAAAAGAAGCTGTATCCCACCCGGATCGGGAAGATGGTAAACGCCATCATGCTGGATTACTTCGCACCCGTGGTCAATCTTGAGTTCACCGCGCAGATGGAGAACAGGCTGGATGAGGTGGCTGAGGGAAAGACAGGATGGAAATCGATCCTGAGGGAATTTTATCCGTCCTTCCGCGAAATGGTTGAAAACGCTGAGAGCAAACTGGAAAAGGTCGAGATACCCGATGAGGTGTCCGATGTCCCCTGCGAGCAGTGCGGCGCGATGATGGTCTACAAGATGAGCCGGTACGGCCGCTTCCTGGCTTGCCCGCGCTTTCCGGAATGCCGGAGCACGAAACCGGTCCTGACCTATATCAAAGCGCTGTGCCCGGCATGTGGCGCGGGCCTTCTGGAAAAGACTACGCGCAAAGGCCGCAAGTTTTATGGCTGCGAGCGCTTTCCCGACTGTGGCTTTACCTCATGGGACAAGGTCGCCGAGAAGAAATGCCCGGTCTGCGAAAGCTTCATGACGGAGAGATATCGGAAAAACAGTCTCTGGCTCCTCTGCAGCAACGAGACTTGCCGGCATCATGAACAGATGGAGGAGGCCGAGGAGGCGGAGCATGCCTGAAACCGGCGTGACGGTGGTCGGGGGCGGGCTGGCGGGCTGCGAAGCGGCCTGGCAGCTGGCCAGTCGCGGCATACAGGTCAGGCTGGTGGACATGAAACCCGTTCATTTTACCCCCGCTCACCGGTCATCGGATTTTGCAGAACTGGTCTGCAGCAATTCCCTGCGCGGCGACAGGCTGGAAAACGCGCCGGGGCTGCTGAAGGAAGAACTGCGAAGGCTTCATTCGCTGCTGATCTCCGCCGCGGATGAGACCCGCGTGCCGGCCGGCGGCGCGCTGGCCGTGGACCGTGAAGGATTCTCCGCCCTGGTCACGCAGCGGATCAGAAACCACAAGCTGATCCGTGTTGAATGCGGGCAGTTGGACGCCCTGCCGGAGGAGCCCTTCATCATCGCGACAGGCCCGCTGACTGAGGGGGGCCTGGCTGAGGAAATCGAAAAGCTTTCGGGCACTTTGCATTTCTATGACGCTGCCGCGCCAGTCATCATCGCGGATTCCATCGATCACAACAAGGTTTTCCGCGCTTCCCGGCACGGAAGGGGGGACGATTACCTCAACTGCCCCATGAACGAGGAGGAATACAGCCGGTTCATTGACGAACTGACAAACGCCCAGTGTGCGCCTGTCAAAGGGTTTGAGGAGAACCTGCTGTTTGAGGGATGCCTGCCCATCGAGTCCATTGCCAGGCGGGGTTATCTGGCTGCCGCCTTTGGCCCGATGAAACCGGTAGGGCTGAGGGACCCAAGGACTGGCAGGGAACCCTTTGCCGTTGTACAATTGCGGCAGGACGACGCGGCCGGGACCCTGTACAATCTCGTCGGGTTTCAGACCAGGCTCAAGTTTCCGGAGCAGAAGCGGGTGTTCGGGCTGATCCCCGGATGCGAAAACGCGGTGTTTGCCCGATACGGCATGATGCACAGGAACACTTTCCTGAACAGTCCGGGTTTCCTGGACAGACAGTATGGCATGATTGGATACCCTTTGCGGTTTTTCGCCGGTCAGATCACAGGCGTCGAGGGCTATGTGGAGAGCATCGCGTCCGGGCTGACCGCGGGCGTCACGATGGCCGCACGGCTCAGGAGCCATGAGGATCCCCTGTTCCCTGACACGACGGCCATCGGCGCATTGGGACGCTATATCAGCACTGACAACCGCAATTTCCAGCCCATGAACGTCAACTTCGGCCTACTTCCGCCGCTTCAGGCGAAAGTGAGCGGAAAACAGCAGCGGTATCTGCGCCTTGCGCAGCGCGCGCTTGAGGACCTGGACGGGATGAAGCCGGCACTGCCGGAAGCGTTTGCTTAAAGGAGAACAGCATGGAACTGAGAGGGACCACGATCTGCGCCGTCAAGCGGTTCGACAGGATCGCCATCGCCGGAGACGGGCAGGTCACCATGGGCGAGAACACCATTTTCAAAAGCACGGCGCGGAAGGTGCGCCGGATCTACAACAACCAGGTCATCGTCGGCTTTGCCGGCTCGGTCGCCGATGCCTTTACGCTCAGCGACCGGTTTGAGGAAATGCTCGTTCAGACAAACGGCAACCTGGAACGCGCGGCCGTCAGCCTTGCCCGGGAATGGCGCGGGGACAAAGCGCTGCGTCAGCTCCAGGCCATGCTGATCGCCGCCAATCAGACCCAGATGCTGATGATTTCCGGCACCGGTGAGGTCATTGAGCCGGACGACGGCATCTGCGCGATCGGTTCCGGCGGGAATTTTGCGCTCGCCGCGGCGCGCGCGCTCGCGCAGAACACCGAACTGACTGCTGCGGAGATCGCGGAGAAAGCGCTTCGCATCGCTGCTTCCATCTGCGTGTTTACCAATGAGAACATCATCGTGGAGGATGTCTGATGACGCGTGAGCTGACACCCAGGGAGATCGTCAGGGAGCTGGACCGCTACATCATCGGCCAGGACGAGGCGAAGCGGCAGGTCGCCATCGCCCTGCGCAACCGCTACCGAAGGAGCCTGGTGGATGAGGCCCTGCGCGATGAGATCTTCCCCAAGAACATCCTGATGATCGGCCCGACGGGTGTGGGCAAGACGGAAATCGCCCGTCGCCTCGCGAAGCTGGTCAACGCGCCGTTCGTGAAAGTGGAAGCCACGAAATTTACGGAAGTCGGCTATGTCGGCCGTGACGTGGAGAGCATCATCCGGGATCTGGCGGAAAACGCGGTACGGATGGTGCAGGGGGAACATGAGGAGAGGATCCGTGCCCGAGCGGAAGTACTGGCCGAGGATCAATTGCTGACCCTGCTGGCAAGCCCGCCGCCCAAACAAGCCGCCAACCCGATCGACCTGCTCCTGCGCGGTCGGCAGAAGGAACCCGACATGAGCGATGAAGAACGCCAGAGGCTGACCGGCCGCAGGGCGGAGCTGATGCAGAGGCTGCGCAGCGGCGTGCTGGAGGACGAGGAACTTGAGATCGAGGTCGAGGAGGGGACTCCTCAGCTGGAAGTCGGCGGCGCGTCCATCAACATCGGCGACATGATGGGCGGGATGATGCCGAAGAAGACCAAACTGCGCCGGGTGAAAGTCAAGGAGGCGCGGAAGATCCTCACCCAGCAGGAAGCACAGAAGCTGATCGACATGGACGCGGTCAAGGAAGAGGCGATCCGAAGGACTGAGCAGCACGGGATCGTGTTCATCGATGAGATCGACAAGATCGCGGGAAGGAGCAGCGCATCATCAGGGCCTGACGTGTCACGGGAGGGAGTCCAACGGGATATCCTGCCGATCGTGGAGGGCAGCGTGGTCAATACGAAGCACGGCGCTGTCCGGACGGATTTTATCCTGTTCATCGCGGCGGGGGCCTTCCACGTGGCCAAGGTATCAGACCTGATCCCTGAACTGCAGGGCCGCTTTCCTGTCCAGGTAACGCTGAAGAGCCTGACCCGGGAGGATTTTGTCAGGATCCTCAGCCAGCCGGAAAACGCGCTGACCCTGCAGTATGCGGCCCTTCTGGGAGCGGACAAGGTCAGGCTGACGTTTGAGGAGGATGCCCTCGTCCAGATCGCGCAGGCAGCCTGCAACCTCAATGATGCCGGTGAAAACATCGGCGCCAGGCGCCTCCATGCGGTGTTTGAGGAACTGCTGGAGGACATCTCCTTCAACGCGGGCGGGGATGAGATGCCGGAAGTGGAACTCGCCATCACGTCCCAATACGTTCTGGATCACGTCAAAGCCGCGAAAAAGGCCGACCTCCGGAAACATATCCTGTAAGCCAGGTTCATTCCGCGGACCCTCCTGCCTGATGCGCGGAGGGTCTGTTTCATTTCAGACAGGTGAGGATGACTTTCCATTCCTCCGCGAGCTTTTCCAATGAACAGGAGGCGTTGGCCGCGCTGGTCGAGGGAAGAACGATAGCCGGCAGGTCCGGCTTGAGGCAGACGTTCGCGAGAAACAGCTTCCCCGCAACCTTTCCGTTGAGGAGAACGGCGCGGATGTTACTGCCAGAGAGCAGCGCATTGATCGGATTGATCTTTACGTCCCGAATGCTGCTGTCCGATGAGCCCGCCACTTCACAGCTCTGAACCACATCCCACAGCGCGATGCGGTGCATGGTCAAAAAGGATTGCTTCTGCGTGATGGAATCAGGGGTCCCGGTCTTCAGCAGCATCGACAAGAGAAACCAGAAACGGTTTTTCTGATGACCGTAGTAGAACCCCGTTTCCCTGGATCTTGCGGAAGGGAAACTGCCCAGGATCAGCACGAGGCTGTCCGGGCGGATGAACGGGGGGATCGGATGACTGACTTGCAATGGCTTTCACGCTCCCAAACACAGGGTAATACGACTGCTTAGGCTTATCAAGCCTGTATTCTCGTTCTGCGTCCTTGTTCCTGCTGTGCGGAGCATGGTATAATTCCCGAGGCGATACGCCAAAGGAGAACGCCATGTTTAAAAAACTGATAGCTTCCCTGGGGCTTGGCGAGGAGGCGCAGCTCAAGCCGCTGCGCAGACAGGCGGAAGCCATTGAAGCGCTGGAACCCAGGTTTGAAAAAATGAGCAACAGCGAGCTGAGAGCCCAGACAGACGTTTTCAGGCAGCGTCTGAAAAACGGCGAGACCCTCGACGATCTGTTGCCGGAAGCGTTCGCGGCGGTCCGGGAAGCGTCCAGGAGGACCCTGGGCCTGCGTCCCTTCAAGGTCCAGCTGATTGGCGGCATCGTTCTGCACCAGGGCAGGATCGCCGAGATGAAAACAGGCGAGGGCAAAACGCTGACCGCCTGCCTTCCCGCCTACCTCAACGCCCTGACGGGCGAAGGGGTGCACATCGTCACCGTGAATGACTACCTGGCCAAATTCCAGGGCGAGGACATGGGGAAGCTGTTCCGTTTCCTGGGACTAACGGTCGGCGTCATCATCCATGACCTTGACAATGAACAGCGAAGGCGCGCCTATGCAAGCGACATTACCTACGGCACCAACAACGAAATGGGTTTTGACTACCTGCGCGACAACATGGTGGTATACCGGAAGGACATGGTGCAGCGCGGACATGTCTATGCGATCGTGGATGAGGTCGACTCCATCCTGATCGACGAGGCCCGCACGCCGCTGATCATCTCCGGACAGGGGGAGAAATCGACCGATCTGTATGAGCGTGCGGACCGCTTTGTCAGCCGGCTGAAACGCGACGCTGACTACACGGTTGAGGAGAAGGACCGCGCCGTGGTGTTTACGGAGGACGGCGCGCGCAAGGCAGAGCAGGCTTTCAGCATCGAGAACCTGAACGATCCGGAAAACAGCGAGCTGAATCATCATCTCATCCAGGCGCTGAAGGCCAACGCGCTGTTCAAGCGCGATGTGGACTACGTCGTTCAGAACGGCGAGGTCGTGATCGTCGATGAATTCACAGGGCGACTGATGATCGGCAGGCGGTATTCAGACGGGCTGCACCAGGCGATCGAGGCCAAGGAACACGTCAAGGTCGAACGCGAGAGCAAGACGCTTGCGACGATCACGTTCCAGAACTATTTCCGCATGTACAGGAAGCTGTCCGGCATGACCGGCACCGCCAAGACGGAGGAGGCCGAGTTCCAGGGAATCTATTCGCTTGACGTCGTCCAGGTCCCGACCAATATGCCCATGATCCGCAAGGACCTCAACGACATGGTCTACCGCTCCAAAAAGGGGAAATACAATGCTGTGGTGGAGGAGATCGAGCGGCGCCACAAGACGGGACAGCCCCTGCTGGTCGGCACGATCTCCGTTGAAGTCTCCGAGCACATCAGCGGTATGCTCGCCATGCGCGGGATCCGCCACGAGGTACTCAACGCCAAACAGCACGCGAGGGAGGCGGCCATCGTCGCCCAGGCGGGGCATCTGAACGCGGTGACCATCGCCACAAACATGGCAGGCCGCGGGACGGACATCCTTCTGGGCGGCAATCCGGACTTCATGGCGCGCAGGACCCTGCGCCAGGAGGAAGTCCCGGAGGAGATCATCGAGGAAGCGACAGGAAAGAACGAGGATGTGTCCGAGGATGTCCTGAATGCCCGCAGCCGGTTTCTGGCACTGAAGGATGAGTATAAGAAGACCACTGACCTTGAGCATGACAAGGTCGTTGCCCTGGGCGGACTGCACATCATCGGCACAGAGCGGCATGAGAGCCGGCGAATTGACAATCAACTCCGCGGCCGCGCCGGGCGACAGGGCGATCCGGGTTCGAGTCAGTTCTTTATTTCCCTTGAGGACGATCTCATGCGACTGTTCGGCGGTGAACGCATCGAGCCGCTCATCGGCAAGCTTGGCATGAACGAGAATGAACCGCTGGCTGCCGGGATGCTGACCAGACAGATCGAAAACGCGCAGAAACGCATCGAGAGCCGGAACTATGAAGTCAGGAAGAACGTGCTTCAGTACGACGACGTGATGAACCAGCAGCGCGGGCTCATCTACACCCAGCGCAGGCAGGTGCTGGAAGGGCAGGACATGCGGGAGACCATCACCGGGATGTACGGGAAGCTGCTGGAGGAGGCGGTACAGCGCTTCTGCGCCGGTGACGCAAAGGACTGGAACATCGAGGGGCTGAGGGAAGAGGCAGAGCGCCTCTGCGTCCCATACGGTACGATCCGGGCGAATGAGGAGGCGTTCAAGGGATTTGACCGCGCTGGATTGACCGGGTTCCTGAAGAAGACGGCGGATGATTTCTACGCAAGGCGTGAAGAGGAGATCAGCGCCCTGGGGATCGATATGCGCGAACTGGAGCGTTCCATCCTGCTGCGGGCGGTCGACAACCGCTGGATGGATCACATCGACGCGATGGACCAGTTGCGCGACGGCATCGGCCTGCGCGCCTATGCCCAGAAAAACCCCGTGAATGAATATAAAATGGAAAGCTATGACATGTTTGAGGAGATGTCGAGGCTGATCCAGGAGGATACGATCCGATTCCTCTTCCAGCTGAAGATCCAGAAACCCCAGGAACGGAAGGCTGCCGTCAGGGTCACCTCGGAGACCGGGCCAGGCAGCACCGGGCGGAACAAAAACCAGCCTGTGAAGATCAAACCCGGTGAAAAGATCGGGCGGAACAGTCCCTGTCCCTGCGGCAGCGGAAAGAAATACAAGCAATGCCACGGCATGCACGTGAGCGAATGATAAGGATGAAAGCAATATGATTCTGGGTATGGAACAGATAAAAATGACCCTCGCTGAGCTTCGGGACGAACTGGAGGAGATCCGCGGCGGCCTCCACATTGAACAGATGCTCCAGGAGCTGACCGAGCTGAAGGAAGAGATGGGTGCGCCGGGATTTTGGGATGACCTGGAGCATTCAACGCTGGTCAACAAACGCATCACGACCCTTGAGAACAAGATCAGCCATTATACATACCTCCTCCAGCAGCGGGATGACCTGGAGGTCATGATCCAGCTGGCTGAGGAAGAGAACGACGGGAACGCCGCCGGAGAGGTGGAAAGCGATCTTCAGGAACTGAAGGGAAAAATTGAGGCGCTGTCGCTTGAGACCTTGATGCGCGGCGATTACGACGGCAGCAACGCCATCCTCTCCCTGCACGCAGGCGCCGGTGGAACCGAGGCGCAGGACTGGACCCAGATGCTCTACCGGATGTACACCCGTTACTGTGAGCGCATGGGGTTTAGGATCACCCTGCTTGATTACCTGGAGGGGGATGAGGCGGGCATCAAGTCAGTATCCTTCGAAGTGGACGGTGAGAACGCCTACGGTTTTCTCCGCGGCGAGAAAGGCGTCCATCGTCTGGTGCGCATCAGCCCCTTTGACTCCAATGCCAGGCGGCACACCTCCTTCGCTTCCCTTGACGTCGCGCCGATCATGGAGGGGGAGGGTGACATTGAGCTCAACTTTGAGGAGATCCGTGTGGATACCTACCGCTCCACCGGCGCCGGCGGTCAGCACGTCAACAAGACGGATTCCGCCGTGCGGATGACCCATATGCCAAGCGGCATCGTCGTTTACAGTCAGAACGAACGCTCCCAGGTACAGAACAGGGAAATGTGCATCCGCATGCTCAAGGCAAGGCTGCTGGAGCTTCGCGAGCGTGAGAACGAGGAAAAGATGGCGGAAATCAAGGGCGAAATGAAAAAAATCGAATGGGGGAGCCAGATCCGTTCCTATGTATTCCAGCCGTACACGATGGTGAAGGATCACCGGACCGGATTTGAGTCCGGAAACATCGATGATGTGATGAACGGCAACCTGGACGGCTTTATCACCGCCTATCTGAAGATGCAGTGATGATTCATCAGAAAGGCGACACTGCTGTGGAAGCGGATGCCGGGAGGCCTTTTATCATGCATCTCTTGGCTGGGATCCTGCTGACTGCATGTCTTTTCATGGCTGCACGCCTGCTTTTCATCCCCGCGCTGAATCCTGAGATCCTTTCATCCCTGTTTCATGAACATGCCGATACCGGTGCGTCAGGCGTTCCCGCTTCATCATATCCGGCGCTGGCGGAGGGTATCGCAGGTTTTTTGAGCGGGAATCAGAACACGGCGCAGCTTGAGGTGATGAAAGACGGAGGATTGCAGCCCGCGTTTCATGAGCATGAATTGGTCCATCTCCAGGATGTGAAGTCTTTGGCGGACCTATCCGGACTGCTGATGATGCTCGTCATACCCCTGGCTTTGCTGTATGTTTTGCTCCTGTGCGTCCCCATGAACTTGCAAGGCCTTCGGATCGGTATGCTGGCAAAAAGCACGCGGCTGGCCTTTGCGGCTGCAGTATTCCTGCTGCTGCTAGCGGGCGTCTGGGCAGCGATCGATTTTAATGGCGCTTTTGCCTTGCTCCATCAGACAGTGTTCCCAAATGACCTCTGGCTGCTGGACCCCCGGACAGACCTGATGATCCAGCTGATGCCGCAGCCTTTTTTTGTTTCGTATGCGATGAAAGCCTTCCCGGGCATCCTTCTCCCGTTCCTGATGCTCCTCATTCTTTCGTTTGGCGCCCAGGCGATGCGAAAACGGGTGAAGAGATGAACGGTCGCGTCGTCCCGGACAAGCAAGGCCCGGTCCGGATCCTGGCGATAGAGACGTCCTGTGATGAGACCGCGGCGGCAGTCGTCGAAGACGGACGGAAGGTCCTTTCGGACGCTGTATATTCACAGATCCTGCTGCACGTCCCTTATGGCGGCGTCGTGCCGGAGATCGCCAGCAGATCACATATCGAGAAGATCGACACGACGGTCCGCGCCGTCTTGTCTGAAGCTAAAATGGAAATCAAAGAAATCGACGCGGTCGCTGTCACAAAGGGACCGGGGCTGGTCGGCGCCCTGCTCGTGGGTGTGAGCTATGCCAAGGGATTGGCCTACGCCCTGAACAAGCCGCTGATCGCCGTCAACCATATCCATGGGCACATCAGCGCGAATTACCTGATCTACCCGGAACTGAAGCCGCCCTTCCTCTGCCTGGTGGTATCCGGCGGCCACAGCCATCTGGTGGAAACTCTCAATGACGGCTACCGCTTGCTGGGCGGCACGCTGGATGACGCGGCGGGGGAGGCTTTTGACAAAGCGGCAAGGGTTCTGGGCCTTCCCTACCCGGGCGGGCCGAACCTTGACAGGCTGGCGGAAGAGGGGGATCCGCACGCCTACCTTCTGCCCCAGCCAAATCCGGACGGGGAGTATAACTACAGCTTCTCGGGGCTGAAGACTGCCTTTATCAATCTGCTGCACGGGCTTGAGCAGCGCAGTGAATCATACAACAGGGCTGATCTGGCCGCCTCCTTCCGGATGGCAGTGGTCAGCCACCTGACAGCAAAGGCGATGAAGGCATGCCGCAGACGAGGGTGGGATACCATCGCGCTGGCAGGAGGTGTATCCGCCAACTCCCTGCTCCGCAGGGAAATGCAGCGCTCCTGCGATGAAAGGAGGATCAGGCTTTTGATGCCGACGCTTGATCTATGCGGTGACAATGCTTCGATGATCGGCGCCGCGGCGTACGTTCAATACCAAAGAAGCGATTTCGCCGGCCTTCGCCTCAATGCCGAGCCGAGCCTGCCCCTATTGCTCAGACCGTAAGGTAAAATGATGGATCTCCGCCCTGGTGCCCAGGCGAACAGGCAGGATGGACGTGCCGACCCCGCTGCTGACGTGGATGACCGCCCCGTTCTCATGGTACCAGCCCGCGCGGTAGCGGTCGCCGTAGCGGCTGGAGGCGAGCAGGCTCCGCCCGAACAAAGCGATTTGCCCGCCGTGCGTATGCCCGCAGAGAGCCAGCTGGAAAGAGAAACCCGTAGAATATGCCTCCGGGATCAAATCCGGGGAATGCGGAGCGAAGATCACAAAGTCCGCCCTGCGCGCCCCTTTTGTCAAAGGCCTGAAGTCAGGCATCCCGCATTTGACATCATCCGGCGCACAGACGGCAAGCATTTTGTCCCCCTTGTCCATCGTCCATACTTCATTGACCAGCGGAGTGACGTTCTTCTCCTTCATCGCGTCAAGCAGGACGCTCATCCTGTCCGTTTTGCGGCCGTAATCATGATTGCCCAGCACGGCCAGCACAGGGACGGACGCCGGGAAAGAAGGGATCTCCCTGAAGAATTGGAGGGATTGCTGGTAATTCTGCCCATAATCCCCGCCCAGAATGATCAGATCCGAACCAAGTGAAAGCAGCTGGTGATACAGGTCGACAGCCTGGTCCCTCGTGAGATAGTCGCCAAAATGGATGTCGGAGGCATAGGAGATGCTTAGGCCGTCAAAGGGCAACGGGAGGCGTTTCAGGGAGACCTCCTCTTGCCGCACGTTCACCTGGCCCGCGAGATAGAATGGATACAGCAACGGCTTGTCCCTTGGGATGTGCCGCAATAGAGGCGGCAGGATGCTTCCCATGAAATCTTTAAAACCCATCTTGACTCCTCACGATGCCCTGACCTTGTCTCTGCCGGAATGGAACGCATCAATGATAAAAGCCTTCCTGCAGGACTTGCGGGCAAGCAAATGAAGTATACCACGGTTTGAAACCGTGTCTGAAAGGCTGAAATATGAAAAGACTGAACAGGAAGACACTGCCGGCCGTCGTCCTTGTGCTGATGATCGCTGTGACAGCCGCGGCGCTGCTTATCAGCCGGACGCCGGATCCCAGGACACAGGACGGGATTTCCGTTCAGCGATCGACCGGCGAGACCGCCGGTCATGCTGGCACAGAAACAGATGTGCCGGGAAAGATTCCCGATATCGATGAAGACGGGATCTATTCTTCAAAGGATGACGTTGCGCTATACCTGAAGCGCTATGGACGCCTGCCGGGCAACTACATCACAAAATCACAGGCGCGCGCACTTGGGTGGCAGAGCGGCGATCTGCGCCCGTATATTGAGGATGCCTGTATTGGCGGCGACGTTTTCGGTAATTATGAGGGGCTGCTTCCGGAAAAAGCCGGCAGAGTGTATTTCGAGTGCGACATTGACACCCTTGGCGCAGGCAGCCGCGGGGCAAAGCGGATCGTTTTCTCAAACGACGGACTGATCTACTATACCGGGGACCACTACAGCAGTTTTATCCTGCTTTACGGGGAGGAAGAACATGCGGACGATTGAACTGGACGGCAGGAAGATGGATTCCCGGGTTAAAGCGCACTCCTATATTAAGCATGTGTTGGCGCTTCCGGAGCATTACGGGGCGAACCTGGATGCGTTGACGGATTGTCTTGGTGAACTCAATGACGTTACGATCATTCTGACGCACGGGGGGGCGATGCTGAACGCGTTGGGGGAGTATGGCGCCAGGCTGCTCGAGGTGCTCAGGTCCGCCGGTGAAGGCAGGACAGGTTATCTCTTCCGGGAGTCGCGCGGTTAGGCAGCGCGGTTTGGGATTCAATCAAAACATCCCAATGTGTTTGCCAGTGCAGGAAAAGATGCTGTTGTACTGTCCTCATTCTTCCGTCCGTTTCAAGTTTTGCACAAAGGACGGGGCAGAACTTCAGCAATTCCATCAATGGAAATCCAGTCCCCAGGCACTTATACTGCGATATAAGTGAATGTGCCTGGAATGCACGCAGCAAATAAGGAGGTTTATCATGTCAAGCGTAACCCTGAAGAACATTTATAAGGTCTATCCGGGCAACGTGACCGCCGTCAGCGATTTCACGCTGGACATCCAGGACAAGGAGTTCATCGTCCTTGTCGGTCCGTCTGGCTGCGGAAAGTCGACCACGTTGCGGATGGTCGCCGGCCTCGAGGAGATCACAGACGGCGAGCTCTACATCGGCGACAAGCTGGTCAACGACGTGGCGCCAAAGGACCGCGACATCGCGATGGTCTTCCAGAACTATGCCCTTTATCCGCATATGACGGTCTATGACAACATGGCATTCGGCCTGAAGCTGCGCAAGACGCCGAAGGATGAGATCAAACGCCGTGTGGAAGCCGCCGCACATATTCTGGACATCGAGTACCTGCTCAACCGCAAGCCGAAGGCACTGTCCGGCGGCCAGCGGCAGCGCGTTGCGCTGGGGCGCGCCATTGTTCGTGAACCAAAGGTCTTCCTGATGGATGAACCCCTCTCCAACCTTGATGCCAAGCTGCGCGTCGCCATGCGCACCGAGATCACCAAGCTCCATCAGCGCCTTCAGACCACTTTCATTTACGTCACCCATGACCAGACCGAAGCAATGACCATGGGATCGCGCATCGTCATCATGAAAGACGGTTTCATCCAGCAGGTGGATACGCCGCAGAACAACTATGATTATCCCGTGAATAAGTTCGTCGCCGGATTTATCGGCAGCCCGCAGATGAATTTCTTTGATGTTGTCCTGCAGAAGGAAAACGGCAAGGTCGTCGCCGTGTTCGGGGAGAACAAGATCGTCGTTCCTGAGGAGAAGTTGAAGAAGTTCAAGGACGAGGATCATCTCGGCAAGGAAGTCGTCATGGGGATCCGTCCGGAGAATATCTCTGACAACCCCCAGGTCGTTGAAGCTCATCCCGAAGCCGGCTTCAAGGTGCATATTGAAGTGACGGAACTTATGGGATCCGAAACCTACCTTTACATGAGCACGTCCGGCAAGGACGACAACATCATCGCCCGCGTGGACCCGAGGACGAAAACAAAGATCGGGGACGATATCACGGTAGTGATGAATACGAGCAGGCTGCACTTCTTTGACAAGGATACGGAGGAGACGCTGCTGAACCGCTGACCCTGTGAACCCCGACCCGCCGGGAAGGCGGGTTTTTTGTTATAAGGAGCTTCCTGATGCCGGACTTATCCGGAACAAAGAACGGACCATGGTCTGAAAATCAGTTCGTGTGGAAAGCACTTGGGATAATCAGGCATCGGTTCCTGTGGATAACCGGCGAAAACTTTCTATTTTTCCCGCATAATTTCCATTTCATCGCAAAAGTCAACATAAAACCCGGAATTCTGTGGATAAACCTGTGGACAGTGTGGATAGAACAGGTGTTTGAGTAAGAGGGCTGAAGCCGATGCATATTCGTTTTCGGAAATCAGGAATCGATGAAAAGCATGAGAAAAATGATCGGATGATTTATGAATCTGTGCAATTATTCACGGATCTGCGGATCCTATTCACCCAATCGTGCTGTTGATGAATCTTTACGATCCTGTGAAGCAGTTCCCATCAAGGAATTGGCGCTTTGTGATATACTCCCCATATGATCTCTGCGAAAGGACATCGGAACATTTTGGATAGCATGCAAAGGATCGCGGACCCGGGATGCGCGTGACGATCATTGCTGTCGGGAAGCTGAAGGAGAAGGGGTTCGACCTGGCGGCCAGGGAGTATCTGTCCAGGCTGAACCGGCACTGCAGGATCGAAGTGATCGAACTTCCTGATGAAAAGGATCCTGGCAGCGCGTCGGGAAAAGACATGGAGAACACCCTGAAGACAGAGGGCGGCAGGATCCTGAGCCGCCTGAGGCCGCAGGACCACGTCGTTGTGCTGGAAATCACAGGCAAACGGAAGGACAGCATCTCATTCAGCGAAAACGTCAGCCAATGGCGCGATCAGTCCCTTTCCGTCGTGTTTGTCATCGGCGGCTCACTCGGGCTGTCCAAAGAAGTCTGCGACCGCGCAGATGAGACGCTGTCCCTGTCTGAAATGACCTTTCCGCATCAGCTGGCCCGCGTCATGCTGCTGGAACAGCTTTACCGGGCCTTTAAAATCATCTCAGGACAGAGGTATCATAAATAACATGCGCCTGCTCCAGCTTCGCCTGCACCAGTTTCGCTCCTACCGTCAGCTGACGGTGATGCCGCCGGACGGCCTCACAGTGTTCGTCGGAGACAATGGGGCTGGGAAAACCAATCTCCTTGAGGCGATCCATTTATGCTGCCTTGGCCGAAGTCACCGCACGTCCATCGACCGGGACATGATCAGGATCGGTGAGAAAACCTGCGCCGTGCACGCGCGCATTCAGCGCGTATCCATTCAGGATGAAGTGGGCGTTCGCCTGTTCAACCAGCAGGGTGAACGAAAGTTGATCTATATCAACGGGAAAGTCGTCCAGCGGATCGGCGAGCTGATGGGTCACATGACCTGCGTCATGTTCTCGCCGGAGGATCTTGATCTCGTCAAAGGCCCGCCGCAGGGGCGTCGCGGGTTTCTGGATATGCTTCTTTCCCAGAGCCAGGCCGCCTATTTCTACGCGATCCAGACCTATGGCTCAATCCTGCGCCAGCGGAACGCCCTGCTGAAGGAAATCATCAGGGGGAACGCGGATGCGGGGCAGCTTGACGTCTGGGATGAACAGCTGTCCAGGGCCGCGGCCCCGATTGTGCGTCAGAGAAGGGACGCTGCAAACGCCATCAGCCAGGCCGCGAAAGAACATTACGCCTATATTTCGGGCCGGAGGGATGAACACTTTTTCCTACGGTATCAGGGAACGCTTGCAGAATCCATCCATCCGGAGAAGGACCTGATGGAACAGCTCCAAGAAGGCAGGGCGGACGATCTGCGGCGGCTGTCCACGGGGCCGGGCCCACACAGGGATGATCTGCGGCTGATGCTGGCTGGTCAGGAAATGCGTTCCTTCGCTTCACAAGGCCAGGCCAGGACCGCCGCGCTCGCCATGCGGCTGGCGCAGATCGATATTCTGGCAAGAGCACACGGGGAAGCGCCGCTGCTGCTGCTGGATGACGTCCTCAGCGAACTGGACCAGGGAAGGTGCGCCAGGCTGCTTTCAAGGCTTGACAGCATGCAAACACTCCTGACCTGCACTGACTTGAGCGGGCTGGACGGAATCAGACCAGATTGTATTTTGAAGGTCAGGGACGGAATGGTCAGCCTGTAGTATTCATGCCGGGAGCCGCATCACCGCGGAACGCCAATTGGAGAGGAATTCCAACGCTGTTTCTTGTCTTTTGCCGGGATGTTCCGAAACTGCCTGTTTTGCGGCATCATACAGCAGGCTGCCGGCTTCCCAGCCCGCTTTGTCCATCGTGGACCGGTTTCCGAAGAACGTGAAGGCCAGCGCGCCCATGATGTAAACGTTGCTCTGCTCATTCAGCCGCGCGCCGCGCAAATACCCTTCCGGGGGGATATACCAGGGTGAACCCGGCATTTTCGGGTAAGGCGTGACAGCCGGCATCTGCAGCATGTCGTCCGCAGAGCAGACAAGAGCGTCCAGGCCAATTAAGTCGATCATGAGATGCCTGTCCGAGAATCCTGACAGGACGTAGTCCCTGCCAGAGGCGTACGCCATGAAATCCGCAAGCCCGTCATACAGGAAGAGCCTTGCTGACAGGGGCAGTCCGCGCAGTTCGCGCATACGAGCTTCAAGCGGGGCAAGCGCAAATCCCTCGAACCACTTGAAAACGAGCCCAAAGCCGTTTACGGCATTTATGCGGGACACCACGGCACTCAATTTCGGGTGCTTGAGCTGGTGATATTTTTCTTCCGCCTCACGGAGCCAGTTCACCGCCCTTTGAGGGCTTCCCGCGAAATTCACGGTCGGCGCGCCCGCATATTTAATAAAAAGCTTCTCGCCGTTCTTCTCCGTTCCCAGGCACAGGTTGCCGGAGATGAGACGGTCGAACACACAGAAGACCCGACCATATTCCTTCAGCCAGCTGAGATCATGGTAAGCCCTCAGCTCGACTCCATGCCCGTCAACCTCAAGCTTTATCATCGGCTAAACGCACCTTACGACTGTCTGCCCGTATGCCAGGGCACAGGATGCCTGATGACTCAAATGCGTCCCTGCTGAACCTCTCTGATTATAACAGGGCAGACGGGCCTGCTGCAAACCGCAGCCAACAGAACAGGCCCGGCCTTTGTTTCATCAGGGAGAGCGGAGGGTATGTACTCAATACCAAACGAAGGAGGCTCGACATGAGTTTTTCACTGCCTGAACTGAAATACGCGTATAACGCGCTTGAACCCTACATCGATGAAACCACGATGAGGATCCACCATACCAAGCACCATCAGGCTTACATCGACAACCTGAACAAAGCGCTTGAAGGGACGGAGCATGCCGGCTGGGACATCAAGAGGCTTATCAGGAATCTGCCCGATCTGCCTGAGAACCTGCGCACGGCGGTAAGGAACAACGGAGGCGGACACTACAACCACAACCTGTTCTGGGAGAACCTGGGGCCCGTGGGCAGTTCAAAGCTTGATGGGAAACTGCTTGACTTGATCAACGAAACCTTTGGCAGCTTTGAGCAATTCCAGGAACTGTTTGAAAATGCCGGGAAGACGCAGTTCGGTTCCGGGTGGGCGTGGCTGACGCTTGCGGACGGCAAGCTGAGTGTTGAGAAGACAGCCAATCAGGACAGCCCTCTGACAAACGGACACGTTCCCCTCCTGGGCGCGGACGTCTGGGAGCATGCCTACTACCTGAAGTATCAGAACCGCAGGCCTGAATACCTGAAGAACTTCTGGAAGGTAGTGAACTGGCAGGAGGTCACAAGGCGCCTCGAGTCGGCGATGCAAGGCTGATCCGATAACAGAAAGTGCCCGGCAGCAAGACGCCGGGCACTTTTGCGCGATCAAATCTGCCTGTCAGTCAGATGCGTACGGCATCACGGCGACGATCTCATCCTCGATGTAGACGATGTAGTACAGGTTGCTGCCGTTTGAGAGATAGTTGTTGACAAAATCCAGCGCGTCGACCGCCCTGACGGGGTTCTGTTTCGTCCCGTAATAAAACAGGCAGTTGGCGGCGGTTTTGTACTTGTACACATAGACGCTGTCGTTGATGAAAGTGGAGATGTTCGTCTTGTCCTGATAGGTGACAGTCACCAGATCCGCTGAAACCGTGGCTATCCCGTCAGCCAGGCTGATTTGGGTGATGTAACCCGCTGACACACGGGTACGCCGCTCGCTGGGACGCCTCTGCAGATAGATCGTGTAGGTGTTCTGCGCGGTCAGCTGGTTGGCGGCGTCGTATGCGGAAACGGTCACCTGGACTTCCTGCGGGTCATTGGTCATTTGAATGATCTGGGATTTCTGCCCGCTTTTGACCACCTGTCCGTTGACGGTCACCACCGAGCTCGCGGATGAGGTGACCGGGGTGAAGGTGATCCTGGATACCCAGTTTGCGACGGTCAGCAGGTAGGTGTTCTGGTAGGGATCAAATGCGGCGGGCAGCATCTTCCCTGTATTGGGCGCGTTATGCTCAAGGCTGACAAGGCGGTCTGGCGGCAGTGAACCTGCCGGCATCGCAAAAGCGCCGGGCAGCAGCACCAGGACAAACGATACAACAATCAGGACAGCGACGGATTTTTTCATAGACTTGCCTCCTTGCTGGTTTTCATTCATAGAACGCTGATGGATGCTTCTTTCATGCATCCAAAGGGCTTACTCCCTGATGAAAACGTCACAGATCGCATTGACCGCGCGGTTCAGATCCTCCTGTGCAATGCTGAAGATGATGGAAAGGTCGCTTGGGGATTGGAACATCTTCCGGACGGTGAAGCCCTGCTCCGATACCGCGCAGAACAATCTGGCAATGGTCCCGAGCTGTTTGAAGACGCCGACTCCGACGCAGTCCACAGGCGCCATGCCGTCCTGTATGCTGATATTGCCGGGGCGGACAGTTTCCCGATCTCTTTGATGATCTGCTCGCGCTCGTTGCCCGGCGCCGAAGCGGAAACCATCACGCGCATCGCGCCGATCCCTGTTAGAATGTATTCGAAGCTGATCCTGTGCCGAATAAGGATAGACAGCACCTTCTGCCAAATCCTGTCACGTCGTTCCTTGCGGACTGCTGACTCAAAGCTGCAGCTTCATTGAATGGGCATGCCGGCCAGACGGATTGCAGCACAGCCGCCATGGGCGTACAGCGGACTGCCGTTCCGTGACAAAGCATATGCGCTATGATATAATTTTTCCATATAAATGCGTACATGGCGATGCAGAAAGGGTTTATGGCGAAACTGACCAAAGAAAAACGCAGCATGCTGCTGAACATCGGTTTCATCTTCCTGACCCTCCTGCTTGTCCTGTACCTGGTCTCGCAGGCCGGCGATGTCACCCAGATCATCGGCGCGTTTCAAAGGATAGACCCTGTCTGGCTTCTTGGCGCGGCGGCGTTTATTGCAATGCACATTTTGATGGAAGGCCTGATACTGAAGATATTCTTCGGTTTTCAGAAGGTATCCGTCAAACTGACGTCCTGCAATCTGATCGGTCTGATCGGCATCTATTATTCATCCATCACGCCGGCGGCGTCGGGAGGGCAGCCGATGCAGGCTTTCGCGCTGAAAAAAAGAGGTGTGGCAACCGGTATCGGCTATTCAGCCCTGGCTGTGAAGTTTTTTTGCTGGCAATGTGCAATGATCCTGATCGGCGCTTTGCTGTGGGTCCTTAAGGGAAGCTATGTATACAGCATTCTTGGCAAGGGAGTATGGCTGGTCGCGTTCGGTTTCTTCCTCAACTCCCTGATGGTGGTCCTTGTGTTCCTTCTGGCCATCAACCGGAACCTTGTGCGCGTGATCATCGTTTTCGTTGTAAACCTGGGCAGCAAACTCCGCCTCATCAAGGACAAGGCGAAAACGTCCTCACGCCTTGACGCCGCGACGAATGATTTCCATTCCAGTGTCGAGATCCTCACCAAGCATCCCGGCCAGTTCCTGTTGCTTTTCGCCCTGTCGCTGGTCCAGGTGACGGCGCTGATGAGCGTGGCTTATTCCATTTACAGAGGGTTTTCCCTTGTCACAAGCAGCTATTTTGAAGTGCTGACCATTCAGTTTCTCCTGTACATCACTGCTTCGTTCACGCCGCTTCCGGGCGCTTCAGGCGCACAGGAAGGCGGATTTTATCTGTTTTTCAGGAGCTTTTTCCCGGACTCGATGATCTTTGCGGCCTTGCTGATCTGGCGCTTTATGACGTATTATCTGTTCATCATCGTCGGGTTTTTCGCTGTCATCATCGACCAGACGTTCTCCATGAGAAGAAAGAAACGGGAAAACCCCGGCGAACCAGCGGACGAAGAAGTTGACGCGAACTTAAGAGGGGATGAATGAAGAAAAGGCTCATTCTTCTGGCGGTCGCTATGCTTTTTATGACGATTGGGGGATCAGCGGAGCAGGGATCCCTTGCTGCCAGAACGTTGCAGCCCAATGAGCAGTACCGGATCAGGACGGACCTGAAGGGTGAATGGACATCCAGCGCCCCTGACAGCGCTATGGTCGATCAGGACGGTCTGGTGACCGCGCTGAGCGAAGGCGAGGTGACGATCACCCTGTCGAGCAAGGGAAAGACCTTATTGACCGTTCCGTTCAGGATCATCGCTGACCCGGCTGTTCCAGCGGAAATCACTTCGGCCATTGACCTTGCCCTTTCGGAGTGGGAGGATGCCTCAGGCTCCGGGTTCAAGCGAAGCAACAAGTACACCACGTGGTATTACGGGCCAAGCGCCAGTTTTGGCTGGTGCGGCGCCTTCACGTCCTATTCACTGGGCAATGCCGGCGTTCCTCAGGCAGAGACCGATACATACCGCAAGCTTGCTCCCCTGCCTGACGGGCAGCCATACGGCGTAAGGGAAGCTGGCGTCCCCAAACTGCTTGCCGGGTACACCAATCTGGACAGGATCAGCAATGTTCCCCGTGCCGGCTACCTGGTGATCTACGGTAAAATGGGGGGCTACAAGACGATGCACGTCGGCCTGGTCACCCGGGCGGAGAACAGGGGGGACGGCGTCTACCTGATGGAAACAGTGGAAGGCAACCTGTCCAGCCGGATCAAGCGCCTCACCTACCTGTACGACAGCAAGGCGAAGGATCCGAAACGGAATATGTCGATGCTTCCGGAAGATGAGCAGACCGAACCGCAAGTCTTTCAGTACCGCCTCAACAGCGAGGACTGGCGCGTGACCGCTTTCGCGCAGACCTGGTATTGATGGGAGAAGATCTCTGGTTTTCCGATGCTGTCATGTGAAAGGAGTGCCTTAATGCAGCCTGATGCCGTTTATCACAAAGGCTTCAAAGCGCCTGAGAGGTATCAATGGGCACGATGATTTTTGCACACAGGGGCGCTGCCGGCTATGCGCCGGAGAACACGTTGGAGGCGTTTCAGCTCGCGGCAGAGCAGGGGGCAGACGGCGTTGAGCTGGACGTACAGCTCAGCCGGGATCACCAGCTGATCGTGACACATGACGAGCGGATCGACAGGGTGTCGGACGGCAGCGGACTCATCAGCGCCATGACACTCAAGGAGATCAAGTCGCACCTGTTCAACCTGACGCATCCGGAATATGCTCAGGCGAAGGCACCGACGCTTGAGGAAGTGTTCGACCTGCTCAAACCAACGGGCCTGAGGATCAACATTGAACTGAAGAACAGCCACATCTCCTACGCTGGGATGGAAGAGAAATGCCTTCATCTGGTCGAAAAACACGGGATGAGCGAGCGCGTCATCTATTCTTCCTTCAACCATTACTCCCTGCGGACCATCAAGCAGATCAATCCGAATGCCGTCTGCGGCCTCCTGTATGACTGCTGCCTCATAAGACCGGCAGAATACCTGATGAGGACAGGCATGGACGCGATGCATACATATTACTCAGATCTCCTGATGAATCCGGAGGCCTATCACGAGGTGCAGGAGCAAGGGGGAATGGTCAATGTCTGGACAGTCAATGACGACCGGGCCATGCGCAGTGTAATGGATTTTGGGGCCGGCATCCTCATCACAGACTATCCCGACAGGGCATTGGCAATAAGAGGCTGAGACCAAATGACTGACAGCATGACCAAAGCGGGCTGTAGGATTATGCCGGGTTTGACGCGCTAATTCCCGGATGGTATGATACTGGTCGAGACTATTGGAAGGGATGGATCAAGTTGTCCGGTCACTCAAAGTGGGCAAACATCAAGCACAAGAAAGGCAAGGCGGACGCACAGCGCGGCAATGCCTTTACAAAGATCGGGCGTGAAATCGCGATTGCGGTCCGTGAAGGCGGAGCAGATCCGGCCGTCAATGGAAAACTGAGGGATGTCATTGCAAAGGCAAGGGCCATCAATATGCCCAATGACAACATCACCCGCAGCATCAAGAAGGCGGCCGGCGATTCAGATAACGTGATCCTTGAAGAGATCACGTATGAGGGCTATCTTCCGGGCGGCATCGCGGTGATCGCGGAGGTGGTCACCGACAACCGCAATCGCACGGGGTCCGAGGTGAGGCACATCCTTGAGAAGCACGGCGGTTCCCTGGGCACGACCGGTTCTGTCGGCTATATGTTCGATTTTAAAGGTTTGCTGTTGATCGAGCGCAGCGCCGGCATCACTGAGGATGAACTGATGATGCATGCCCTTGAAGCCGGGGCGGAGGACGTCCAGGTCAGCGAAGAGGGATTTGAGGTATACACAGCGCCAAATGATTTTTCATCAGTGAGGGAATCGCTTGAGGCGAAAGGCTACGCGTTTCTGACCGCCGAAAGGAGAAAGATCCCCCAGACCACCATCAGCATTGAGGATGAGGAGACCCTCGTCAAGGTGCTCAAGATCATCGACCTGCTGGAAGAAAATGACGATGTGATGGAAGTCTTCCACAATGCGGAACTTCCTGAAGTGGAAGAGGATGAGTAGGACGGGACTTGCCTGATCCCTTTCCCGCTGTCTTAAAAAGCAGGAGTTGAGTGAAGAAACGGACCGCAGAACAACGCTGTCCGTTTTTGGAGATCACTGCTCATTGACCGTTTGGCGGGTTTTCTATGAAGCGATGATTCGAATTCCGGAGCATCATGAGTAACCCTTGATGGTTGGCTCTACCTGCCCGGTTTTTGCTCGTTGACCTGTGTCCAGTCCTTTTTCGGCAGATCAAGCATGGATGCGGGGAACTTTCCCTCTTTTCTCAGCACAAAACCCAGATCGCAGTTCAGGTTCCTTCCGCCGCTCGGCACGAGCACTTCATCTGAGTAAGCTGTCTGCCCCTCGCCGTTTCTCAGGACGCTTGCGACCAGCGGGAAAACCGTCTGCCGGACCGTTGGTTTCAGTTCTTCAGGCATCGTCACCTGGATCGTGTATTTACCCGGATAAAGGCCAGTGATCATATAGCGGCCATACGAATCGGTCGTCGCCTGTGCCGTGACTTCGCCGTACTGATAAAGCATGACTATGATACCGGGAATGCCAGGCTCACCGGCGTCCTGCATGCCGTCGCCGTCTGAATCCAGCCAGGCGAGGTCACCCATTTTTCCCAATGCGCCGATGCCGATGTCCTGATTCCCTTTCAGTTCACCCATGCGCAAGCTGATCAGGCCGCTGACCCCGGAACTGCCTTCTGAGTCTGCCAGGTCCGCGGTAATGACGCTTGGCCTGTCAGAAGTGTCCACCGTGCGGGCGAATCGGTAACCGGGCGACAGGGTCGCGCTCAGGGTGTATTCAACCGGCATCAGTCGTGTAAACTCGAAGCTGCCACCGCTGTCCGTTGACGTTTCACGAACCGCGCGCCCTTCGGCATCTTTCAGAGCAATGGCAAGCCCATCCACCCCTTCGGTGCTTCCGTCCATGTTCCAGACAGTTCCCCGCATGCCTGACAGCTGTACAAGGGCGACCTCGACGTTCGGCCTGTTTTGGTCAAGAACGATATCAGAAATCCAATTCGTGCCTTCCTGCCTGGCATTCTCTGGGGCTGTCACCAGATGATCCTCCGGCAGACTGACCTTGAGCTCGTATTTCCCCGGATAGAGGGGTGACTGCGAAAACACGCCGTCCGGGTCCGCGCTCAGGCTGAACACACTGCCCGTGCCTTTGTGCGTGAGAACAATCCGGATCGGATAGGGCGTATCGGACAGTGGATCGAACCGGCCATTCAGATCGTGGTCATAGAATGCGGCTCCCTTCATGGAAAGGGGCACGGCCGCAGCCAGGGTCGTATTCCCGATCACCGTACCCATCCCGAAGTCAAGCCTTGCCTTCGAGACGCCTGTCAGGGACGCGGGAGCGAGGCTGTTTTCACTATTTGACAGGATGTAGCCATCCGGCAGACGTGCTTCGGCGTCATAGACGCCCGGCCGGATCCCGCCGATCTCGTACCTGCCTTCGTCAGCGCTGACAGTTTCATATACTTCTCCGGTTGACCTGTTCCTGAGGCTGAGGGCCGCGCCCTTGAGGCCCCTGTCTGCACCGCCGAACTTGCCGTCGCTGTCCATGTCGGTAAAAGCAAGCCCGGACAGCGTGCCGGTTTTCACGGCGTAGATCGGCTCAAGGGCGAGAACGTCGCTTGTCTTGACTTGAAAGACGTCCGTTTGAAACGATGGGGCGTCCATATGTGGTTTACTCAGCTTGGCGCCATCCGCAAGGGTGAACCTGAGCCGGTAGCTTCCCGGCAGCGCCCCCTTGAGGGAAAACGCGCCCTGGCTGTCTGTCTTTGAAACTGTATATGCAGAAACCGCTATCCCATTTTCGTCGACCAGATCTATCTGAACGTCTGGCAAACCGCCAAGCGCACCGCTGAAACCATCGGTTTCGTCCCCCAGCAGGATGGCGCCGGTGATGACTGCGGACCGGAATGCGCCGGCGTCAACGTGCTCAAGGTGCTGCCCGGGTTTGACCGATAGCACCGCAGTATCGCCATGATCAGGGGTCTGGGAGATGATCTGATTCCTGATTTCCGCGCTTGAGCTGGTGACAGGTGAGAAAACAAAGGGTGATTTCAACAGGATGCGGACGGTGTACTCAGCCGGCACAAGGCCGCTGAGGAGATACTCGCCGTTCTTGTCCGTAAGCCCCTCTGAGGCGATGTTTCCCCTAGAATCAACAGCTTGCACCGTAAAGCCTTCGAGCTTGTTCTCGCTCTGATCAAAAGCGCCGGACAGATCCGCGTCATCAAACAGGGTCCCGGAGATCATGGCTGGTATGGTCACGCCGGCATAGAGGGTCATCTGTTCTCCGTGCGCCAGTTGTTTCCCGATCGTCACCTGATTGGCTGCGGCCAAAGAGAAGAAGGCGTTCCCGTCCCCTCCGCCGCTGACGCTGAAGATCTGGTCATCCGGCAGGCTTACCCGCAATGATACGTCCCCGCCCCTGACGCGCTTCAGCAGAGCCACTCCTTCGCTATCGGACAGGGAACCGGCTGCCGCTATCCCATCCACAAGGACCTCGGCCTTCGCGCCTGTGAAAGGAGGCTCTCCTTCATCAGGAAGCCCGTTGACGTTGATGTCATGAAAGGCGATGACGGCGATGCCTGATGAGGGCATCACACCGATCGGGTCCAGAATGGTTTCACGCCCTTTTTCAACCTGTACCTTTGCACTCTGGCTGTCGGAGAACCCGTTTATGAAAAGGGAGGGGCTTTTTTCAAGCGCAAACATGACGCCGTCAGGCAACTGCGCGCTGATGCTGTACGTTCCCGGCTGAAGATAGATGAACCTGAAGTCCGCTTCCTGCGTCGTGGTCAGGGTCCTCTCAACGCCCAAGTCAAGATGTGTCAGCGTGATCTTGACGCCGGGGAACCCGCCTTCGCTGGCTTCCATGATCCCGTTCATATTGGTGTCCAGCCAGACACGTCCGGCAAGGCTGCCGGCCATGACGCCGCCGACACCTACCCCCAGGCTGCGCTCAAGGGTAAATGGCTCTGAAATCCCTTCATTGCTGTCTGTCGGGGGAATGATATTATAGAAAGGGTTGATCTTCTGCCCGAGGGGTCCAATAATATAAGGGGTCGGCATCCTTACCCAAAGTCGGTATTCGGCGGGCGTCAGTTTGCTCAGCTGAGCGAACCCTTCCTTGTCGGTGACGGCTTCCGCAACGGTATACCGCTGATCATCCAGCTCATAGACCAGCGCGAGCTCGACCCCTCTGAGCAAGGGCTCGCTGCTGAAGCGTCCGCCGTTGGCGTTTTCATCCCCAAAAGCGGTCACATTGAGATAAGCGCTTTGCCTTATCGCGCCGACGGGGACTTCGGCTACTTCTCCCGGTTCGATGCTGAAAACAGGGGTCCTTCCCTTGCTGCCTGCGGCTGGGAGAGCTATGCTGCCCCCCGCTTGATAGGCGGTAAACAGCAGATCATCCGGAAGGGCGATCTGCAGATACACGTTGCCGGCCGGTGCTGAAGGAAACCTGTATCGGCCTTCCCGGTCTGAAGAGACATAGCTGTGGATGCTCTCATTGCCGCCTGATGCGCTGATCAGGGTCAGCTCCGCGCCGCCCACGGGCTTTTCATCTGCATCCATCAGGCCGTTGCCGTTTGCGTCAAGGAAAACGGTGCCTGACACTTCGGCATCCTCGGCAGAGGCGGGGATGAGGAGGAGAAGGGTCAGAATGATTACGAGGATGGTGGATGTTCTGATCAGCCGATCTGGCTTGCGCACTGATGATACCTCCGGCGGTTGATTTCTCCGGGCCTTTCCGACCATGCGGGCTGACTGGGGCTTGGACTTCAAGGTTGATTGATCTGCTGGTACAGATCGCCTGATTCACGGTCCATCGGCATTTATGATACAATCCTTCCGGAGGGGAGTTGAGTGAAGGATACGGATTATATGTCTGCGGCGCTTGAGGAAGCGGCGAAAGACCCCCTGGAAGTACCGGTTGGCGCGGTCATCGTCCGTGACGGCGTGATCGTTGCTTCCGAACATAACCGGCAGGTCGCGCGAAACGATGCGCTCGCCCATGCGGAACTGCTTGCGATCGCCTCTGCGCAGAAAGCGCTCGGTACGAGGCAGCTTACAGGCTGCGAGATGTTTGTCACCCTGGAGCCTTGCCCGATGTGCGCGGGAGCCGTCATTCTCTCCGGGCTGGAACGCTGTGTCTTCGCAGCTTTTGACAAACAGTACGGCTGCTGCGGCAGCGTCTACGCGCTGCCCATGGACCCGGTTTTTCATCACCATACAGATTGCCGGGGCGGCATCATGCAGGAAGAGGCGGAAGCCCTGCTGGACACATTCTTCAGGGGGATACGAAGCAATTGAGGTCTCTGCCGCCAGGATCATGATGCAAGGCGGATTATACCATCAGCGAATCCCTGTGGCAAATCTTGACATGGACAGCCGGCGCGGATAGAATATCAGGTATCCTTAAGATGAGGTGAATGAGATGAAGATCAAGACACTGGCGACAAGGGATCTGAACGCAAGCCTTAAGAACGGCGGGTGCGGAGAGTGCCAGACTTCCTGCCAGTCTGCCTGCAAGACGTCCTGCGGTGTTGCCAACCAACCTTGTGAGAATGATAAGGACTGATCAGGAATATCTGTCCGATCGCATCATGACCGCCTGATTCAGGGCGGTTTTTTGGAGGTTTATGGTCCATACTTTTTCCCTGAACGGCTACCACATCGCTCTGGACGTTTCCAGCGGCTCCATCCATATGGCTGACGAGATATCGCTCAGGGCGATCCGCATGTATGAGACCCTGTCCAGGGAGGAGACCATAGGATCCCTTAGAAAGATATATCCAGGGGATCCAGACCTGAAGGGCGATGCCGCTGAAAGCCTTCTTGATGAGCTGGACACGCTTCGCGAGGCGGGCAAGCTCTATACCAATGATACCTATCAGGCGTATGCAGCGAGGCTGAAAGAAGGCAGCCCCGTGGTGAAAGCCCTGTGCCTGCATGTCGCTCACGCGTGCAACCTTGCCTGCAGCTATTGTTTTGCCGGCCAGGGCAGCTACCAGGGTTCCCAGGGCCTCATGAGCCTTCAGACGGGGAAAAAGGCGCTTGATTTCCTGATCAATTCTTCTGCTGGGCGCAGGTACCTGGAAGTGGATTTTTTCGGGGGCGAGCCGCTTCTGAACTGGCAGGTCGTTAAGGAACTGGTCAGGTACGGCCGGGAACTTGAAAAGAAACATAACAAGATATTCCGCTTCACACTGACGACAAACGGCGTCTTGCTTGATGAGGAAGTCATTGATTTCTGCAACCGCGAAATGCACAACGTCGTGCTCAGCCTCGACGGGCGGAAGGAAGTGCACGACATGTTCAGGGTCGACAGGAACGGCCGGGGAAGCTATGACAAGGTCGTCCCGCGTTTTCTGGACTTTGTCAGGAAGCGCGGCGATAAGGGGTACTACGTCCGCGGCACTTTTACCCGGCACAACACGGATTTCCTCAGCGATATCCTGCACATGGCGGACCTTGGCTTCACGCAGCTGAGCATGGAGCCTGTCGTCATGAAGAGAGACGATCCCTGCGCGCTCAGAGAGGATGACCTGCCGGTATTGTTCGAGCAGTATGAACGCCTTGCAGCGGAAATGCTACGACGGGAACGGGAGGGCAGGGCCTTCTCCTTCTATCACTACAACATCGATCTGGAGCATGGCCCCTGTGTGTACAAGCGCCTGTCCGGCTGCGGATCGGGATCTGAGTATATGGCCGTTACGCCCGACGGCGATCTGTACCCCTGTCACCAGTTTGTCGGAGAGAGCCAATATCGGCTCGGCGATCTTGAGCATGGGGTGACAAACGAAAAGCTCAGGGAAGCGTTCAGGGAGAACAACCTGTACAGCCATCCGGAATGCCATGACTGCTGGGCAAGGCTGTACTGCGCCGGCGGCTGCGCGGCCAATGCCTGTCACGCGACAGGCAGCATATCCGGGGTATACAGCCTGGGATGTGAGTTGTTCAAGAAGCGGATCGAGTGCGCGATCATGCTGCAGGTGGCTCTGGCGGAGGACAGGGCGGGAGAGGACTGGAAGGGATAAGCGGCGTCAGGTTTCAGCCGCGGCCCTGTGCTTTTTCAGCCATACCGACAGCACGGCGACGTCGGCAGGCGTAACACCCGGAATGCGCGAGGCCTGCCCGAGGGAGAAGGGCTTCTGACGCGTCAGTTTCTGCCTTGATTCGATCCTGAGCGAAACGATGGACATATAGTCGATATCAGGGGGAATCCGCCAATCATCCATGGCTTTTGCAGACCTGATCTGAGCGGATTCCTTTCCCAGGTAACCTTCATACTTCATTTGTATTTCAGCCTGTCTGACGGCTTCATTTGAGTAGCCGGCACCCGGCTGGTCAATCGCCGTTCTGCCAGGACCGCTGCCTGAATGCCCGCGGCTTTCCCTGAATGCCTGAATCAGTTCATCCGTTTCCCGTTTCTTCTTTTCAGCCCTTTCGAGCCGTTCGTCGCTGGCCAGGCCGAGCGCGTGCGACAGATGGGTCAGCCGCAGATCCGCGTTGTCCTGGCGCAGGGACAGCCGGTATTCGACCCGGCCTGTCATCATGCGGTAGGGCTCATCGACGCCTTTGCTGCTCAGATCGTCAGCCATCACGCCGATATACGCCTGTTCCCGGGTGAGGATGAACGGACCCCTGCCCTTCAGGTACAGGCTTGCGTTGATGCCGGCCAGGATCCCCTGAGCCGCCGCTTCCTCGTAACCGGAGGTGCCGTTGATCTGCCCGGCTGAGTAGAGGCCCTGAATATGATGCGAAGCCATGGAAGGCGACAGGTCCAGCGGGTTGATGCAGTCATATTCGATCGCGTAGGCAAGCCTGGTCAGCCGGGCATGCTGGAGGCCCTTGATGCTTCTGTACATATCCCATTGGACGTCCTCGGGCAGGCTGGAGGAAAGTCCCTGAGCGTACCACTCAGGAAATGAAAGCCCTTCCGGCTCAAGGAACACCTGGTGCCTGTCCTTGCTGGCAAAGCGGTAGACCTTGTCTTCGATCGAGGGGCAGTATCGCGCGCCGATGCCTTTGATGACGCCTGAAAACATGGGGGAGCGGTCAAGGTTCTTCCTGATGATCTCATGGGTCTGCTCGTTCGTCCAGGTCAGGAAGCATCGCTCAAGGTTCTGAAGCTTTCTGTCCGTCAGGAATGAGAACGGGACGACGGGCTCATCGCCCGGCTGCGCTTCCATCTGGCTGAAATCGATGCTGCGGGCATCGATCCGGGCAGGCGTTCCGGTTTTGAACCGCCTGATCTGGAAACCCAGGTCCATCAAGGACGCCGAGAGGCGGCCGGCGCTCAACAGACCCTGGGGTCCGGAGTGCCAGTGCGTTTCCCCGATGATGATACGGCTGTTCAGGTATACCCCTGAGGCGACGATCGCCGCGCCGCAGCCGATCACCCTGCCGCTGATGGTTCTGACGCCTTTGATGCCGCCGGAACATGTGAGGATATCCGTCACCTCGGTCTGCAGGACGGTCAGGTTTTCCTGTGAGAACAAAGCCTGCATCATGCGCCTTTGGTACCGGCGTTTATCAGCCTGCGCTCGCAGGGATTGGACCGCCGGACCTTTTCCGGTATTGAGCATCCGGCTTTGCAGCGTGGTGTCATCGATCGCCAGGCCCATCTCACCGCCCAGGGCATCGACTTCGCGCACCAGCTGGCCCTTTCCCGTTCCGCCGATGGAAGGGTTGCAGGGCATCAAGGCGATGCTGTCGATGTTCAGCGTGAGGACCGCCGTTTCGAGTCCAAGCCTTGCGCATGCCAATGCGGCTTCGCACCCAGCATGGCCGGCTCCTATGACGACAATGTCAAAATGCCTGTCCGCGCTCATCCGCGCAAAGCCTTTTCAGCCGGCTTCTGGGCGTAGTGCCTGCGCTTTTTGCCTTTCTTTTCCTTTATCAGCGCTTCATACCGCTGGACCGCTTTTTCCATGATGTCCCGCCATGGCATTGGAATGGTGGTTCGGGCCTGCATGCCGATGTACCTTGTCTTTTCCGGATCTGAAAGGGCATTGCGCAGCACCCTGTAAAGATCATCGGAATCATCCCGGCACAGGAATCCGTTCGCGCCGTCGTGGATGATCTCCGCGGCGCTGCTTCCTGAGACGAGCACGGCCGGAGTGCCCATGACGGCAGCTTCCCGCACGACCATCGGCGCGTTGTCATACAGGGAGGGGAAGGTGAAGACGGCGGCGCGCGCGTACAGAGCGTCAAGGGTGTCCATGTCTGCGACGTGCCCCGTCAGCATGGCACAGCCCTCAAGGCCGAGCTCCCTGATCTTTTCCTGGACCATTTTTTCGTCCGGACCCTGTCCGGCAAGCAGGAGGCGGAATGACACGCCTGAGCGAAGCAGCAGGGAGGCCGCCTCAAGCACCCGCAGAATGTTCTTCTTCCAGTTGATCTGCCCGACGAACAGAAGCATGGGGAAGGACTCAAGGGAAAAACGTTCCTCAACTTCCCTGATCTTCCGCTGATCGGCAGTCCGCATCGTCACGCCGTTGGGCATGACGATGATGTTTCCGCGGTAGCCGTAGGACCTGAGCACGTCCGCGCTTCTTTCGGAAACCGCCCATACTTCATCACAGCGCATGTAGAAGCTGACGATGTTGCTGACGACCAGCTTCGCGATCGTCTCGGAATGGGTGACGTTCAGGAAATCATCATAGTATTTTGAGTGAAAGGATGCGACCGCCGGAAGTTTCCTCTCCCTTGCCAGCCGAAGCGCTTCCTTGCCGGCGGAAAAGGGGCTGTGAGAGTGCACGATGTCCAGGTCGATCATTTCCATGCGTTTTCTGTAATGGCTGTCAAGCGCCGCGGTACCGACCTTGTACTGCGGCGCGGTAGGCACTTTGAAACCGGAGTAGTCCACCAGTTCAAAGGGATACCCCCCGCGGTGTCCCGTGTTGTACATCGGACAGGATACGGTCACCTTGTGATTCATACCGGACAGGGTTTCGGCATAGGCGAGAACGACACGGCCCACTCCGTCAACGACCGGAAGAAATGTGTCAGTCAGCTGGCAGATGTTCATCCCATTCCCCCCTTCGTGAAGTCTCTTCTATCCTCATTATAGGTGCTTGGGTGGCTTAAAACAAGGAGCGGTGGTTGACAAGCCGGTCATCAGAGGCTATTCTCACCTTGACTGGAAAATGGAGGCGCTATATGGCGAGAACCTTGGTTCTGGGTGTCATCGGGGCGGATGTTCATGCGGTTGGCAACCAGATCCTCAACTACGCATTTCAGGATGCCGGATTTCACGTTGTCAACCTTGGCGTCATGGTATCTCAGGAAGAATTCATCGAGGCGGCCGTTGAATCCGCCGCCGACGCGATCATCGTTTCCTCCCTGTACGGGCATGGCGAACTGGACTGCCAGGGGTTTCGAGAGAAATGCGACGAAGCGGGCCTGAAGGGGATCCTGCTGTACGTCGGCGGCAACATCGTTGTCGGAAAGCAGCCGTTTGAGGAGGTTGAACAGCGCTTTCTGAAAATGGGGTTTGACCGGGTTTTCGGGCCCGGTACGCCGCCGGAAGCCGGCATCAGGGCACTGAATGAAGATCTGTCCGGGGATAGGCGATGCGGCCGGTCCTGCTGATCGACTTTGGCTCAACCTACACAAAACTGACTGCCGTCGACCTGGAAACGCCGAGCATTCTGGGCAGCGCCCAGGCGTTCACGACTGCGGACAGCGATATATCCATCGGGCTGAACAAGGCCATGTCCATCCTTGAGCACTCCTGTGGAGCAATCGACTATCAGGCAAAACTGGCCTGTTCCAGCGCCGCCGGGGGGCTGAAGATGGTCGTCTGCGGACTGGTCCCCGCCCTCACCGGCAAGGCGGCGCAGTTGGCCGCCTTCGGCGCGGGAGCGAAAGTCATCAGGACGTTCGCCTATCGCCTGACAAGCGAAGATATTGATGAGATCCGTCAGGCGGAGCCGGACATCCTTCTCCTGACCGGGGGAACAGACGGCGGAAACAGCGAAAATATCATTGCCAACGCGCAGGCGCTCAGCTGTGACGGGGGAAGTTATCCCATCATCATCGCCGGAAACCGCAGCGCCGGCCGGGACTGTACCAAAGCGCTTGAGGGCAGCGGACATCCTGTTTTCCTCGCGCCCAATGTGATGCCGGAGATGAACAGGCTCAACGCCGGCCCGGTCCAGGAGATGATCAGGGACTTGTTCCTGAAACGCATCGTCCGAGCGAAGGGGATGAGCAGCGTGAGCGAGGTCCTGGACGGGATCCTGATGCCCACGCCCTCAGCGGTGCTGGAAGCGCTGACACTTCTTTCGGAAGGTACGGAGAGGACTCGCGGCCTTGGAGAACTCATCGCTGTTGATCTTGGTGGCGCGACCACTGACGTGTATTCCATCGCCAGGGGAGACCCCTCCAATCCCAACGTATTTCTGCGCGGCCTTCCTGAGCCTCATGCCAAGCGGACGGTGGAGGGCGACATCGGCATGCGCTACAGCGCCAGGGGCGTCATCCAGGCCGTCGGGGCGGAAAGGCTTGCGAACATCGCCTCAGTGCCTGCTCCGGCCATCATGGATGCCGCCGAGGCTTTTCGGAGCGACCCGTCAAAGCTTCCCGAAACGCGGGAAGAACAGGATGTCGACCGCGCGCTGGCCATCGGGGCGCTTTACTGCGCACTGGCCCGCCATGCCGGTACGCTTGAGCGCGTCTACACGCCCATCGGCCCTGTGGATCAGCAGACCGGCAAGGACCTGACGCGCACGGAACTGATGCTTCTGACCGGCGGCGCGCTGATCTACGCGCCAGATCTGACGGGAATCGTCAACATTGCGCTGTCCATGCAGGACCCGACTGCGCTCACGCCAAGGCACGTGAAGGCCCTGTGCGACAGCCGGTATACTCTCTCCGCAATGGGGCTCCTTTCGGGGGTTGACCGTGAAACGGCGCTCAGGCTGATGCTGGAGCAATTTGGAAAGGAAGGCGCATATGGAGCTGTCCAATAAGAAATGGCCCCTGGACTTTTTTATGTCACAGCGTCAGGAGGTCCTGAAAACATGGCCTACCGGAGCCGATGTGGATCTGGATGAGGCGATCGGCTACCAAAAGGGGATCCCCCTGGACAGACGTTTTGTCACCAAGCTCAATGAGGCGCAGAAAAGCAGAAAGACCCTGGTCCAGCCCCGCGCGGGTGTCCCGCTCATCAGTGAACATATCGCGCTGCTCAGCCACCTTGAGAAGGAAGGCGAGGCAGACCTGTTGCCTACCACCATCGACAGCTACACCCGTCTAAACCGCTATGAGGATGCCCAACGGGGGATCGATGAATCCAAGGCGACGGGGAAAGCCATGCTCAACGGGTTCCCCGCGGTCAATCACGGGATCACGGGGTGCAGGATGGTCACGTCCGCGCTTCAGACCCCCGTCCAGGTCCGCCACGGTACACCGGACGCCCGCCTGCTGAGTGAGATCACCCTGGCAGGGGGGTTCACCAGCTTTGAGGGCGGCGGGATCTCCTACAACATCCCATACGCAAAAAACGCGCCGATGAAGGAGACCCTGTACAACTGGCAGTACTGCGACAGACTGGTGGGGCTGTACGAAGATGCGGGAATCTCCGTCAACCGAGAGCCTTTCGGACCGCTGACCGGAACGCTGGTCCCGCCCTGTGTCTCCAACGCCGTGGCCATCATCGAGACCCTGCTGGCGGCGGAACAGGGGGTCAGAAACATTACGGTCGGCTATGGACAGTGCGGGAACCTCATCCAGGATGTCGCGGCAATCAGGATCCTTGAAAAGCAGACAAACGAATACCTTGAACGTTTCGGATACAAAGACGTCACGATCAGCACGGTCCTTCATCAGTGGATGGGCGGATTCCCGCAGGATGAGGCAAAGGCCTTCGCCGTCATTTGCTGGGGCAGCTCCGTCGCCGCGCTTGCCAATGCCACGAAAGTGATCGTCAAGTCGCCGCATGAGGCCTTGGGCGTGCCGACCAAGGAGGCCAATGCCGCCGGCCTCCGCGCCACCAAACAGATGATCACAATGCTGGCGGACCAGTCGCTTGATGACGGCGGGCGGCTTGAGGAGGAGATGTCAGTGATCCGGGAGGAGACCTCCTGCATCCTGGAACGCACGCTGGAGCTGGGAGAGGGGGATGTCGCCCTAGGGACTGTCAGGGCATTTGAAGCGGGCGTGATCGACGTACCATTTGCGCCAAGCCGCTACAATGCCGGAAAGATCATGCCGGCCAGGGACAACAATGGCGCTGTCCGACTGCTTGACGCGGGAAATCTGCCGCTGAATGAAAAACTGCTCAGGTTCCACCGCGGCAAGATCCATCAGCGAGCTGAAGCTGAAAACAGAGGGGTTTCATTCCAGATGGTCATTGATGACATTTATGCGATCTCCAAGGGGCGCCTGGTCGGCAGACCGCATTGATGCGATATGGGGAGGGCTGTTATGAAAATCATTAACCTTGTGTGTTCAAAAGGGTTGACCGGTTTCTACTTTGACGATCAGAAAGCCATCAAGCAGGGGGCAATATCGGACGGCGCGGTGTATTCCGGTGAGCCGATGACCCCCGGGTTCAGCCGCATCCGCCAGCCGGGGGAATCCATCTCAGTACAGATCATCCTTGAGAACGGGCAGATCGGATGGGGCGACTGCGCGGCGGTGCAGTACTCGGGAGCGGGAGGACGCGATCCCCTGTTTCTCGCGGACAGCTTTATTCCTATCATTGAGCATGACGTCGCTTCTCACCTGATCGGCCAGGAAGCGGACAGCTTCAGGCGGCTGGCGGGGGAAATCGACGGATTGACTGATGCCGAAGGCAAAAAGCTGCACACCGCGATCCGTTATGGCGTTTCACAGGCGATCCTTGACGCGGTCGCCAAGGCGAAGGGCCTGAACATGTGCGACCTGGTGGCCATGGAATACGGGACCACCGTCTCTGGGAGCATCCTCCCGATCTTTACCCAGTCCGGCGATGACCGGTACAGCAACGCGGACAAGATGATCCTCAAAGGCGCGCCGGTGCTGCCGCACGGGCTGTTCAACAGCATTTCCAAAACCGGCCAGAAGGGCGAGAATCTTCTGGCCTATGTCAAATGGCTCAAGCAGCGTGTCAGGGACGTCGCCCCGCATGAGGGTTACCGCCCCGTTTTCCATATCGATTGCTACGGAACCGTCGGACAGATCTTCGGCGCTGACAACTATATCGGGATGGCGGATTACCTTGAACAGCTGGAAAAGGAGGCAGCGCCTTTCCATCTTCGCATCGAAGGCCCGATGGATTCCGGCAGCCGGGAAGCGCAGATGCGCGATCTGCGGGGATTGTGCAGGGAGATCGATCAGCGGGGCATCCATGTCGAGATCGTCGCCGATGAGTGGTGCAATACACTGGAGGATGTGATCTATTTCGCTGACAATGCCGCCGGGCATATGATCCAGATCAAGACCCCTGACCTGGGGAGCATCCACAACACTTGCGAGGCTGTGCTGTACTGCAAGCAAAAGGGAGTCGGCGCTTACCAGGGCGGCACCTGCAACGAGACGGACCGCTCTGCACAGGTCTGCATCCATTGCGCAATGGCGGTCAATGCCGACCAGGTCCTGGCAAAACCCGGCATGGGCGTCGACGAGGCGTACATGATCTGCTTCAATGAAATGCAAAGGATCATCGCGCTGAGGAAAAACGGCATCGGTGTATTGAAACCCTAAGGAGGAATGAACCGAATGGATGAATACAGGATCCTTTCGACGACCGCCATCCTCGGATACGGTTTTCCGCTTGCCTCTTTTCAGGAAGGGCTGGCCAGAAACCCTCATCTGATCGCCGTTGACGCGGGCTCAACCGATCCGGGCCCCTATTACCTCGGCGCGGGGATATCCTTTACCGACCGCGGCGCTGTGAAGCGCGATCTTGAACTGATGCTGGCCGCCGGGATGTCAAGGGGGATCCCCGTTGTGATCGGCAGTGCCGGAGGCAGCGGAGGGGACCGGCACCTTGCCTGGTGCCGGGACATCATCCTGGAGATCGCCAGGGAGCAGGACCTTCATTTCTCCCTTGCTGTGATCCATGCGGAGATCCCGAAGGACAGGGTCAGGGACGCGATGCAAAGGGGAAAGGTGAAGCCCCTTGAACCAGCTCCGGAACTGACAGAACAAGCGCTTGAGGAAACCGTCAGCATCGTCGCGCAGATGGGGATAGAACCGATCATCCGCGCGCTGGACGGAGGCGCACAGGTCGTCCTTGCCGGCCGCTGTTATGACCCGGCGGTGTTTGCCGCCCCCGCTGTGCGCGCTGGTTTTGACAGAGGCCTTGCGGTTCACATGGGAAAGATCCTGGAATGCGCCTCCATCGCGGCGACCCCCGGATCCGGTTCCGACTGCATGTTTGGCTATCTGCGCCGTGATTCGTTCGATCTGGAGCCGCTCAATCCCATCCGAAAATGCACGACCCTGTCAGTCGCGGCGCATACCCTTTATGAAAAGACCAACCCCTATATCCTTCCAGGCCCCGGAGGGCATCTTGACCTTTATGGCACGAAGTTTGAGCAGGTCACAGACCGCATCGCACGCGTCAGTGGCAGCCGCTTCATCCCGTCGGACCCCTATACCGTCAAACTCGAGGGGGCAAGACGCATCGGATACAGGACTGTATCCATCGCCGGGGCGCGCGATCCCGTGATGCTCAGCCGCATCGATGAAATAACGGCAGGCGTGCGCGAACGGGTCAGGGACAATTTCTCTGCGTCAGGGATCGAGTATAAGCTTCTGTTCAACGTCTTCGGACGGGACGGCGTCATGGGTGCGCTGGAACCCCATCCTGTTGTCGAAGGGCACGAAATAGGCATTGTCATCGAAGCAGTCTCTGATACCCAGGCCCATGCCGACACCATCTGCGCGGCCGCTCGGTCCACGATGCTGCACTATGGGTATCAGGGCAGGAGAGCTACGGCCGGCAACCTTGCGTTCCCATATTCACCCAGTGATTTCCATGCCGGTGAGGTCTTTGTGTTCAGCGTTTATCATCTGCTTGAGACAGAGGACCCCTGCGCGCTTTTCCCAATGGCGATCGAGAAGGTCTGAGGTGGAAACGTGAAGAAGAACATCACCGAACTCACAAGCATCATCCGCAGCAAGAACTCCGGCCCTTATGAGCTGACGCTGGACATCATGTTCAGTTCGGAGGAGAACTACAGGCTTGCCATCAGGGAGAACGTCATCAATGAGGACCTGATCTGCAGGCTCTACAGGATCACGCCGGACAGGATCATCGGCATCATCCATTTTGAGCCCGCCTATGCCATCAAGGTGACCATCGTGCGGCCCATCTGTTCGGGAGACCTGGGCGAGACCGATGTGTACGGCGCCCAGCAGCACGCCCCCCTGCTGTCCATTCAGGTGGATGTGCCGGGATCCGAGGGATAACCGATGAATCAGATCCTTGGGCAGGAACCCCTGTACAGCGTCTACTTTGCGCCGCGCGGATACGTTCGGATGATGCAGATCGGGCATGAGATTGCCCAGCATCATCTGAGCTCTCTGGATAAACTCATCGGTGTCATAGGGGACGCGGGATCAGGAAAAAGCCTTCTGATCCGAGGCATGTTTCCCGGGGTCGAACTGACAAACGACGACAACGGCGTCAATGTCCGCCCCCTGCCCCTGCTGGACGTTCAGGATGCAGGGTTTTACCAGGCGCATACCTATCACATGGATGCCCGCTTTGAATCAGCCTTCACCCCCCTGCCCCAGCTGGCGGAGGCCGTTCTTTCCGCGCTTGACAAAGGGAAAAGGGTGATCGTTGAGCATTTTGACCTGATCTTCCCTCTGCTGAACATCAATGCAGAGCTTCTGATCGGCATCGGGGACGAGATCATCGTATCCCGGCCGACGTTGTTCGGACCGGAACCCAAGGATATTGCAAGCACGGTTTTTTCCTCCATCAAGTACCGCCGGATGGCGCACACCGCGGAGGACCTGACCGAACACTTTCTGATGCGGATGCGGGTCGGACGTTATACGCACGGGGACGTCCGGCGCGGCTTTCTCCTGAGATTCGACCATCCGGTCAGCATCGATATCCCGGAGCTGACCGAAGAAGTGAACGATTTGATCGCAAAGGACCTGCCCATCGCCTATAAGGATCATGAACATATTTATATCGGCAATACGCTCCACCGCTGCACCGGGCCGCGGATGCACGTCAGTTCGACCGGCAAGGTGGAGAACTTCCGTTTCCTCAACGAGCTGTATTACGACAAGCTCAGCGAAAACTATCTGCTGGTTGGCCTTGTCGGCAGTGCAAGTGCCGGACTGAGCAAGGATCTGAACCAGATCATTGTGGGATAATAGCTTATACCAAGCGGTGCTTGAGCCATTTCCCGCTTCTGAACCGCCAGAGGAAGAACGTCGACCTCACAGCCCAATCAAGGTACATCGCGTACCAGATCCCCTGGATCTGAAATCCAAGAAGATTGCCCATAATGAAAGAGCCCAGGGTACGGAAGATCACGACGCTGAAAACGGCCGCATACATGACATAGCGGTTGTCACCCGCCGCCCTCAGGCTGTTGGGAAGGCCGAAGGCCGGCGCCCAGAGGAAGACGGAAACCAGACAGTAGATGATGGAGATCTGCCGGGTGTAGGCATAGGCCTCGGGATTGAGTTTGAGCATGCGGACGATTGGATCGATGAAGGCAACGACCAGGGCTCCCATGATGAACAGGGACACATGGGTTGCGATCTGCAGCCTGACAGTCGCTCGTTTTGCCTCTTCTTCGCGCCCTGCGCCGATGCATTGGCTGACAATGGTGATGGTCGCCAGGTTGATGGCGTTGGCAGGGATGCTGATGTAGGTGGAAATGGTGTTGGACGCCGCGTTCGCCGCGATCATTGTGCTGGAAAAACCGGCGATCATGATGCCGATGACCAGCTTGCACATCAGAAAAAGGATGTTCTCCATCCCGCTTGGCAGGGCAACGCCGAAAATCCGGCGGTTCATGCTGCGGTTGAACGCGACTTTGAAGGGCCTTGTGTAATGGATGGGCGCGTGCTGATCCATCAGGAACCAGCTGACCATGACCGCGCCGATCAGGCGGGAGAGGATCGTGGCGATCCCTGCTCCGCGGATCTCCATATGGTAAACATTGATCAGGACGAAATTCAGCAGGATCTTGATGGTGTTCATCGCGATGGAGGTCACCATGGACAGCCTGCTGTATCCCTGCGCGTACAGCATGCTTGTGCCGCTGTTGTAGATTGCCTGGGCGGGGTAGGAGATCGCTGACAGCAGGAAGTACTGCCTGGCATACCCCATGATGCGCTCATTGACCCTTGGGTAGATCAGACGCAGGATCGGGCCATTCAGCAGGATGGCAGGAACCGCGATGAACACCGAGATGGACAGCACCATCAGAACGGTCTGGTTTGCCGTGTTTTCGGCTCCCTTGCGGTCCCTGCTTCCCAGGTACTGTGCCGCGATGATCGCACCGCCCGCGCCGAACGCCATGAACACCTGCATCAACAGCTGGTTGATGCTGTCCACGAGGGAAAAGGCGGAGAGAGCAGATTCGCTGATGCCGGAAAGCAGCATCGTATCCGCCACACCGACCAATACCATCATAAACTGCTCAAATATCAGCGGAATGAGCAGTTTTCTGATGGCTTTCGGGGAGAACAGGCTAAGCTCTGACAATTTCCACAATCACCTCTGCCATTCTTCTCAGTGATTCAACAGGCAGGAATTCATATACGCTGTGCCAGTTCATGCCGCCCGTGCCCAGGTTCGGACAGGGAAGGCCCCTGAAAGACAGCCTTGCGCCATCCGTGCCACCGCGGATCGGAACGGCTTTTGGCACCATCCCGCAGGCCCTGATCGCTTTTTCCGCGCGCTCCAGGACGTGAGGCGCTTTCATGATGACTTCGTTCATGTTTCTGTAACTGTCCGTGATTGTCAGCAAAACCCTGCCATCGTTGATGCCGGCATTCAGCACATCGGCCGCCTTTTCCATCACGGCTTTTCTGGCCATGAATCCGTCATGGCTGTGGTCCCTGATGAGGTAGTCCAGTACCGCCTGCTCCTCAGTACCGGAGAATTTCCTTAGGTGAAAGAATCCTTCATAACCTTCCGTCAGCTCCGGGGTCTCCATGGCTGGGAGCATGGCATGGAAGCGCATGGCCAGTCTGATCGCGTTGACCATCTTGCCCTTTGCGTAGCCCGGATGGACGTTTCGGCCCTGAACGGTCACCCTGGCTGAGGCGGCGTTGAAGTTCTCGTACTCGATCTCATGAGGCGCGCCGCCGTCCAGCGTGTAGCCGAAGTCAGCCTTGATGAGGTCAAGGTCCAACAGTTCCGCGCCGCTGCCGATCTCCTCGTCAGGCGTGAAAACGGTCCAGACCTCGCCGTGCTTGATCTCAGGATGCTGAATGAGCGTTTCACACGCGGTCATGATTTCTGCGATCCCCGCCTTGTCATCAGAGCCCAGCACCGTCGTGCCGTCCGTCACGGCCAGTTCCTGGCCCAGGAAGCCGTTCAGCGCCGGGAAATCCTTTGCGGACAGGCGGATCCCCAACTCATCGTTCAAAACCAGGTCTTCGCCCTCAAACCGGACTACGCGGGGCCTGAACACCCGCCCGGGAACCGCGTCAGCGGTATCCAGATGAGCGATCAACGCGATGGTCGGCTGGTTTTCCGCGTTGGCCGGGATCATTCCGGCAAGATAACAGTTCTGATCAAGCGTGACTTTCTGCATGCCGAGCTCTGTCAGCTCATTCTGCAGCAGACGCGCCAGATCCCATTGCCCCGGTGAACTTGGGATCGTGCCGGTATTTTCATCGCTGGTCGTATCTATCTGAGCGTAGCGCAGGAAACGCTCCAGTGCTTTATCCATCCTTTGCCTCCTTGATGATGCGCCTGAAGGTGATCACGTTCTCGATCTCTGACGTCTGGGGAAACATGTCAAACGGCTGGATCGCCGTGATCCGGTATCCAAGATCGAACAGCGCTGCGGCGTCCCTTGCCTGGGTCGCCGGCTGACAGCTGATGTAGATGATGTTGTCCGGGGAAACAATCCCGATGCTGCTGAGTACTGCGGGATGCACGCCTTTCCTTGGCGGGTCAAGGATGACGGCGTCCGGGCGGATCCCGGAACCAGCCAGATCGGGCAGGATGTCCTCAGCCCGGCCGTGAAGAAACTCCGCGTTTGCGATGCCGTTGCGCCTGGCATTCCTCCGCGCGTCAATGACGGACTGCGGCGAGACCTCGATGCCGATCACCCTTTCTGCTTTATTGGACGACAGCAGGCTGATGGTGCCGGCCCCGCAGTACAGATCGATCAGGCAGCCGATTTTCTTCGCGCCGATCTCGGACAGCACCCAGGCGTACATCCGATCCCTGATCTCGCTGTTGACCTGAGAAAAAGACAGGGGGGAGAGCTCAAAATCAAGGCCCGCGATACGTTCAGTAAGCGTGCTGCTGCCATAAAGAACGGAATAATCCTGGCCAAGGATGACGTTGTCGCCGTTTTCCTGCGTGGTGACACACAGGGAGGCCAGATTGGGCAGGGCCTGACGGAGAGAGTCAGTGAGTTCCTTTTGGTATGGGATGTTCTGTCCGTTGACGGCCAGCGTTGCCATCACCTCATTGCTGCCTGTGTTTCGTGTGATGATATGGCGGATCAGGCCGGTGTTGGTTGTCTCATCATATGCCGCGATGTCTTTTTCCCTCATCCATCTGATGACGCAGCCTGCCGCGGCGTCGGAGGAGGGATGGGCGATCAGGCATGATGTAACGGGAACGAGCCGATGGCTCCTGCTCGCATAATACCCCGCGGCGGGCCCGTCTTGCGTATTCGCGACAGGCATTGCCGTTTTATTTCTGTATCGCCAGGGATCATCCATTCCGGTGACAGGATTGACTTCCTGCCTGATGCTGCCGATTCGGCTCAGGCAGTCAAAAACAGCGTCCCGTTTGAATCGGAGCTGTGTATCATAATTCATATGCTGAACGGAACAGCCGCCGCAGCGCGTAAAATAGGGGCAGGGCGGATCGACCCTTGACGGGGATGGGTCCGGCACATCAAGCAGTTTTCCAAAGGCGTGGGTCTTGGTCACCTTTTGTACCCGAAAGGTGATCCTTTCCCCAGGCAAGGCAAAAGGCACGAAGACGACTTGGCCTTCGTACCTCAGGATCCCCTCACCGTTCACGCCGAAGCGTTCCGCCTGGCCGGTGAGCGTTTGGTTCTTGTTGAGCAATGCCTTCTCCGCTTGGTCGTTTGCATTTCAATGGGAAGGGGAGTGATCAATGTCGAATCAAGCACATGAGGTGCTAAAACTCCCTGCCTTCATACCGCCTGCACAGGACGTACTTTGAGATCGCACTTCTGGAGGACCAGCCGGCCGCCAGGCTCAGGATATTGCTGATGTAGGGCGGCAGCATACGGTTGAATTTCACTTCAAGAATGATTTGATCCGGTGTGAGCGGTGGAACGGTCGGCAGGTTCGGGTTGAACAGGTCGCGGGAGAAGAGCCCGCTGCGAAGCTGCTTGTCGAAGGTGATCCGGATGTCCTCCACAGGATGCAGATATGCTTCCCTGACGTAGTCGACGATCACGACAGGATGCAGGAGATTCAGGCGCATTTCCCGGAACACTTCGCGCAGGAGGCCGGAGGAGGTATTCTCAAGCCCGGTAGGATCCCCGGCCACCAGTTGGTCGCACAGGTCCCGGCTGATCAGCGCGCTTCGTTTGGCAGTATAATTGCCGTACTTGCTCTTGCACTCCATTCGGATGAGGGAATCAGAGCAGTTGTATATGCGGATGCGGTACTTGCTCCGGTTCTCGACACCCGCGATCTTGTCCATCAGCGCGTCGTCAAAAACTGTATCAAAGTAAAGGGAACGGATGAAATATTCACCGTTCTCATCTGTGTGCTCATCCTTACTGAGTATTTTTCTCAGCAGCCCGGACAGCACCTCATATTGCCCCTGATTGATATAATACTTCAGCTCGTGGCGAACTTGCTGCGGCATTCCGGTTATACTGCGGTTTCGTTTTGGACGGCGACAAGGGTCGCGTCATACACGCCGGCGATGTCAAGCATATGGCTGACGATGTCCGCCCGCTGCGACAGCCTGAGGTCCACGGTCATCTCAGCGCCGGACCGCGTGATGGTCTTGCTACGCACGCGGTAATGACGTACGCCGCGATGCAGTTCCGCGTCGATCTCCTGCTCCGCCGCGGGATCGTAATGCAATACCAGGAGATAGTTCTCATTTGTACGCATCCGGACAAAGGACAGGCCGATCATGATGACGCTGATGCAGGCAACGACGATGAGGGAGATGATATAGGAGCCAGAACCGATCAGAATTCCCATGGTGATGGCCCAGAACATATAGGCCGTATCGATCGGATCCTTCACCGCCGTACGGAAGCGTACGATGGATAGAGCGCCGACCATGCCCATGGACAACGCGACGTTGGATCCGATCGCCATGACGACAGGCGAGGTGACAAGTGTCAGAAGGATGAGCGTCGTTCCGAAAGTGGGGTTGAACAGCACGCCCCGATATGTTTTCCTGTAGACAAGCGATACGATGATACCTGCGATCAAAGCAAAGGCGATGACCTGAACCACGTTGAACGGTGTAAACTTGGAAAACTGCTCTGACCACCAGCCGCTCAGCGCTATTTCCGTCTTCCCCTGCAGGTTCGAATCTGCCATCTGCGCGAGTATGCCCATCCCTGTCCCTCCGTGTTTGCACAAAATAACACGGCCATTATACATCAATCATTCGATTAAGCAAATGCGGCATTTTTTTCCGACTGCTTGACGGAAAAGAGCGGTTGTGCTATTTTCTTCATGCCGATTTGGATCGTACAGGCATGATGATTGTATTGTCCGCATCCGTCAGTATTCCGGTCTGTTGGCTCAGTTGGTAGAACCAGGTGGTAGGAATAATCGACTATTCACCTGTAAGGTCTGTTGGCTCAGTTGGTAGAGCACATCGTTCACATCGATGGGGTCACTGGTTCGAGTCCAGTACAGACCACCAAAAACCCCTTGAGAAATCAAGGGGTTTTAATTTATTCAGCTAACATTTAATTAATTTTATTCTGTTTTCATTAATGTCATATCTGGTATGCGCATTTGGAAGGGTTCTTGGTTTTTTATGCGGGCTTTTCAGTAAACTGCTCATAGGCGACTTTAAAGTGAATCTGTATCTTGTAACCGCTGCTGACCTCTACGCGATCAA
>CAUJDI010000062.1 GCA_963169565.1 Bacillota bacterium | reverse complement strand
AAACTCCATTTACGAAGAACCCTGCCTGAAAACGGAATCAAGCCGATGCGGTCAGGATCCCCAGTCGAAGCTCAGCAAACTTTCCCCGTGTTCACCATGAAGGGTGAAGCACGAAGCGCACCAGGAGGAACGCAGAGAACCGTCCCCTGTGTTCCAGGCATCATGTTCCAGGCATCAAAACTGATGAAGCAGATTCAGTACTTGCCCGATTACTCACTCGTCAACATATTCAACAAATCCGCTGAAGGTATCATAGAGTGCGCCCTGAATCACAACAGAGCCATTTGCCTCCAATGATTTCATGAGTTCACTTTCGCGGATCTTTTCCATACCGTTTATCACGTTAAGGACTTCGGCTTGTTCTGCGGAAAGGCCTTCAGAAAAACCGCTGGATATTTCATCCGTAATGGTTTTTATATATCCATGCGCACCTCCGGACAGCGCCGCCTCCACAGCGCCGCACCCGGTGTGGCCCATAACAAGGACTACCCTGGCACGCAGATGCTCTGCGCCATATTCCACGCTGCCCAGCGAAAAATCATCGATCACGTTTCCTGCGGTGCGAATGACAAACAATTCTCCAATGCCTGCACCGAAGATATGTTCCGGAGAAACCCTGGAATCCGAGCAGGTTACGATGACTGCATATGGTGATTGGCCGTTTGTAGCCGTATCCTCCCGCCTGGCTTGGGATATGTCTCCTTCGTTTTTGCCGGAGGAAACATATGATTCGTTCCTCTCAATCAGAAATTCAAGCACTGCCTGCGCATCATCGAGCGCTCCGGCGGATCGCAGCGCAAGCCCGGAAGCCGTGCTTGAGGCGATTGCCAATCCGAAAATGAGAAAGAGTGGGATAAATCGCTTCTTCATGAAGGCTTTTCCCTGGGTAAACATGGGGAACCATAGAGGACGGTCCTCTTTGTTTCCTTTGATTCTGTTGGTTTTCTTAATCATGGTGCTGTTCATTCCTCCTTTCCTTGTATTTATACCCTTGGCGGCTTGGAAGTGCATGAATCAATGGATCATAGACTCCTAATGAATGTATCAAATATCCGGAGCATCTCATCCTTGTGCTCTATCAACTGCTTGAACGAAAAACAAAATATCCTTCAGGCCGTTCATATGTAATCTCTTTATGTCAAAGAACAATACTCCTGCCGCAAGGAACCGCGCCTGAAAGCAGAAACCATCCCCCGCATTCCCTATGAAGCGTGAAGCACGAAGCGCACCAGGAAGAACGCAGAGAGCCATCTCCTGTGTTCTTATAAGTGCTGTGAAATCGCTACCGGATCACCTGATATATAATGACATCGACGGCGGCGGGTTCCAAACCCATTTCCTCAAATGATCTGGATGTATCCAGGTCGATATCGTCCCTGACCTCTATTGTCGAGCCTGTTTTGATCCCGACGTTGAAGACCAGGTCCTCTTTGAAATACATCAGCTTTCCTTCCGCGTCCTTCACCACAAACAGGACTCCGAAGTCATACAACGTGGCTGTTTCCAGGTTTTCAATGTCAACGAGTGCCTTCGCGTTGATTCGGTTGTTGATATCGGCTTTTTCATATCGGGGATTCTTTGCCGTATGGTAAACGACGCTGCCGACATAATTCCTCCCCGTAGTGACCCCATAATTCGCCCCCTTTGCGACTGTCAGGACGTGCTTGCCGACCGGTCTTGTATCGGGCAGTTCATCCAGACTTATATTGGCATATGCGTACCCTTTATCGCCCGGATTTAGGACGGATGGGGACATGGTGACCCACTCATTGGTCAGCAGAATTTCGCCGGCCGCGTCCAGCAGCTCGAATTTGCCCTCTCCAAAGGCAACGGTCTCATTCCCGGTGTTTTGTACTTCCGCCGCTATATGGGCTGTGTTCCTGTATTTGCTGTGGGTTTCATAGTAAGATTCCTGCACGATGGTGAGTTCCCCTTCAGCCAGCGCCGGGCTGGCAGCTGGGATGCACAGCAGAAAACCTGCCAGGACAGCCGCAAGTTTCCTTCCCATATTTCCTCCTGATCCATATCGGTTCATCCGCCATTGGATACGCGAGCAACAGCGGGGAATTGGTCTGCCCCCTGTCTTTGAAACAGTTGGTAAGTAAATGAGGGCTGTTCATCAGCACAGGCATTCCTTCCAAAGAGCACAGGGAGGAACACAGGGGGGCAGTCTCCCGTGTTCACTCTACTCTTACCGCATCGCGTCCACCAGCACGCCTGTCGCGTCTTCACCATATTCCCAGACAAACAGACCCATCAGTCCCCGCTCCCTCGCGTAGGCGCCTTTCTGGGTGATGGAGCGCGCGTCGTCATAAGTGATGAAAACCTTGCCGTCCGAGAAGTAGGGGGCCTGCGCCGCAAAATCATACTTTTCAGCGTCCGGTTTTTTCCTGATCAGTTCGGCGATGTCCGAATAGGTGAGCCTGACCATTTTCCTCGCGGGCTGATAAAGGGGATCCGGAAGCTTCGTATTCCAGCGATAGCCGAAAAACGCCGCGCCGATCATGATCTTGCCCGCGGGAATGCCGGCGCTGACGTACGCCCTGACGCACCCGTCGGCAGAAAGCGCGGAAGGATCGGAGGAATAGAGCGCGGTGTGGTGGGACGCCGTATCCGATTGGTTCAGATTGTACGTCATCAGGTTAACCTGATCGACGATGGCGCCGATCCTGCCGACCTCCAGGTTGGGGATCAGGTAGGGCTCCCCGCTGATGGCGATGCACAGCCTCCTGGGCATGGCGTCCGCGGCTGTGAGCGCGTCCAGCCCGCTGCGCAGGGCCTGCAGCAGCAGGGTATAGTTCTGTTTGTCTTCCGGGCTGCTTTTGATGCCCGCGGCGGATGAGCCCGGATACTCCCAGTCGATATCGACCCCTTTGAACCCGTGCTCCTGCATCAATCTCAGCACGTCGTCCACGAACGCCGCGCGGCCTTTCTCCGTGGCCGCGGCCTGGGAGAACCCGTCCGCTCCCCAGCCGCCGATCGACAGGATGGGCGTGATGCCCGGGTGTTTCTGAATATATGCCTGGAAACTTTTGAAGTTCTTCCAGTGGGAGACGGACACACGGCCCTTGCGGAACAGGGCGAAGGAGTAGAACATCTGGTCGATCTTCGCCGCGTCCTCATCGCGGTAAACCGTTTGATGGCCATCATAGATGTATACGGCGGTGAGCGTGCCGGCGCTGCCGGCGCGCGCGCCCAATATGCCCGGACCCTCGGCAGGGCCTGCAGATCCAAACAATGTCAGCAGCACCACGGCCAAAAGGACGGCCCGGTAACGGGGCGGATGATTGCCGATCAGCATGGTTCCTGATCCCTCCTTGATCCTATATGTTCCCGGCTGGGTTTCACTATAGAACAGGGACGGCCGCAATGCAAGCGGCCGTACGGTCCGTTTCGCCTTCATGCCGCGCGGTCTGGTTTACCTATGAAACAAATGGGACGGTTTTTCCTATTGTCATTGATTCCGTTGGTTTCTTGCCCATGGAATGGAACAATGATCCAAGAATCCCTGCACCTGGAAACGGAAAACAAGCCGATCAGGGCAGGAATATCAGTGAAAGCCTAAAACCGCCCTCCTGCGTTCTGCGGGGTATGAAGAAGGCCTCAATTTTTCGGATATTTCGCTTGGTGAACGTCAGCATCCTCTTTCCAACGTTTATAATCCTGTAAGAAACATTCCGGCAGGAAAGGATGGCAAGCGAATGAACACTTCTGCAGACAGGAGCGCGCCGGTGTTTGCGTCTTCTGAAACAGTGATCGATGCGCCGCTGAGTAAGGTATGGGACACGCTGACCGACATTCATCATTGGCCACAGTGGCAGTCTTCCGTGACACAAACGGTTCTGGGAGGCCCAATTCATGAAGGAACAGCGTTTGACTGGAAAGCGGATGGGATCTCCTTCCGATCCCAAATACACACGATGAAGCTGAATGAGGAGTTTGGCTGGACGGGAAGAGCGATCGGCGCTTCCGCGGTTCACAACTGGCGTTTTACTCAACAGGACAGCGCAACGGTCGTCAAGGTGGAAGAAAGCCTTCGGGGGCTGCTTCCGGCGCTGTTCAAGAAGTATTTTCAAAAGAACCTGGACAAAGGCATCTTGAAAAACCTGAGGGAACTCAAAACGGCATCAGAAAAGACAAGCTGAACAGCGGAAACCGAGGGAGGCCTGCGGCCACAGGAGGGCCAAGGCCCTCCCGGCCTTTGCCCCTGCATATATCAGACGGCTTGTGATGATCATGGTTTCTTGAATAGACAAATTGCGATCAAGGACCAATTGCGCGATGCACAGACCCGTTGCCTGAATCCTTGAGCGCCTCGCTGGCTCGTGTTACGATGTGGCCAAGCCTAAGAAAAACAAAGAGAACCATCCCTATGTTTTCCGCGAAGTATTGCAGAGTGGCTCTAAAAACAGTCCGGATCGGAGTTCTTCGTAGAGACGGAATCACAGGAGAACGCCTTGCCCTGCTGCAGTCCATCCTGTTTCAAGTTTTTCAGCGGTTCCTCTGATTACTGTGCAAAGGAGTCCATCAATGAAACAGACTCCCGTCAGCGAGGCGATATGCTCAGAGGGGTGATGCGGTTGGGCAGGAACGAAGCATATAAACTGTATAAAATGATCCGCAATTTCCTTGATGAGCATGAACAGAAAGGGAGGAAAGGGAGTTGCGGGAAAACGTCCCTGTCGCCTGTCCTTTGACGCAAGCAAATGAGTAGCGCCAATCAAGCTGCTGTCTTTCTCAGGAATCTGGCAACAGGTATTCTGGCGCCTGTGTTGACCTTGGGATTGCTTGCACACGGGGCTTCCATCAGCACAATATCGTTGCTGCTTGGCGCATTTTCGCTTACAGTCATCCTGTTTGAGTTTCCAAGCGGCGTTTTTGCTGACGTATACGGCAGAAAACCCGCGTTTCTTTTCTCTATTGCGATGCAATTCCTTGGCTACTGCGTATTCCTGTTTTCACAGTCGCTGATTCCGCTTTTTATTGCGATGATTCTCAATGGTCTTGGCCGAGCCTTTTCTTCAGGCAGTATTGACGCATTGGCCATTGACGAAGCAGAAAAAGGCGGTCTGGATATAAGCGCAGTCACGACGAGGATCTCCATTCTTGAAAGTACTGGCCTCGCATTGGGCGCGCTCATAGGCGGGATGGTCTCGGGCATTGGGGGACGATACGAAGGCAATCTCCTAACGAATATTGCCATTTGCATGATCCTGTTCTTCCTCACCTTGTTTTACGTCCGCGAACCTTTACGAGCGCGTGTGCCGTTAAAAGGACATGAAAGCCAGAAGACGATCATGGCCCAGGCAAGATCCAGCCTTGCCTATACATGGGGGAAAGGCCCCGCCCGCCCCCTGTTCCTGCTTGCGTTGCTTATGGGTTTTTCACTGCTGTCAATCGAGACCTATTGGCAGCCCGGATTCGCGCAGGCAAAACCAGAGCAGTGGATGTATGGCGTTTTGAGTTTTGCCGGTTTCGCCTGTGTCATGATCGGCAGCAAACTGGCTGAGCGATTGTTGACCAGGTATAAAAACAGCGGCTTTTCCCTTCTGCTGGCTATAAAAGTATTGTTTGGGCTTGGGCTCGTTCTCCTTTTTACCCAAATGTCTCAGGCGGGCTACATCCTGGCGTTTCTGGTTGTCTATGTCTTTATCGGCAGCGGGAGTGTGGTCGAGAATACACTGCTCAACCGCGCCGTTCCATCCTCCCGGCGGGCGAGCGTGCTGTCTCTGTTCTCATTTGTTGTGCAGATCGGCGGGCTTTTAGCGTCGGCTGCGGGATTCATTGTGAGCAGTCTGTTCGGTTTCCGGATAATGTGGCTGATATCCGGCATCATCACGGTCGTGGTCGTATCAGCGTTTGCTTTGATTGACCGCGTTCAAAACAGAAATCGTGCTGATGATTGACAGGTCACCCGCCCCATGAGGAATCAGTTTCTCCATGTGAAGCAACGTACCGGACCAAAGGTGACGTTTACCTATGTTTTCTGTGATTGCGTTGGTCTGTTGACCATGACATGGAACAATGCTCTATTCACAAGGAACCATGCATGAAAACGGAAACAAGCCAATGCGAACAGGATCATTAGATAAAACTCAAAAATGACCTCCTCCACATTCCTCAGGAAGCTCAAAACGCGAAGCAATTCAAGAAAAACATAGAGAACCGTCCCCTATGTTTTCAGGCCGGCGCGGCGCTCAAGGGCGCGCTCCTGTGTAAACTGATGGTACCTCGCTTTAAAAAAGTTCAATGCTCTATTCTGATAAGTTGTCTGATGCGCTTTGATTCATGTTCCTTGAGTCTGTATGCTGCGTTTCCATGCACGGCCTTCATGATGTATCATCCTCCGAGTAGTTTTATGCTTCATAGCTTGTCAAGAACGTCCTTCACTTTTATAATGATCGCTGTTGAAGGAAGACTCATGAAGGAAGCAGTATGACGAACCAAATTTCCAGAACAGAGATCAACGAGGAATGGGCACACGCAGGCATAGTGGAAGCGGGAAATTTCGTATTTATCAGTTATTGCATGAAAAACGAAGGCCAGCCTGTTGAGAACCAGATCAACGGGGCGTTGGATGTTTTAAGCGATCGGTTGGAATCGGTTGGCCTTACGATGCAATCCGTTGTAAAAATGGATTGCCTTTTCAAGGATATCTGAGATTTATCCTTTCTTGCAGATATCGTCAAGGCACGTTTCCAGGGGCATTATCCGGCTAGAAAGGCGTATGAAACGGACTTCATCCGTGAGGGCATTGCATTTCAGATTGACGCCATCGCATATCGGACAAACTAGTTAAAGTGGAATGACCCGGATGATCTGCCAATGTCACTCCCTATTAAGAAGTTTGATGTTCTACAGGGACAAATCTTGAAAAAGAATGAAATATTGGTCTGCCCCCATCTTTGAAGCAAACCAGCAAGTTATCAAAGACGGTACATCGGTAAAGGCAGTCTTTCTTAGGCTTGGCCTCATCGTAAAAAATGATTAATCCAAACGTTCTCTAATAACAGCATTAAGCTCTTGACGAATGCTATCCCATCTGCTTGAGTTAAGTAGGCTCAAACGAGTGAGAAGCTTTACTGCAACCTCTGAACTGACAACTTTCAGCTCCTCCATGGTAATGCACTCAATTTGAAGTGGATAGTAGTTCGGGAGGTGTTGCGTGTCTTCCGCAATTACCTGAAGTTTATTTTGAAGATTCAATCCCGAAAACGCCTCCAGAATTTGCACTCTTTGTTGTTTGGCAATTTGACGGTAATCCAGTCTGCGCTTTTTTTCAAGGGCCCTTTTCTCTTGTCTTTCGACTTTTCTCTTAGTCTCAGATTGGAGATTATGCTCCTTTCTTTCGTTCTTCGCCTGCAGTTTCGCCTGTAAGATGGCCTGTCTTTTCAATACTATCAAAGGTTTTTCTGCTCTCCAAATATTCTTTCCCTGATATTGGAAGCTTGCGTCATGTTCAATAATACCGATTGGATCTCCTGTTGCTTCAAGGATTTCATCCGCTTCATCTTCATCCAATGAATACATCGAATCTATTATGCTCTCAATTCCGATTTTCTTGACTTCATCACGAAAACGCATTGCCCCACAAGTGGTACAAAATAGTTTCATGCACCATTTTTCGTTTTCCGCATGCTTTATAAGCGACGCAAGCAGATTGCTTCCCGAACTAGTTTTATCAAGTCTCATACTTATTATCTACTTTCCTAGTAGTGAGGTCCCTCTCCCGAAAAGTGATCCGGTCTTAATGTGAGAAATTCAGGGTCAAAATCGCAAAACCTGTTGCGCAGCCAGAAAAACGGCTGATGTTTAGTGCGTCAATTTACTGTGCGGGCAGAAGCAATTGTTGACATTTTTCCATTACTTAATTTTGTTTTCCGCATTCTCCAGAGACATGAGCCAGTCGGTGTATAGGTATTCATCCCAAAAGCTTCTGCTAGAATTGGTCTGCCTCAGGTCTTTGTACCAGTTGGTAAGTTATTGAAGTTCCATCATTGGTACGGGCATTCCTTCTTAAGCTTGGCTACATCGTAACACAGGCTGGCGAGGCGCTCAAGGATGCGCAGTGATGGAGGAAAACATAGGTGACGGTTCTCTGTGTTTTCTTTGATTCTATCGTTTTAATCACGGCAAGGGAAAGTGCTCCTTCTAAAAGAATCATGCTTGAAATCGGAAACAGGCCAATGCGAGCAGGATCCTCAGCGAAAACTCAAAATGCCTTCCTCTGCATACCTCAGGAAGCAAGAAAAGCGAAGTGTTTCAAGAGAAACATAGAGAACCGTCCCCTGTGTTCCTTTTCAACACTCTCCGGCATGGGAAAGCTATCAGTTTTAGGCTCTTCCAAAATAAGGTAAATCATTAACCCATTTCTCTAGCATCGAAAGATTCTCTTCAAGAACAATTATTACATCTTTAGCGTTCCTTAATCATAAAAACATAGGAGACGGTTCTCTTTGTTTTCTTTGATTCTATAAATATCTCGTCATGATAATGAACACGCTACTTTCATAAAGAATCGTTCCTGAAAGCAGAAACCATCCTCCACATTCCCCCAACAATCCACGAATCGATCCCGTAATGGATCGGACATTCTCCTCCTGACTGAACCGCTGCCAGTGGGAATCAAGCAAGCATTCTGCCCCCCAATCCTTGCCTTTCACTTATGCCTTGTCCCCGGCCTTCTCCGCGTCGGCTGCGGCTGCTTTTTCTCGATGGGCCTGTCCCCCCGCAAGGCAAAGAGCTGGTCGCGCAGTTTGGCCGCCTGCTCAAAGTCCATGTCCTGCGCGGCCGCCAGCATCCGGTCCTCCAGCGTCGCCATCAGGGCCGCGCGTTCCTCCGGGTCCAGGCTCCGCATCCGCTCGTCGTCCCCGGCCTGCTCGGCGATGGCGATCAGCTCCCGCACCGCGGAAGAAATCGTCTCCGGGGTGATGCCGTTCTGTTGGTTGTAGGCCTCCTGGAGGGCGCGGCGGCGGTTGGTCTCCCCGATGGCGCGCATCATCGACTCCGTCGGCTCATCCGCGTACATGATGACCCGGCCCTCGGTGTTGCGCGCGGCGCGCCCGATGGTCTGCACCAAACTGGTCTCGGACCGCAGGAAACCCTCCTTGTCCGCGTCCAAAATGGCCACCAGCGCCACTTCCGGCAGGTCAAGCCCCTCCCGGAGCAGGTTGATCCCCACCAGGACGTCAAACTGGCCCAGCCGCAAGTCCCGCAGCAGCGCCATGCGCTCCATCGTCTTGATGTCGGAGTGCAGGTAGCGCACCCGCATGCCCATCTCGCGCAGGTAGTCCGCCAGGCGCTCCGCCATGGCCTTGGTCAGCGTGGTCACCAGCACGCGGAAGCCCTTCCCGGTCACCTCCCCGATCTCCCCCGCCAGGTCGTCCACCTGCCCGGTCGCGGGGCGCACGATGATCCGGGGGTCCAGCAGGCCTGTGGGGCGGATGATCTGCTCTACCGTCCTCCCGCTGTGCTCCGCCTCATAGGGGCCGGGGGTGGCGGACACATAGATGGTCTGCGGGATGCGCTCCTCAAACTCCTGGAAGGTCAGCGGCCGGTTGTCAAAGGCGGAGGGCAGGCGGAAGCCGTAGTCCACCAGCGCCGTTTTTCGCGCGCGGTCCCCGTTGAACATGCCGCGTACCTGCGGCACGGTCACGTGGCTCTCGTCGATGAAGCAGAGGAAGTCCCTGGGGAAGTAGTCCAGCAGGGTAAAGGGCGGGTCGCCGGGCTTCCGCCCGTCAAAATAGCGGGAGTAGTTCTCAATGCCGCTGACAAAGCCAAGTTCACGCAGCATCTCGATGTCATAGCGCGTGCGCTGGGCGATGCGCTGCGCCTCCAGCAATCGGCCCTCGCCCTCAAAGTAGCGTACCCGCTCCTCCAGGTCCCTCTCCATCTGAATGATGCCCTTTTCACGCCCCTCCGGGCTGGTGGCGTAGTGCGTGGCGGGGAAGAGCGCCGCGTGGGTCACCTGGCGGATCGTCTTCCCGGTCACTGCCGCGGTCTCGGCCACGCGCTCCACCTGGTCGCCCAGGAATTCGACCCGCAGGCCGTTCTCCAGCTCGTTCACCGGGATGATGTCCACCACGTCGCCGCGCACCCGGAACATCCCGCGGGCCAGGGCGACGTCGTTGCGCTCGTACTGGATGTCCACCAGCATCCGGGCCAGCCTTTCCGGGTCAAGCTTCATCCCGGGCCGCAGGGAGATCATCTGGTCATAGTATTCCTCCGGGTCGCCCATGGAGTAGATGCAGGACACCGAGGCCACGATGATCACGTCCCGGCGCTCCTGCAGCGCCGCGGTGGCGCTGTGGCGCAGGCGGTCGATCTCGTCGTTGATGGAGGAATCCTTCTCGATGTAGGTATCGCTGGAGGCGATGTAGGCCTCCGGCTGGTAATAGTCATAATAGCTGACGAAGTACTCCACCGCGCTGCCCGGGAAGAAAGCCCGGAACTCCGCGCACAGCTGCGCGGCCAGCGTCTTGTTGTGCGCGATGACCAGGGTGGGCTTCTGCACCTTTTGGATCACGGAGGCCATGGTGAAGGTCTTCCCCGAGCCGGTCACGCCCAGCAGGGTCTGACCCCTGATGCCGGACAGCACCCCATCCGCCAGCGCCTGGATCGCCTGGGGCTGGTCCCCCCTGGGGGTGAAGGGCGCGACGAGTTCAAAACGGTTCATATTCCTTCTTTCCAGGAAGGCAGGCTATCCCTGCGCAGGATGCGCACAGGCACTTTCCCTGTGGCCGGCCGGCTCCCCATACATCCCTTAATGCGAACATTCTATCGCATTTTGCCCTCCTATACAAGCCGGATAAATAGGTCCAGGCCCGGAATTGACGGGCGGAACCAGACGCGGTAAACTTCAATTCGGCGCTGGGTGACCGGCAAAAACCGCCCGGATCACACCGGGGCACTACCAAGGAAGAAGAGGCACTTGAATGGGCTGGATCGTGGATAAACTCCCCTCCATGCTGGCGGGCCTGGGCATCATCCTGCTGCTGACCCTCCTCACCCGGGGGAACCTGAAGGGCAGAAAGGCCGAAAGCAAGGGCGGGGACGGCGGCTGTGCGGGCTGTTCCTGCCAGGGCGGCTGCGAACATAAAACGGAAAAGACGGCCGACGAATAGCGCCGCAGCCGCCTTGCAACAAGGCCAAGGGATCCTTTATGCCTGCCCCGAGGGGGGCGGGTTTTCTTCATCTGGTCCTTTTTTAGGCCGGATTCCAAAGAGCAGTATCGCCAGGCTGGAGCCGATGATCACCCCGGCCACGTCGATCCATACGTCGATGATGGCAGGCCCCCGGCCGGAGAAGACCTGGATCGTCTCGTCCAGGAACGCGGCCGGCAGGCCCAGGCCCCACAGCAGCGCCGCGTCTTTCAGCTTCCAGTCCAGCTGGACCAGCGCCGCGCCCGCGAACAGGCCGATCAGGGCGTACTCCGACAGGTGCGCGAGCTTCCGCAGCAGAAGTTCGCTCCATTCCCAGCCGGTCAGCCGGGAGAGGAACTCCTTCAGCCAGGCGCTCTGCCGTCCGGACTCCGTTTCGGGAAACGAAGAAAATACATAGGCCGCCAGCAGCGTGAGAAACGCCAGCGAAAAGAAGGCCCTGTATGCCTTTTTCCTTTTCGTGTCCCGGGCCCTTTCTTCAAAAGGCAGTCTGAAACCCATCTCCGGCCTCCCCGTTTTCCGCCTGCGGCGCTGCACGGCGGCGGTCTTTTTCCTTTGCTCCATCATACTCCGCGGACGTTCGCCTGTCCATTCGTCAGGCAGGACCGCGCCCCGTACGACAGCACATGCGGAAATGCCTGCAATATACTATCTTTATGGCTTTTATCCCACCCGATTTGACAAGCCGCGCGTCCTGTGCTATCCTATGGGCGAGCCAAGTGATCCCGGTGCCAAATAAGGCTCAAAAGGGGGCGATTCACTGATCAGCACAGACACCGCAGTGCCCTTCGTTGTTGGCTTCGCCCGTTTTTATACAGCAAACAACTGTACCTGACCGAACTGTCGACCTAAAACAGCGTTATTCATTCACCGAACTTCGATTTGATTGGCTACACGTTGTATCAGGCAGGTTCATCCCCATCGGGGGACGCGTGATTGTTTCCGGGCGAAGCGGCAGACCATTTCGGGACCGAAGGACCCTGAACAACTTCATATGGACCGATCGCCCGCCGCAGGGATGCGGCGGGCTTGCTGCTGATTTCCAGAGATAAGGGGGAGGGGTTTTGGACTGCGTCCCCCATCCCCGCCCGCGGAGGAACTCCCAGGACCCCGGAACACAGGCCTGCCCGGCCACAGAAACGTGTGACCGGGCAGGGGGACTCATTGCCTTATCTTTCCGGGGGGGAGGTTTATTACTTCGCGTTCTCAGCGGCCTTCTTCAGGGCGGCCAGATAGTCACCCACGGTGATGGTCACGGAAGCCTTCAGGTCTTCCACGGCCGGAACGGCGGTATGGTTCTCGTCCTTCTGGTACGTTTCGGTGGCGAGCACTTCCTCGACGGTCTTGCCGACGCAGTAATCGGCGAACGCCGCGATCTGCTCAAACCATTCCTTGCCGATGCCGCTGGCCTTCCTCATGCCATAGGCGTCGCCCTTTTCCAGCTTGGTCAGCAGGGTCTCGGAAGCGGGCACGACGGCTTTGCCGTCAAGGCCGAAGGAGATCTTGGTCTGCTGCACGTCCCAGATGACGGCCAGGATCCTGCCGTCGGCATCCAGCTCAACGCTGCAGACGGTGGTGTTGACCTGCGCGGTGCCAGCCTTCTCGGCGGTGGCTTCGGTGATGGAGCCGATGGACGTGACCATGCCCAGGCCATGCTTCACGACCGGCGCGGGGGCCGCCTTGACGGCTTCAAGCTCTTTCGTCAGCGCGGCGACCTGTTCCGTCAGGGCCGTTTTATCCGTTTCCTGCTTGGCCACTGCCGCGTCCAGTTCCGCTTTGGCCGTTTCCGCGTCGGCCAGTTTCTTTTCGACCTCAGCTTTCGCCGTTTCAGCGTCCGTCAGCTTCTTTTCGACTTCAGCCTTCGCGGCTTCAGCGGCGGCCAGTTTCTGTTCGACCTCGGCTTTCGCGGTTTCCGCGTCGGCCAGTTTCTTTTCGGCCTCGGCCTTTGCCGCTTCCGCGTCGGCCAGCTTCTTTTCTACCTCAGCCTTCGCGCTTTCAAGCTCAACCTTGGTCTTGAGCAGGGCTTCCATGTCCGCAGAGAGCGTCCCGGCCTGCGCGGACAGCTCTTCCGCCCTTGCCTGGGTCTCCGCCTTGATCGCCTCAAACTCGACCAGCTTCGCTTCCAGCTCGGCCTTCGCCGTTTCAACCGCTGCCTTCGCCTCATTGGCGGCGGAGAGGTCCTTCTCAAGGCCGTCGATCTTCGCAGTCAGCTCAGCGCTTTTCGCCAGGGCGGCATCCAGTTGAACCTGCAGGTCGCTCACCTTGGTTCCCGCGTCCGCAAGTGCGGCGTCCAGCGCGGCTTTCGTGGCGTCCAGCTGGGTCTTCAGTTCGTTTTCCTTTGCAGAGGCTGCGGCTGCGGCCTCCGTCAGCGCGGTCTTTTCAGCATCCAGCTGAGCCTTCAGCTCGCTTTCCTTCGCGATAGCTGCGGCCGTGGCCTCCGTCAGCGCGGCCTTCTCGGTGTCCAGCAGGGCCTGCAGCTCGCTTTCCTTCGCGGCGGCGGCGGCCGTGGCCTCCGTCAGCGCGGCCTGCGCCTGGTCAGCCTGGGTTTTCAGCTCCTCCAGCTTGGCGGCCGCTTCTTTGGAAGCGGCATCCAGCGCGGCTTTTGCGTCTTCCAGTTGGGTCTTCAACTCCGCTTCGGTGGCCGCTGCGTCTTCGGCGGCCTTATCCAGTGCGGCCTGCGTCTCCTGCAGTTTCAGCGTCGTACTGCTCAGATCCGAGTCGATCTTGTTCTTCTGGCTGACCAGCACGCCGATTCCGACCGCGCCCGCCAGGACGACGACGGCAAGGATGATCGCTAATTTTTTCATCTTCTCCTCCAATCACTCATTCAGGGGTCCATGCCCGGTTATTGCTGTGCGCCGGACAGCTTCGCAAGCCGCTCGCGGTCAAATCCGATGATGACCGTGTTTCCGGACCGGATCAGCGGGGATACCAGGAAACGCGGGTTGTCCAGCACGTAGCCGATGATGGTCTCAAGGTCGGTCGTATAGGCAACGGGATGCGATTTGACACCCAAATCCTCCATATCAAGCGCCGCGCGCGGTCCCTGCGCGCGCAACAGCAGTTCTGCTTCCCTCCTTCCTAAGCGATGCTTGTTCAGGTCCAGGGATTGATAGGGGATGCGCCGTTCCTTCAGGAAGCGCTCCGCCTTTTGCGTATCAAAGTTCCGCTTGTGCCAGTAGATCTGGATCCCCATCAGTTCAGACTTTCCGTTTCCTTCACAAACGGCAGATCCATGCGGTTCTGCCCATCGTCCCACAGGCGCTCCAGGCGGTAATAGCCCCGGGCCTCCGGGGTAAAGATATGTACGATCACGTTCAGATAATCCATCACGACCCAGGACCCTTCGGCTCTGCCTTCCACCCTCCTGGGATTCACTCCCTTTTGGGACAGCTGCTCTTCCACATGCTCCGTCAGCGCCTTGACCTGGATCACGGTGTGCCCGGTGCACAGCACAAGGTAATCCGTCAGCGCCGTCAGCTGCGAAACGCGAAGGGCAAGGATGTCCTCCGCTTTCTTGTCATACAGCAGCCTGGAAATTTTCAGGGCCAGGTTTTCCTCGGACATATCATTTCTCCTTTCTTTTTGTTTTATTTTCGGGGCTGACGCTGCGCGTCATGATCCCCGTTCCCGGTCTGACTCAATGAAACCTGACGGCATCGCGGCTCAGCTGATCGATGGCCTGCCGGCTGAGCGGGCTCTCGGCGATGCCTTTTGCCCTGATAAATTCACGGGTCTTTGTCAGGGAGGAGAGGGCGGCCAGCTGCAGATCCTCTTCCGCCTGCCCGCGCACAAGGTCCACCCCGGGGTATTTCCGGGAGGGTTCGACCGCGTCCGCCACGAAAATCACCATTTCCAACGGGTCCATCCCGGCGCGCCCGGTGGTGTGATAACGAATGGCGTTCAGGATGTGCGTATCCCCGACGTGATAGCGCAGCCTGGCGATCTCCGCGCCCACAGGCCCGTGCAGCAAGGCGTTGCTGGAGAGCGTCTGGGGGTCGCGCACAAGGGCCGCACGCCGCGCGATGGCCTGGAGCCTTGGCAGTTCCATGCATTTGGCGCAATCATGCAGGATGCCCGCCACGCCCGCTTTCTGGATCGGCGCCCCATGAAGCCGGGCCAGATGCGCGCCGCATTGGCGCACGCCCAGGGAATGAACGAAGCGGCTCCCGCTGACGGCCTGACGGACCATGTGTCCGTAATCCGGCTGATACAGCCCGTTGGCCGCAATGTACTCGCAGACCTCCGGCGGCAGCATGCCCTCGGCGTCATCCAGCAGCCGCAGCTTCGCGCGGATCTGTCCGGAGGACATCGTGCGGACCGCACAGGGGAGCAGGGAGGCCCTCGCGCCGTGCCCGATGAGGAAGTCCCGCAGGCTTGCCGCGTCATACCCGGCCCGCGGGCACACGATGAAATCGCACAGGCCGAACAGGGCGCCGGCCTCCCGCCACGTGGGGATGTCCGCCGGCTTGTCCGCGCCGATGATGTACACCAGCTCTGCTCCAGGATACAGCTTTCCTACGGCGCGGACCGTGTCCACCGCGTAGCGCGGTGTCTTCTGGATGTCCTCACCACAGGCTTCAAGGCCATCTCTGTCGCTGACGGCCAGCTTCAGCATCTCAAGCCTGTGCTGGGGCGACGCCTCCGGCTCGCGCGCAAGCGGCTTTCCATATGGCATCAGCAGGACCTTGTCAAGCCCCATCACATCCAGGCATGCCTGTGCCATCTCCAGGTGGCCGATATGAACGGGGTCAAACGTCCCGCTGAATATGCCGATCCGCCGCACCGTTTGCTCCTTTTCCTGTGCTCCGGTTTGATTATACACATTTTCCTACATTCCGCAAAGCCTTCCGCGGTTTGAAGGATCGTTCAGACAACGGATCCGACGTGTTTTGTCCATTCAAAATAAAATCCGGCGCCGGAAGGCGTCGGATCAAGCCGGATGCGGCTGTGTCAGACCATCTCGATGAGCACGCGCTCGGAGGCATCGCCGCGGCGGGGCCCAAGCCTGTAGATGCGGGTGTATCCGCCTGAGCAGTTCTTCTCTTCGTTGCGCTTGCGGTACTTGGGCCCGTACTCGCGGAAGAGCTTCTCAACCACCGGGTGCCGGTTGTCGCGGGTGCGCTCACGGTACTCGGATTTGGACTCGTCGTCCTTTTTTCCTTCCTTGACATCATACAGGTAGGCCATCATCAGCCGGCGCGCGTGCAGTTTGCTCGCGGCGTCGTTGACGACGTCGATCTTGACGATCTGGCCTTTCTCATTGTGGTATTCCTTGGTGGCGGCGACGGTCTTGTCGTGCTCGCGGATGGCGAGGGTGACCATCTTCTCGGCGACGCGGCGGATTTCCTTTGCGCGGGCCAGGCTGGTCTCGATGCGGCCGTTCCACAATAAGCCGGTGACCTGGTTGCGGATGAGCGCTTTGCGCTTGTCGCTTGTCAGGCCAAGCTTGCGTTGCTGTGCCATGTGCGGTGTTCCTCCTTAGGCCTCTGGGGCTTTTGCTTATTCTTCGGTCTTGCGCAGGGAGAGGCCGATCAGGCCCAGCTTCTGCTCAACTTCTTCCAGGATCTTCTTGCCCAGGTTGCGGACTTTCATCATGTCTTCCTGGTCCCTGATGACCAGTTCCGCCACCGTGTTGATGCCGGCGCGCTTGAGGCAGTTGTATGCGCGCACCGACAGGTCCAGCTCGTCGATCGTCATCTCGCCCGTTTTGCCCGCCAGGCCCGGGTCAAGCTCCTCCTCCACCACGCCGACCGGCTGGTCGGTGAGGCGGGTGAAGATGCCCAGTTGGTTGACCAGGATCTTGGACGCCATGCCGATCGCCTCCTCGGGGGAGACGGAGCCGTTGGTCCAAACCTCCAGCACCAGCTTGTCATAGTCGGTGATCTGGCCGACGCGGGTGTCCTCAACGAGGTAGTTGACCTTTCGGATGGGGCTGTAAATGGCGTCGATGGGGATGACGCCCAGGGTGTCCACGGACTGCTTGCCGCGCTCGGCGGATACGTAGCCGTGGCCGCGCTCGAAGGTGAGCGTCATGTTCAGCCTGGCGCCCGCGCCCAGCGTGGCGATGTGGAGCCTTGGGTTGACCACCTCGATCTCGCTGTCGACCCTGAGGTCCGCGGCTGTCACCTCGCAGGGGCCTTCCGCAATGATCTCCGCCTGCTTGGACGCATCGGAAAACAGCCGGACAGACAGCTCCTTGAGGTTGAGGATGATCTCGGTCACGTCTTCCTTGACGCCGGAGATGGTGGAAAACTCATGCTGGACGCCCAGGATCTGCACACTGGTCACCGCGGCCCCCGGGAGGGAGCTGAGCAGCGAACGCCGCAGGGCGTTCCCCAGCGTCTGGCCGAAACCGCGCTCCAGCGGCTCGACCTCAAACCGGCCGTAATGATCGCTTTCCCTGTATTCTACGCGCTCGATGCGCGGGGTGATGGATTCTGTGATCACGCACTTACCCTCCAGTTCAAATAAGCTTCGTCGGAACAGGACAGGTCAGCGGGAGTAGAACTCAATGATCATGTTCTCCTGCAGGGCGAAATCAACGTCGCTGCGCTCCGGCAGGTTCTCGACAGTGGCTTTGAGCTCATCAAAGTTGCAGGTCAGCCATTTGGGCAGGATGCGGGCACTGCCTTCACGCGCCGCCTTGAACAGCGGCAGATCCCTGCTGCTGGCATGCACGGTGATCACGTCGCCCTTTTTCACGGTGTAGGAGGGGATGTCCACCTTCTCGCCGTTGACGAGCAGATGTCCGTGATTGACCAGCTGGCGGGCCTGCGCGCGGGAGGCGGCCAGGCCGGTGCGGTACACGACGTTGTCCAGCCTGCGCTCCAGCAGCTGGAGAAGGTTCTCGCCGGTGACGCCCTTCATCTTCAGCGCATTCTCATACGTGAGATGGAACTGGGTCTCCATCATGCCATAGGCGCGGCGGGCCTTCTGCTTCTCTCGAAGCTGGGAGCCGTATTCGCTCATCTTTCTCTGCCTCGCCTGGCCGTGCTGGCCGGGAGGGGTCGGGCGCTTTGCCAGGGCGCACTTCTGTGAAAAGCACTTCTCGCCCTTCAGGAAGAGCTTGGTGCCCTCGCGACGGCACATGCGGCATACAGAGCCGGTATTCCTTGCCATCTAAATTACTCCTTTTACACTCTTCTGCGCTTGGGGGGGCGGCATCCGTTGTGCGGGATGGGGGTCACGTCCTTGATCATCGTGACCTCAAGGCCCGCCGTCTGGAGGCTGCGGATGGCGGCTTCGCGTCCGGAACCCGGACCCTTGACCAGCACGTCCACCGTGCGCATCCCAAACTCAGCTGCCGCCTTGGCAGCCGTCTCCGCGGCCATCTGCGCGGCAAAAGGCGTGGACTTCTTGTTGCCGCGGAAGCCCATGCCGCCGGAGGATGCCCAGGATACCGCGTTGCCCTGGGTGTCCGTGATGGTGACGATGGTGTTGTTGAACGAAGACCTGATGTGCACCACACCCCGTTCAACCAGTTTCTTTTCCCTGCGCTTGCGCGTTACTTTTTTCAGTGGGGCTTTTGCCATTCTAATCCTCCGTGCCCGAAAAGGGCGTCAAATCGTGCCCTTACTTGGCGGCTTTCTTCTTGCCGGTGACCTGGCGCTTGGGGCCCTTGCGCGTGCGCGCGTTCTGCTTGGTGTTCTGTCCGCGCACCGGCAGGCTGCGGCGATGGCGGATGCCGCGGTAGGACCCGATCTCCACCAGGCGCTTGATATTCAGGGATATCTCGCGGCGCAGATCGCCCTCGATCTTGATGTGATGCTCGATGTACTCGCGCAGCTTGCTGATGTCATTCTCGGTCAAATCGCGGACACGGGTGTCCGGATTGATCTCTGTTTCCGCCAGGACCTTCTGGCTCGTTGTCAAACCGATCCCGAAGATATAGGTCAGGCCGATTTCAACGCGCTTGTCCTTGGGCAGATCAACTCCCGCAATACGTGCCATGTGCTGGGAACACCTCCAAAATTACTGCTTGTCGATGGGGAAGGCCGGGACTGCCCGGCCGGTATATGATGAGCCCCGCGGAACCGGGGATGCCCCCGGTCAGCCGCCCGCGCGGCAGACCATGATGATTGAATCCCCTCAGCCCTGTTTCTGCTTGTGCTTGGGGTTCTCGCAGATGACCATGACCTGGCCTTTGCGCTTGATGATCTTGCATTTCTCACAGATTGTCTTGACGGAAGGGCGGACTTTCATGGAATAACCTCCTCAGTTGGGCTCAGTTCTTGCTGCGCCAGGTGATGCGGCCGCGGGTCAGGTCATAGGGTGACAGTTCGATGGTGACCTTGTCCCCCGGGTAGATGCGGATGAAATTCATGCGCATCTTGCCTGAGATGTGCGCCATGATCCTGTGCCCGTTGGGCAGTTCAACGGAGAACATGGCGTTGGGCAGGGCTTCCACCACTTTTCCTTCGATTTCAATAACGTCGCTTTTGGACAAATGCAGCCTCCTTCAGGCCAGGTCAGTCGGAGTGGGGTTCGTCATGCGCTCAAGAAAACTGCGGACCTCCTGGTCACGGAGTGTTTTTCCGTTCAGCCGGGAAGCGAAATCCGGCATTTCATGCCTTGTGGGCGTCAGGTGCTTTCGCCGCTTTCTTTTTGGCCGGTCCATCGGGCGGTTTCTCCCGTCGCAGACCATCACAAAATCAGCGTCCAACTCACATAGTACCACATAAGGCCTTCCCTTGTCACGCCCCGCCTTCGAAATGACGGCGATCCCGCTTTTCAGCTCCGGCTTCATCTCTCCGTCTTCTCCCAGACGTATCCGGGCAGGGTCAGGATCTCAGGCGGCCCCTCCTCGAGCACGGCGATGGTATGCTCGTAATGCGAGCAGGATGAGCCGTCCAGGGTCTTGACGGTCCAGCCATCCTTCATCTCCTTGACCTGCCAGGAGCCCAGGGAGATCATCGGCTCCACCGCCAGGGTCATTCCGGCTCGCAGCCGCGCCCCGCGGTCCGCCTCGCCGAAGTTGGGGACGGAAGGATCCTCGTGCATGTTCCGGCCGATGCCGTGGCCCGTCAGGTCACGGATGACCCCGTAGCCGTGGGACTCCGCCAGCTTCTGGACCGCGTGGCCGATATCGCCCACGCGCGCTCCCTGACGCGCCATCCGGGCTCCCTCAAAGAAGCACTGCTCCGTCACGCGGATGAGCTCTTCCTTCTCCGGGCTGATCTTTCCGATGCCCACGGTGAAGGCGCTGTCTGCCTGCCAGCCGTCGAGCACCAGGCCGCAGTCCACGCTGAGGATGCTGCCTTCCTGCAGGACCCGGCGGTCCGAAGGGATCCCGTGCACCACCTCGTCATCCACGCTTGCGCATATGGAAGCCGGGTAGCCGCGGTAGTTGAGGAAGGAGGGGGCGGCGTTCTTGCGCCTGATGAGTTCTTCGGCAAACGCGTCGATGGCTGCGGTGGTTTCCCCGGGGCGGATGACCTCGCGGATCCTGCACATGATCTCATGGAGCAGATGGCCCGCCGCGCGCATCTTCTCCAGCTGCGCGGGGTTCTTGATGGAGATCAAGCCGTCAGTCCCAACGCCCCGCGGATGGCTTCATGGTTGGCCTCCAGGCTGCTTTCGACAGCCACGTTCCTGAGCAGCCCGGTCTCCTGGTAATGGGCGATCAGCGGCTCTGTCTGCCTCTTGTACACCTCAAGGCGCCGGGCGATGGTCTCGGGCTTGTCGTCATCCCGGTGGATGAGCGCTCCGCCGCAGTCCGGGCAGACCTTTTCATCCTTCAGTCTGGAGGTGTGGAAGGTGTTGCTGCATCGGGAACATACGCGCCTTCCCGTCAGGTGGCCCATGATCTTGGCGTCGCTTGCGATCAGGTTGACGACGGCGTCGATCTTCGCGAACCCGCTCAGCGCTTCGGCCTGCGCCACCGTACGCGGAAAGCCGTCCAGAATGTAGCCCTTGCTGCAGTCGGGCGCTTGAAGGCGCAACTTGACCATGCCGATGACCACTGAATCGGGCACCAGTTCGCCCGCGTCGATGAAGCGCTTGGCTTCAAGCCCCAACTCGGTCCCCTCACGGATGTTGCCGCGGAGCATGTCCCCGGTGGAGATCTGGGGAATGTTCATCTCCTCCATGAGCAGCTTGGCATGGGTCCCCTTGCCCACGCCCGGGGGTCCCAGAAAAATCAGGTTCATACCAGTCTCCCTCGGGTCCTTACAGGAAGCCCTTGTAGTTGCGCATCACCATCTGGGCTTCGATCTGCCGTACGGTTTCAAGGGAGACCGAGACGGCGATGAGCATCGAGGATGCGGCAAAGGGGATCCGTACGTTCTGCCAGACGGACAGCAGGGTGGGGAGTGTGGCCAGCGCCGCCAGGAACAGGGCCGCGAACAGGGTCAGCCTGCCGGAGATGCGCTTGAGGAAGGCGATGGTGTTCTGGCCCGAGCGGATGCCCGGGATGTTGCCGCCCTGCTGCTGGATGTTCTTGGCAATGTCCTGGGGGTTGAAGGAAATGGAGGCGTAGAAGTAGGTGAAGGCGACGATCAGCAGCGCGGTCACGATCAGGTTCAACGGCGCCGCCTGGCCCATGTTGGCGTTCCACCATTTGTACACGCCGGAACTGGTTCCGAACATCGCGATGATGGTGCCGGGGAAGGCCATGAAGGAATAGGCGAAGATCAGCGGGAGCACGCCGACGGATACGACCTTCATGGGAATGTGGGTGGCCTGCCCGCCGTACATCTTCCGGCCCACTACGCGCTTGGCGTACTGCACCGGGATGCGGCGCTCGCCCAGGTCCACGAAGGTGACGACGGTGATGACGACCAGCGCGGTCACCACCAGGATCAGGAAGCCGCCGACCGTGGTGCCGTAAGGCGTGATGCCCAGCACGTCCGTAAAGGCGGTGAGGATGCCCGTGAAGAGGTTATTGATGATGCCGGCGAAGATCAGCAGGGAGATGCCGTTGCCGATGCCCTTGGCAGTGATGCGCTCTCCGATCCACATCGCCAGCGCGGTGCCGCCCGCCATGACCACGCCGATGGACAGGAGGCCGAGGGAATTGTTGTAGCTGTCCTTAAGCACGCGCAGCCCGGTTGTCGGATCCGTCTGGTTGTTCAGGGCCGCGATGATGCCGATGGCCTGAATGGCGGCCAGGACGACGGTGGAGTAGCGGGTGATCTTGTTGATCTTCTCCTTGCCCTCTTCCCCGCCTTCCTTCTGGAGGCGCTCCAGCGCCGGGATGGCAATGGTGAGCAGCTGGATGATGATGCTGGCGTTGATGTAGGGCGTGATGCCCATGGCCATGATGGTCATCTGCCCGAAGGAGCCGCCGGTCATCATGTTGACCAGGCCCAGCATGTCATAGCTCTCGGAGAGCTTTCTGACCACCTCGGAGTTGATGCCCGGGACGGGAATGACACCTACAAGCCGGAATACCAGCAGCATCATGAAGGTATAGAGGATCTTTTTCCTCAGGTCCGCTACCTTCCAGGCGTTACGCAGCGTATCCCACATCTCAGACCTCCTCGGCCTTCCCGCCGGCCTTCTCGATCTTTTCCCTGGCTGATCCGGAGAAACGGACAGCCTGGACGGTCAGCTTGCGGGTCAGTTCGCCTGTGCCCAGGATCTTCACGCCGTCCTTCACCTGCCTGACAAGGCCGGCGGCTTTGAGCGCCTCGAGGTTGACGACCGCGCCGTCTTCAAATCCTTCCAGGCTGCCGATGTTGACCGTCGCGTATTCCTTGCGGAAGGGGTTCTTGAAGCCGCTCTTGGGGATCCGGCGGTACAGAGGCATCTGGCCGCCTTCAAAACCGGGGGCCTTGCCGCCTCCGGAGCGGGCTTTGGCGCCTTTGTGGCCTTTACCGGAGGTTTTTCCCAACCCGCTGCCTGTGCCGCGGCCCAGACGCCTGAGCGCCCTGGTGGAGCCCGGCGTGGGTTTCAGATCATGCAATTTCATGAGGGGATCCTCCTGTTACTCGTTGATTTCCTCGACCTTGACCATGTGCTTGACGACGAAGATCTGGCCGCGAACGCAGGGATTGTCCTCCCTGACGACGCTCTGGCCGACTTTCCTCAGTCCGATCGCTTCGATGGTACGGATCTGTTTGACCAGTTTGGAGACCGGGGACTTGAGCAGGGTGATTTTCAGTTTCATACTTTCCTCCTCAGCCCAGGATCTCTTCGACGGTCTTGCCGCGCATCTTGGCGACCTGCTCGGGCGAGCGGAGAAGCTTGAGCCCCTCGACGGTCGCCTTGACGGTGTTGATGGGGTTGTTGGTGCCATAGGACTTTGTCCTGATGTCCTTGACGCCGGCCAGCTCCAGCACTGCGCGCGCCGCGCCGCCGGCGATGACGCCGGTGCCCTCGGGCGCGGGCAGGATGACCACCTTGCCGGTCCCGTAATAGCCCGTTGTGGCATGGGGCACGGTGGTGCCCGAGAGCGGGATGGTGATCAGGTGTTTCTTGGCGTCTTCATTGGCTTTGCGGATGGCCTCGGGGATCTCCGCCGCCTTGCCCATACCGGCGCCGACACGCCCGGCTCCGTCACCGACCACGACCAGCGCCGCGAAACGGAAGTTGCGCCCGCCCTTGACGGTCTTCACGACACGGTTGACGGAAACGAGCTTTTCCTTGAATTCGCTCTGCTCTTCCCTGTCTCTGTCTCTGCGTTGCATCCCTCGGTATCCTCCTTAGAATTTCAGCCCGGCTTCGCGGGCGCCGTCCGCCAGGGAGGCGACACGGCCGGTATAGATGTAACCGCTGCGGTCAAAGACCACCTGGGTGATGCCTTCCTTGAGCGCGCGCTCTCCCACCAGTTTGCCGACGGCCTTGGAGGCGCCCTTCTTATCCAGCTCCGCCAGCTGCTCCTTGATGGAGGCGTCCATGGTGGAGGCCTGGGCGAGGGTCACCCCGCGGGTGTCGTCGATCACCTGGGCATAGATGGCGGCGTTGCTGCGGTAAACGCACAGGCGCGGCATTTCCGGCGTGCCGGAGATCTTCTTGCGGACGCGGGCGTGGCGGATCTGGCGCACATCATTGCGGTCTCGCTTGTTAAACATTCATTTCACTCCCTTCGCGTCACTTGCCGGATTTGCCGACCTTGCGGCGGATATGCTCGTCCTTGTACTTGATGCCCTTGCCCAGGTACGGCTCGGGCGGGCGGACCGCGCGGATATCGGCGGCAAGGTTGCCGACGACCTGCTTGTCAATCCCCTTCACGATGACCGTGGCGGGGACCGGCGTCTCAAAACTGACGTCCGGAGGCGCGTCGAACACGACCGGGTGGGAGAACCCCACGTTGAGGGTCAGCTTGCCGCCCTCCGCCTGCGCGCGGTATCCGGTGCCCACCAGCTCAAGCGTCTTGCTGAAGCCTTCGGTGACGCCCAGGACCATGTTGTGCACCAGCGCGCGGTACAGGCCGTGCATCGCCTTCTGCGGCTTGGAATCATTCTTGCGGGTAAAGGTGAGCACGCCGGCTTCCTGCCTGATCTGGATGTCGGGGTTCACCTCCTGGGACAGCGTGCCCTTGGGCCCCTTGACGACGACCAGGTTGTTTGCGTCCACCGTCACCGTCACGCCCTTGGGCAGCGAAATCGGAAGTTTTCCGATACGAGACATTCTTCTTTCCTCCCTTGCGTGAGTGGGTTACCAGATGTAGGCAAGCACTTCGCCGCCCAGCTTGTCCTGACGGGCTTTCTTGTCGGTCATCAGCCCCTTGGAGGTGGAGATGATCGCGACGCCCAGGCCGCCAAGCACTTTGGGCAGGTCTTCGCAGCTGGTGTAGACGCGCAGCCCGGGTTTGGAGATGCGCTTCAGCCCCGCGATGACAGGCTGCTGTTTTCCGTTGACGTACTTGAGGGTCAGCTTGATCTGTCCCTGCACACCGTCATCGATCTTTTCAAACGATTTGATATAGCCTTCATCCAAAAGGATTTTGGCGATGGCTTTCTTCATGTTGCTGGCTGGGATGGTCACCGTGTCATGCTTGGCGATCTGCGCGTTGCGGATGCGGGTCAGCATATCGGCAATGGGATCATTCACGACCATGGGGAATACCTCCTTATCCTGATTTCCTTACCAGCTGGCCTTGCGCACGCCGGGGATCTGGCCCTTGTAGGCCAATTCTCTGAAGCAGATGCGGCAGACGCCATAGCGGCGCAGTACGGAGTGCGGGCGGCCGCACAGGCTGCAGCGCGTATAGGCGCGGGTTGAAAACTTGGCTTCACGGGCCTGCCTGATTTTCTGACTGGTCTTTGCCATTGAACCTCTCCTCCCTTACTGCGCGAACGGCATTCCCAGCAGGGAAAGGAGCTCGCGGGCTTCCTCATCCGTGCGGGCGCTGGTGACGATGATCATTTCCATGCCGCGGATCTTTTCGACCTTGTCATAGTTGATCTCCGGGAAGATCAGCTGCTCGCGCACGCCCAGGGCATAGTTGCCGCGGCCGTCAAAAGCCTTGGCGGAGACGCCGCGGAAGTCTCGGACGCGGGGCAGGGCGATGGAGACGAGCTTGTCAAAGAACTGTTCCATGCGTTCGCCACGCAGGGTGACTTTCGCGCCGACGTTCATGCCCTCGCGAAGCTTGAAGTTGGCGATGGATTTCTTGGCCTTGGTGACCAGGGGCTTCTGCCCTGCGATCTGGGACAGCTCCTCCACCGCGCTTTCCAGCGCCTTGACGTTGTCCTTGCAGTCTCCCAGGCCCATGTTGATGACGATCTTCTCAAGCTTGGGGACCTGCATGGGGTTCTTGTAGCCGAACTTCTGCTTCAAGGCAGGCACAGCCTCGGCCAGGTATTTTTCCTTTAAGCGGGTTGCCATGTGGCTGCTCCTTCCTCTCAGTCGATCTGTTCGCCGCACTTCTTGCAGACGCGGACCTTGCTGCCGTTCTCCAGCACCTTGTGTCCGGCGCGGGAGGGTTTGCCGCACTTCTGGCAGACCAGCATGACGTTGGATGCGTCGATCGCGGCTTCCTTGCGGATGATCCCGCCGGGCTGGCCCTGGGCGCGGGACTTCTGGTGCTTTGTGACGACGGCCACACCCTCGACTGTCACGCGGCCGGCTTTGGGGCTGACGGCCAGGACCTTGCCCTTCACCCCTTTGTCCTTGCCGGAGATGACGATGACCTCGTCCTTGGTTTTCACGTGTACTTTCATCATGTCTTCTCCTTACAGCACTTCAGGCGCGAGGGATACGATCTTCATATAGTTCTTCTCGCGCAGCTCGCGGGCGACCGGCCCGAAGATGCGGGTCCCGCGGGGCTGTTTCTGCTCGTTGATGATGACGGCGGCATTGTCGTCAAAGCGAATGTAGGAGCCGTCCGTCCTGCGGTTCTGCTTGACCACGCGGACGATGACAGCGCGCACCACTTCGCCCTTTTTGACCTGGCCGCCGGGCACCGCGGTTTTCACGCTGGCAACGATCACGTCGCCGATGGACCCGGAGCGGCGGAACGATCCGCCCAGCACCCGGATGCACATGATCTCCTTGGCGCCGGAGTTGTCGGCCACCTTAAGCCGTGTTTGCGGCTGAATCATACGGGGTTCCTCCTTTTATGCCTGCGCCATGGCCCATCGCCACGGCTGTGGATTACTTCGCTTTGCTGATGATTTCGACCAGGCGCCAGCACTTGTCCTTGGACAGAGGTCTGGTCTCCATGATCCGGACGGTATCCCCGATACCGCAGGCATTCTCCTCGTCATGCGCCTTGAATTTCTTGGTGTGTCCGACGATCTTTCCATACATCGGATGCGCGTAGCGGCTGTGGATGGACACCACGATGGTCTTGTCCATCTTGTCGCTTGTGACCACGCCTACGCGGGTCTTGCGGTTGCCCCTGTTGTTCTCCTGGTTTTCAGACATGGAACTTGCCTCCTTTCCGGTTTATCGGGTTGCCTGTTTGGCTGCCTGGGTCTGGGCCGTCATCGCTCGGGCGATGTCCCGCTTGACGACCTGGATCTGCATCGTGTTCTCCAGCTGTCCGGTGGCGAGCCTGAAGCGCAGATTGAACAGCTCGGTCTTCAGCTCGGCGATCTTTGCGGCCAGCTCTTCCGGTTTCATGGCCAGGAATTCACTCATCTTCATCAGTTTTCACCACCAATTGTCTGATCAAGCTGTGCCTTGGAACACACCTTGGTCCTCAGCGGCAGCTTTGTCGAGGCCAGGCGGAGCGCTTCACGGGCCGTCGCCTCGTCGATGCCGCCCACCTCAAACAGCACCCGGCCGGGCTTGACCACGGCCACCCAATATTCCGGGGAGCCTTTGCCGGAACCCATTCGGGTCTCGGCGGGCTTCTCCGTGACGGGCTTGTCAGGGAAAATCTTGATCCAGACCTGTCCGCCTCGCTTGGTATAGCGGGTGAGCGCGATACGAGCGGCCTCGATCTGCTGGCTGGTCACCCAGCATGGGTCCAGCGCCACCAGTCCGAAATCGCCATAGGCGATCACGTTGCCGCGATGGGCCTTGCCCTTCATGCGGCCGCGGAACTGCTTGCGGTGCTTGACACGCTTTGGCATCAACATGGTTACTTGCCTCCTTCGGGGTTCCTGGCGGCCTTGTTCTTCGCCTGGGGAAGGACCTGACCTTTGTAGATCCACACCTTCACACCCAAACGGCCGTAGGTGGTCTTGGCTTCCGCGAAGCCGTAATCGATGTTGGCGCGCAGGGTCTGCAGCGGTATGGACCCTTCGTGGTACTGCTCGTTGCGGGCAATGTCCGCGCCGCCCAGCCGGCCTGCCACCGCGGCCTTCATGCCCTTGGCGCCGGCGCGCATGGTGCGCTGGATGCTCTGCTTGATGGCGCGGCGGAAAGAAATGCGCCGCTCCAGCTGCTGGGCGATGTTCTCCGCCACCAGCTGCGCATCAAGGTCCGGGTTCTTGATCTCGATGACGTTGATGGTCACCGGATGTCCCAGGAGCTTTTCGACAAAGGCCTTCAGCTCTTCGATGCCTTTGCCGCCGCGGCCGATGATCATGCCGGGCTTGCCGGTGAAGAGGTTGACGGTCATGCGCGCTGCGCTGCGTTCAATATCGATGCGGCTCACGCCGGTTGCGTAATACTTCTTCTTGAGCGTCTCGCGGAGCTTGTAGTCCTCCAGCAGGAAGCCGGCAAAGGATTTCCTGTCGGTATACCAGCGCGTGCTCCAGTCAAAGATGACTCCGACGCGGGCGCCGTGGGGATTGACTTTCTGACCCATTGCTGAAACCTCCCTTATCTCTTGTCCAGCACGACGCTGAAGTGGCTGGTCCGCCTCAGGATCGGCGAAGCGCTTCCGCGGGAGCGCGCCTTGAAGCGTTTGAGCGTCGGCCCGGGATTGGCATAGATTTCAGCGACATACAGGGAATCACGATCCATCTCCTGGTTGTTCACCGCATTGGCGGCCGCGCTGGAAATCAGCTTGTACAGCACGGGCGAGGCGACGTGCGGGGTGAGCTTCAGGATCGCCAGCGCCTCATCCAGGCCCTTGCCGCGCACCTGGTCGATGATCAGCGTAGCCTTGCGCGAGGAGATGCGGACATGCCTGACGTGCGCATGGGGTCTTTTCTCGTCATGTTCCTGGTGAAGCTTTTTCTTGTCACGCGTGTTGCTTGCCATATTGCTCTCCTTTCGCCTTATTTGCGTTCCGTCTTCTTCTCGCCCGCGTGGCCGCGGAAGGTGCGGGTGGGGGCGAATTCACCCAGCTTGTGCCCGACCATGTCCTCGGTCACGTACACGGGAACGTGCTTGCGCCCGTCATGCACGGCGATGGTGTGGCCGACAAAGTCCGGGAAGATGGTACTGGCGCGGGACCAGGTCTTCAATACGTTCTTCTTGCCCGCCTTGTTCAATTCTTCAACACGATTCAGGAGCTTCTGATCAACAAAAGGTCCTTTTTTTACTGAGCGGCTCATGCTTTGATGGGGCCTCCTTTCATCCTTCAGGGCTTACTTGTCGTTGATGCGCTTGACGATCAGACGGTTGGAGTACTTCTTGTGCTTACGCGTCTTCACGCCGCGCGTAGGTTTGCCCCAGGGTGTCATGGGGGCAGGCAACCCAATGGGGGACTTGCCTTCGCCGCCGCCGTGGGGGTGGTCCACAGGGTTCATGACCACGCCGCGGACCGTCGGGCGGATGCCCATGTGACGCTTGCGCCCGGCTTTGCCGATCCGGATGTTCTCATGGTCGGTGTTGCCCACCGTGCCGATGGTCGCCTGAGCCTGAAGCGGCAGCTTCCTGATCTCCCCGGAGGGCAGGCGCACCTGCGCGAAGTCGCCTTCCTTGGCCATCAGCTGGGCGTACACGCCGGCCGAGCGGACCAGCTGCCCGCCTGCGCCGGGGCGCACTTCCAGGTTGTGGATGAGCGTGCCGGTCGGGATCGAGGAAAGCGGCATGGCGTTGCCGGGCTTGATGTCGGCGCCTTCGCCCGCCACCACGGTGTCGCCGGGCTTCAGGCCGACGGGCGCCAGGATGTAGCGCTTTTCGCCGTCAAGGTAGTGCAGCAGGGCGATGAAGGCCGAACGGTTGGGATCGTATTCGATCGCGGCGACCTTCGCCGGGACCTGCAGCTTGTTGCGCTTGAAATCGATCACACGGTACTTCTGCCTGTTGCCGCCGCCCTGATGGCGGACGGTGATCTTCCCCTGGCTGTTGCGGCCGGCGTTCTTCCTCTTGATCTGGACAAGCGCCTTCTCGGGCTTGCTCTTGGTGATCTCCTCATACGCGTTCACCGTCATGAAGCGGCGTGCGGGCGAGGTGGGTTTATAAATGCGGATTGCCATTCTGCTTCCTCCTCCTTAAACCATGCCTTCGAAGAACTCGATCGGCTTGGAGTCGTCCGTCAGCGTGACATAGGCTTTCTTCACCTCAGGCGTACGCCCCTGACTCTTGCCCTGGCGCTTGATCCTGCCCAGGACGCGCAGGGTGTTGACCCGCTTCACCTTGATGTCCTTGAACACCGCTTCCAGCGCCTGCTTGATCTCAATCTTGTTGGCGTTGATGTCCACTTCAAAGACGTATTTCTTCTCCGCGATGCCGTCATAACCCTTTTCGGTCAGGACGGGGCGGCGGATGATGTCGTGGGGGTTTTTCATGACGCGTAAACCTCCTCAATGGCCATCACAGCGTCCTTGGTCAGCACCAGCTTGTCCGCGCGCAGGATGTCATAGACGTTGACGGAATCGGCGGCGGTGTCCGTGAGTGCCTTGATGTTGCGCCCGGCACGCTGCACGGCCTCGTTGCGATCCTGCATCACCAGCAGGCAGGTCTTTTCGATGCCCAGCCCGCTGAGGAGCTTGACCATCAGGCGGGTCTTGGCCTCCGGAAGGGAGATGCTGTCCAGCACGATCATGTTGCCGGCAGCCAGCTTGGCTGACAGGGCAGACCGCATGGCCAGACGTCGCACCTTGCGCGGCACGCGGACCACGTAATCGCGGGGCTGGGGGGCGAACACCACGCCGCCGTGGCGGAACTGCGGCGCGCGGTTGCTGTGGTGGCGGGCGCGCCCGGTGCCCTTCTGACGGTAGATCTTCCGGCCGCCGCCGCGGACCATGCCGCGGGTAAGCGCGCTTTGGGTGCCCTGGCGCCTGTTGGCCAGGATGGAGCGAACGACCAGATGCATGGCGGCGACGTTGGGCTTGATCCCGAACACTTCATCGCTCAGGGTCAGTTCGCCCGCCTGCTCTCCTTGCATGTTCAACACGGGAATAGTCGGCATTGCTGATTTCCTCCTCCAGTTCAGGCTTTGCACGCATCGCGCAAGAGCAGCAGTCCCTTATTGGGGCCGGGCACGGCGCCCTTGATGAGCAGCAGGTTGCGCTCGGCGTCCACGCCGACGATCTCCAGGTTCTGCACCGTCACCCGCTCCACGCCGTACTGTCCGGACATGTGCTTGTTCTTGAACACGCGGGAAGGGTCGGAGTTGGCGCTCATGGAGCCGACGCCGCGGTGGTACTTGGAGCCGTGGGCCATGGGTCCGCGGTGCTGGTTCCAGCGGTAGATGACGCCCGTGAAGCCGTGCCCCTTGCTGGTTCCGGTCACGTCGATGAGCTCGCCCGGAACGAACTGCGCGCAGGAGAGGGTCTGCCCCACTTCGTATCCGGAGATGTCGGCCAGGCGGAACTCACGCAGATGGCGCGCGGGGGCGACGCCGGCGCGCTTGAAATGCCCGGCGGCGGGTTTGTTGACCAGTTTCCTGGCGCGATCTTCGGGATACTCGTCAAAACTCAGTTGGAGGGCTTCATACCCGTCCCGCTGGATGGTTTTCTTTTGCACAACGGTGCAGGGACCGGCCTGGACGACCGTCACGGGCACCAGGCGTCCGTCCGGCAAAAACTGCTGGGTCATCCCCAGTTTCTTGCCAAGAATCGCTTTTTTCATGATGGATGCCTCCTGCCTTAGAGTTTGATTTCGATCTCGACGCCGGCGGGAAGATCAAGCTTCATCATGGCGTCCACGGTGCGGGAAGTCGGGCTGTGGATATCGATCAGGCGCTTGTGCGTCCTGCGCTCGAACTGCTCCCGGCTGTCCTTGTACTTGTGGGGGGCGCGCAGGATGGTGATGATCTCCTTGTCGGTCGGCAGCGGCACGGGGCCGGATACCCTGGCGCCGGTGCGCTTGGCGGTTTCCACGATGCGCTCGGCGGACTGATCGATCAGGTGATGCTCATACGCCTTGAGCTTGATGCGGATCTTCTGGCTGGCCATTAGAGTTCCTCCTTTAAGATCGTACTCATGGCAGGCGCTCTGTCCTGCCGCCGGGCCTGTGCCGCCCGGCCTGTGAGTCCGTCGCCCGATTGTCGGGCATGGTCCGCGGTAATGACCCGCCCAAGGCCGGGGCGGCAACCTATCGCTTCATCCCAATAAACAGACAGCAGAGGGATTATATCCAAGATGAAAATAAAATGCAAGAAGAATTTTGCATTTTTTTCATCAATTCCTGCAGATCGTTGAAACAAAAGCGTCAGTATTACAGCACATATCATGCTGTCGGCGCTCGGCTTTCGGTCCACTCTATCGGGAGTATCAAATTCCGCCTGTTTTTAAAAAGGGCACAGAACATGACTTACCGCGTTGACATTGCGGCCCGGTTTCCGTGTTGGCGGCGCAGAAGGCCGGTTCCGCCCCGGAAGGAAAAAGCGCCCGGACGATCCGCCCGGACGCTCTCATATATTATGGAAACATCTCTGCCTGATTCACCGCAAAGGTCCCGTTCCGCTCAATCCTTTTCCGGCCATCGGCCTTCCGGCACGATTCCGGGATCCGGATGGCCTTAAGCCGGAATACACTTTTCATCCTGACGGCGGCACAGGCAAGCCACGCCGCCGAACCCTGGCCCCTCGGTGATCATTCCCCGGACATCCGTCCTGCGGATGAACGCACTGCAGGAAGCGATACTTGCTCGACCCGTTTCCGGATCCGATTGCCTCAGAACGCGAAACGCTTCGCCGGTCAAGGACAAGAAAAAAGCCCCCGAGGGCTGAGTCTTTGCCTATTTTGTGCCGAACAGCCGGTCGCCTGCGTCCCCAAGGCCTGGCACGATGTAGGCGTTGGCGTTGAGCTCCTCGTCAAAGGCCGCGCAGTAGATCTTCACGTCCGGGAACTCCGAGGAGATGCGCTCCACGCCCCGGCGGGCCGCCACGATACACACCAGACGGATGTCCGTGCAGCCGCGGTTGAAGAGGATGCGCAGCGCCGCCGCGATGCTGCCGCCGGTGGCAAACATGGGGTCCAGCACGATGACGGTGCTCTCGGCGATGTCCTGCGGCAGTTTGCAGTAATACTCAACAGGCAGCTGGGTCTCATGGTCGCGGTAGAGCCCGATATGGCCTACACGGGCATTGGGCAGCAGCTGCTGGATCCCCCGGACCATGCCGATGCCCGCGCGCAGGATGGGCACCAGGGAGACCTTGCGGTCGGACAGCACCTTTGTTTTGGTTTTTGCGATCGGCGTTTCGATCTCCACTTCCACCAGCGGAAAATCCTTGGTGATCTCATACACCATCAGCATGGAGATCTCATCAACCAGGTCGCGGAAATCCTTCATCGAGGTGTTTTTGTCCCTCAGGAGAGATACCTTGTGCTGGATCAGGGGATGTCCGAAGATGAATACGTTATCGCCCATGCAGTCCTCCTGTCAACGCTCATTTCCGCAGGAAAGGATAAACGAAAAGGCGGGGGATGTAAAGACGGA
>CAUJDI010000061.1 GCA_963169565.1 Bacillota bacterium | reverse complement strand
CCCCGGCCCCCTGAGCTCAAGGTCCTTCTCCGCGATCATGAAGCCGTCGTTGGTCCTGGTCAGGGTCTCCAGCCGTTCATTTGCTTCCCCCAACAGGAAGCACCAGCTTTCCTTCTCTCCCCTCCCGACCCTGCCGCGCAGCTGATGCAGCTGCGCCAGGCCGAACACGTCCGCGTCCTCAACGACCATCGTCGTGGCCTCCGGCACGTCCATGCCGACCTCGATCACGGTCGTGGAGACCAACACCTTCGCCCGCCCGCTGTAAAACTCGGATAGAGCGCTCTCCTTTTCCTCCGCCTGCTGTTCTCCGTAGACCAGCGCGACAGGCACGCCGCACAGCGGCCCATCCTTCAGCTGCTGATACATGCTGAGGGCTGATTTCCTTTCTGACCCCTCGCTCTCCTCGACCAGGGGACAGACCAGGTAGCTCTGCTCGCCCGCTTCCGCCTTCTCCCTGATATAGCGGTACAGGCCCTGGCGCCTGCTCTCAGGGACGATCCTCGTTCTGACAGGCTGCCTGCCGGGCGGAAGTTCATCCAATATGCTCACCTTCAGGTCGCCGTACAGAACCAGAGCAAGCGAGCGCGGGATCGGCGTCGCGGAAAGGGCCAGCATATGCGGCGTCCACTCCTCCCCGGCCTTGCCTGCCAGTCTCTGGCGCTGGCGCACGCCGAAACGATGCTGCTCATCGGTGATGACCAGCCCGAGCCTATGGTACTGTACACCCTGGCTGATCAGCGCGTGGGTGCCGATGACCAGTTCCCAGTCCCCTTCCCTGATTTTTTCAAGCGCTTCCCGCTTTTCCCCGGCGCGCATCGAGCCGGTCAACAGGCCGCATCGCATGCCAAACGGCGTGAACATCCTTGCAGCGGTCTCATAATGCTGCCTGGCCAGCAGCTCCGTCGGCGCCATCAATGCGCACTGGTATCCGTTTTGAACCGCGAAAAACGCCGCGCCGAAGGCGACTGCGGTCTTCCCGCTGCCCACGTCGCCCTGGACCAGGCGGCGCATCGGCTCATCCCCCGACATGTCGGCAATGGTCTCTGAAAGGGTTCTCCGCTGGGCTGCAGTGGGCGCGAACGGCATCTTCTCCCAGAACTGCTCGGTAAATGAGTGATCCTTCCGCATTGCCGGCCCTCTCTGTCCGCGAGGCGATGAAAGCCGAAGGGCGATCTGATACAGCAGCAGGTTCTCAAAGGCGAGCCTGCGCTTCGCCAGCGCGATCTCCCTCTCGTTATCGGGGAAGTGCGCCATCCGCCAGGCTTCCGCTTTGAGTATGAGCGAATGCTGATTCAGAAAAGATGCCGGGAGGCTCTCAGTTTTGGCGGTATCCGCCTGATCAAGCGCCTGCCTGACAAGGCTGGAAAACACCTTGCCGGGCAGGCCGGGCAGGGGTTTGTACTGCGGCGTGATGCCCCTTTCCCGGAGCACCTTCGGGTTGATCAGGCTCAATTTCCCCTTGTATCCACGGACAGATCCCAGAAGGATGACCTGCTGCCCGGGGGCCAGCTGCCGCGCCATCCAGGGTTGGTTGAACCAAAGTGCGCCCAGGAGAAATCCTTCCTCTTCCAGCACGGCGCGCACGATGCTGCGCCCGCCGTAATACTGAAGGCTCGGTTTGCTTTTGATCCTGCCCGTCAGGCAGTTCTCGCCGGGTCTTGCAGCGGAAAGCGGCTTCGGGTCTTTCGCGTTGAGATACCCTTTGGGGAGGAAATCAAGGAGGTCTTCCACGCTGAAAATACCGGCCTCATGCAGTGACGCAAGCCGTTTTGGACCAAGGCCGCGCAATTCTTCCAGCTTCAGCATGACACCTCCTGAAAAAAGCTGCCAAATTGGCAGCTTCCCGAAAAACCGGTCCCCCTTATTCTACCGATAACAGGTAGAAGTACAGCTGCTGCCCGCCCCGGTGGACCTCCACGTCGCAGAATGGAAACAGCTCCTCTATTTCATCCCGGAGCGCTTTCGCGTCCTCTCCCTTTGTTTTCTCGCCGTAATAGATCGTGATCAGGCCGTCGTCTTCCGTGACGATCTCCTTCATCAGCGCAAGGGCCGCCTCTTCCGCCGACTGGCTGTTGACGGTGACGCGTCCGTTGTTCAGCCCGATGATGCTTCCTTCCTTGATATGCATGCCCTCAAGGTCAGTGTCCCGCACGGCGAAGGTGACCATGCCGGTGCGGACTTTCTGCGCCGCCTCATCCATCCGTTCGCTGTTCTCCTCCGGCGTGTCTTCCGGCTGGAACGCGATGACCGCCGCGATGCCCATCGCGACGTTCTTGGTCGGCAGCACAAAGACCTTTTTGTCGCACAGTTCCGCCGCCTGCTGGGCAGCCAGGGTGATGTTCCCGTTGTTGGGCAGGATGAAGATGTTCCTGGCATGAACGCTGTCAAGGGCCTTCTTGATGTCCTCGATGCTCGGATTCATGGTCTGCCCGCCCTCGACGATGCAGTCGACGCCCAGATCCTTGAAGATTTCGGAAAATCCGCTGCCCTGTGACACCGCGACGAACCCGTATTCCTTTTCTTCCTTCACCTGCTGCTTCTGACTGTCAAGGTCGCGCCGCTGCTGTAGCATATTCTCGATCTTCAGCCCGTTGAGTTCGCCCAGTGTCAGCGCGTGCTGAAGCGCCTTTCCCGGATCGTTTGTGTGGACGTGGACCTTGACCAGCTGCGTGTCCCCGACCACCAGCACACAGTCCCCGAGCCGTGAAAGCCTGCGCCTGAACAGGGAAATATCCTCATCCCCGGCATCCGGCCTGATCTGCTGGATAAAAAACTCCGTACAGTAGGCGAACTTGATCTCCTCCAGGAGGTTATGATCATCGACAAACTCAGTCTCCGCTGCGCTGTCCCCGCTCATGTCGACCAGCAGGTCCTCGATCGGCTCGCCGCTGATGACGGCGGAATATCCCGCATAAAGCAAAAGCAGGCCGCGTCCGCCTGCGTCCACCACACCGGCCTGCGTCAGGGCGGGCAGCATCTCCTGGGTGCGCTTGAGGATGCTTTCCCCGCTTTTCAGGATCACCTGGAACAACTCGGTAAAGCTTTCAGGATCCTGCTCAGCCTGCCGCATCGCGTCGTCGGCGATCACGCGGGCCACCGTCAGGATCGTTCCTTCCTTGGGTTTCATGACGGCCTTGTAAGCCGTATCGGCGCCGGCTTTCAATGCGGCCGCGAATTCGACAGGATTGACCGTTTGCTTGTCCGCCAGGGCTTTTGAAAAGCCGCGGTACAGCTGCGACAGGATCACCCCGGAGTTGCCCCTCGCGCCGCGAAGCGCGCCTTTGGAGAGCGCTTCCGCCATTTGGCTGATGGAGGTGTTCTCCCGGCCGTTCATCTCACGGACAGCGGAAATCATGGTCAGGGACATGTTCGTGCCCGTGTCGCCGTCGGGGACCGGGAACACGTTGAGCGCGTTGACGGCCTCACGGTTCCTTTCCAAAAGCGTCGCGCCCGCTATGACCATCTCCCGAAGCGTGCTGGCGTCGATCAGACGATAATCCGGCATTTATTCCCCTCCGAACCCGCCTTTGTCAGACGCGGATTCCCTCAACTGTGATATTCACGTTGCGCACCTTGACACCGGTCATGCTTTCCAGCTTGTATCGCACGACTTCCTTGATGGATGTGCAGACAGCTGTGACGGAAATCCCGTATTCAACGACGATGTACAGGTCGACGTCGATCATGTCATCGACCGCGCGCAGCTGAACGCCGCGGCTGAGGTTCTCCCGCCCGAGCCATTCCACCAGCCCGTCTTTGGCGCGCTTGGATGACATGGCGACAATGCCGTAACACTCCAGGGTCGCGTAACCGACGACCTTGAGCATCACCTCTTCAGAAATGTAGATGGTGCCGATCTCGTTTTTTATCTTGAACTCCATCTTCGACCTCCTATGGGATCCAATCCGCCTGTCCACAGTATACAGGTTCCGGCTTTGCCGCGCAACATGTGTCTTTGTGTGTCCGGGCGTTTGATCAGAAGCCGTTGTCCCTGTTGATCCTGTCGATCTCGGAGATCTTCAGCGGCGGGTTGCAGTACGGGCAGGGGGCCAGCTTCCTGAAAGCATCGCTGTCCAGCTCATCATATCTCATCTCGCCCGGCAGCGGCAGGAACCTGTCCTTGATGCTGGAGCAGTTCCGGTCAAGGTGATAGTACTTGCCGCCCTGGGGATTATAAAACAGGGCGAGGTCGTTTTCGGGATATTCGTAATAGCGCCCGGGGAAATCGTCCCACACGAGCACTTTGGTGTTGGTCTTGATGTTATTCCACAGCCAGGTCATGTTGATGCCGTCCGCGTTGTTGACACGCTGGACGCGGATGCAGCCATGGCTGGCCTTTTTTCCAAGCTGGGCCTCCTGGGAGGAATAGTCCCAGTATCCGGTCTTCTCATTGACGATGTAGGGCACTTCGTGGATCAGTGAGCCTCCGTTGATGCGCATCGCCATGCGGCAGACCAGGTTGCCGGCGTAGAACTCGCCCACGCGGCTGACCATGAGAAATTCTCCAGACGGCGTCTCATTCCAGGGTTGCTGCCTGGTGGGGACGCCGGTGGAGATGATCAGTTCGGTAAAGAGCTTCCCTTCCCTGAAGACGGACAGCCGCTGTTTAAGCTTGTCGATGAGGATTGCGTAATCATCCCTCGGCGTAATGGTCTTCAGCACACTGGTCCGCACGTAGCCGCGGATCAGATCGTCCGTATCCCCATACCCCCTGCGGGTTCTGTTGTCAGGGCCGTAGGAGGAGTTGTACGCCTCCACCAGTGACCAGCCGTCGTCGCTCTGCTCGATGACGTTCACGCCCTGAGACTCATAGGTGATCTCGCCAATGATATTCTCCCTCTTCAGGCTGTCGTCCTTGGCCGCGCGCAGCTTGTAGGTCTCCCTTTGGTCCTCGCCCCACAGCACGGTGATCGGCTGCAGCATCACCTTCCAGATGGCTTCCTCGTTCCATTCGCCCACCGGCAGCTTCCAGAAGCTGCTTCCGAGCAGTTCATCCGGCACTTCCTGCGCGGTGGGCACAGTATAATGCCTGGCTTCCGGAGTGGGTGCCGCGGTGACTTCCGGCGTTACAGCCGGGGTCGGTTCCGGCGTCGGACGGTCTGTCACTTCCAGCATGATGTGCTGCTGATTGGCCGGGAAGCCCGTTTCATCGAAGAACACAACAGACATGGTATGCCGGCCGGGCGGCGGCTCCTTCCCTTCGATCAGCCCGTCCCAGCTTAAGGAAACGGCACCTTCTTCTACCTTATCGTGGTAGATCTCATATACAAGATCTGCGACGTGAAAGACCACGATCAGCTCGCCCGGCATATTGACCCGCGCGGACAGCCCCCATCCCTTGCCCGGGACGATCCGGGCGTCATTGAACATCAGCTGCGTGATCTGCGGCGCGGGTTCGCCCAGCAGGATCCCCTGGCTGGCCGTCTCGCCGTCCACGTTTACATTCAGCACGTACTGACCAGGCTTTACCGGGCTCATATCCCTGTCAAGGCCGTTCCAGGTCAAGCTGTTTTCGCCCTGCGACGCTTCAAAGCCGCCATAAATGATGCTGACAGGATTTCCGGACGGGTCGGCAAGCGCAAGGCTGCCCTCGCCCGCATGGGGGGAGAAGAAGACGATCTTTTCCGTTTTTCCAGGCCGTATCAGGCTCGGTGAATCGACTATGTAAAGGCGCCCGATTTCAGCGTTGACGCCAAGGATTCCGATCAAAAGGACTGCCGCGATGATGAAAGCCGTCTTTCTCCTGCTCATTCAGACCCCCCGTTCATGAGTGTTTCCATCCTAACAAATAGTGTCCTACCCGGCAAGGGTCAGATATAAACACGTTGTAAACATTTTCGTCACAAGCTATAATGTTTGCGTAAAAAACTGTCGTGGAGGGCGCATGGGATTGACGCTGGAAACGGTCCTGGAGGCGGTCCAATCCATCAGAGCGCCGGTGGTCCAAAGTGAAAGCGGCCTTCACGCCCTCGTATCAGACGCGTTTCATCAAGCAGGCTTTTCATTCCGGCACGAGGTCATGGTCGCGCCGAGGTGCCGGATCGATTTTCTTTTGTCCGGCATCGGGATAGAGATCAAGCGATCAAAACCGAACCTGAAAGCGCTCACCGCGCAGGCTGTCCGCTATCTTGCCTCCCCGATGTTGTCCGCCCTGGTGATCATCTGCGAGCGCGATCCCGGGATGCCGGAAACGCTGCTTGGAAAACCGCTCCGGGTCGTCAGCCTTTCCCGGCTTTGGGGGATCGCCGCGCCTGACGGGATCAGCCCTTCCGTAAAGCCGGAGATTCTCCCGGAAATCATTCCGACAGAAGTGCCGCCTGAGAAAACGGCCCAGGAAACGGACGTTCTGCCCGCATATCTGCGCCCGGTTGGGCATCAAGGCCGGGTCTTCGGCACCTTGTCCTATCAGTCCAGAGGGAAATACTGGGCCATCAAGGGCGACCCCGCGGTCACGGAGCTCGCCAAGCGCCTGTTCCCGGGATCTGATTCCGGCAAGCGCGGCATCGCGCGTTTTGCCGCTCACAGGAGGCTTGTGGGTGAGCTGAACTGGCTGATGATGCGGTATCCGCTCGCGGTCCTGCCGAATGATCAGGACCGCTGGCAGAAAGCACTGGACGACGCACGCCTGTACAGCATCCGGCAAGAGGTTTTCCGGGCAAGTCCCCCGTCCTATCATGATCCTCACGGCACTTTCCAAGGCGTCCTGCGCCCCTTTCAGCAATACGGCGCCAGCTGGCTGTGCCACACGGGCCGCGCGCTGCTGGCGGATGAGATGGGCCTGGGCAAGACGGTCCAGTCCCTGGCCGCGCTGGCTTCCCTGGACAGCTTTCCCGTGATGATCGTCGTCCCGCCGCACCTGGTCAGCAACTGGAAGAGCGAGATCCCGCGCTTTCTGTCCATCCGGAACAGGCCGCCTGTGATCCACGTCATTCGGGGGCTGAAGACACAGCCCCTGCCCCAGGCGGACGTCTACCTGATCCATTACCTTCTCCTGAGAGGATGGAAGGACGCCCTGCCGGAGATGCGGTTCAAGGCGGTCATCTTTGACGAGATCCAGGAATTACGCCGCAGCGGCACAGAGAAATACAGCGCGGCCAGCCTTCTGGCCAACGCCTGCGAGCGGGTGTACGGCCTGTCCGGTACGCCGATCTACAACCTCGGCGGCGAGATATGGAACGTGGTGAACATCCTGGACTATCATCTTCTGGGCGACTGGGAATCCTTCACGCGCGAATGGTGCTACGGCTATGGCAACGCCGTGGTCATCCATCCGGACTGGCTGGGCGAGCACCTGAGGCGGGAGGGGCTGATGCTCAGGCGCACCAAAAAGGAAGTCCTTCCGGAGCTGCCGGACAAGCGGCGGCTCGTCCAGACGATCGACACGGACGACGCGCTGTTTCAAAAGTTGATGCACCCGGTGGTGAGGGACCTTCGTCAGTGGGCGGAGCAGCAGTCCTACGCGCCCTCCCGGCGCGCCTTAATGGAAAACAGGCTGTCCGTCGGGGAACGGCAGGCGAGCGGTGTCGCCAAGGCGCTGTTCGTGACGCAGTTCGTTCGCGCCCTGCTCGAATCGGGTGAAAAGGTCCTTCTGTTTGCCCATCACCATGCGGTCATGGATGTATACCATTCGGAGCTGAAGCGCTTCTCCCCGGCCTTCATCACAGGCCGGGAGACTGCGGCTTCCAAGGAAACGGGCGTGAAACGGTTCATGGACGGGAAGACTGACCTTTGCTGCGTCTCCCTCCGGGCGGCGTCCGGGCTGAACCTCCAGCGCGCCACCTGCGTAGTATTCGGGGAACTGGACTGGTCCCCGGCCGTGCACTCCCAGGCGGAGGACCGCGCGCACCGGATCGGTCAGAAGGATTCACTCCTGTGTTATTATCTGGTCAGCCCCGGCGGCTCGGACAGCCTGATGCAGGATGCGCTTGGGCTGAAGGTCAGCCAGTTTCTGGGCCTCATGGGAGAGGATCCGAAGAGCGAGCTGGACACGGCGAGGGAGGCTGCTTTGGCCCGCCGGCACGTGGAGGACATGGTGAAGAGATGGCTTCCTGACACAGGGGTTCCCTTGTTTGACAAGGACAGCGGCATCGCTTAAGATACCTAACAAAAGGGGGTTCCTGATGCGGATTTTGGGGATAGATCCCGGCCTGGCGACCATGGGATGGGGACTCATCCGGACAGACAGGAACGACCCGCGTTTCGTCTCCTGCGGCATTATCGAAACCCTGCCGGAGACGCCCCTGCCTCAGAGGTTGCTGCAGATCGACCAGGCGGTCCAGGCGCTGCTGGAAACCTATCAGCCGGACGCCATCGTGTTTGAACAACTGTTTTTTGCCAAAAACGTCACCACCGCCTTCACTGTCGGCGCCGCGCGCGGCGTCGCGGTGGCGCGCTGCGCCCGTCACACGGAGAACCTGTATGAGTACACCCCCATGCAGATCAAGCAGGCGGTCGTAGGCTACGGCAGCGCGGACAAACAGCAGGTGCAGCAGATGGTCAGGCTGATCCTCAAGCTGCCCGAGCATCCACGCCCGGATGACGCGGCGGACGCGGTCGCCGCGGCGCTGACGCATTGCCAGGCGGGCCGGTTCGGCAGCCTTCACCTAATGAAATAAGGGGTCGATATGTACGCTTTTCTTGAAGGCATCGTCGCAGAAAAAAGCGGGAATGAGCTGGTCCTGAACGTGCAGGGAGTCGGGTACCAGGTGCTTTGCACCCAGGCCGCCATGATGGCGTCGCCTCCGATCGGAGAGTTCATCCGAATCTACACCTGGCTGAGCGTCAGGGAGGACGCGCTGGAACTCTTCGGCTTCGCTTCCAGGGAGGAGCGCGGCATGTTCCTGAGCCTGACTTCCGTCACCGGCATCGGTCCGCGCAGCGCGCTGAGCGTGCTCAGCAGCATGCCGCTCAAAGACCTGACCCTGGCGATCCTCACCGAGGACCTCCAGATGCTGACCCGCGCGCCCGGCATCGGTAAAAAGACCGCGCAGCGCATCGCGCTGGAACTCAAGGACCGGCTGTCAAAGGATGATTTCTCGGGCGGGCTCTCGGGTGTTTCCGGTTTCACCGGGCCGAGCGCCTCCGGCGTCGCCGGTGAAGCGATCCTGGCACTCCAGTCGCTGGGATACAGCCAGAGCGAGGCCGCCATGGCGGTCTCCAGAGCCAGCCAGGGCGCTTCCGATCTGCAGGCGGACGAACTGGTCCGCCTGGCGCTTCGCGGGATGATGAAGGGATAAGGTATGCAGGACGACCGTCTTTTGATGAGCAGCTATCGGGAAGAAGACAGGGACATCGACCTATCCCTGCGCCCGAAGACCCTTCGTGAATACGTCGGGCAGGACGCGGTGAAACAGAACCTGAACATCTATATCAAGGCTGCGCTGAAGCGCCGGGACGCGCTGGACCACATGTTGCTCTACGGACCTCCCGGGCTTGGGAAAACCACGCTGGCGTGCATCGTAGCCTCGGAGATGGGCCAGAACATCCGGATCACGTCCGGACCCGCGATCGACCGGCCGGGCGATTTGGCCGCCATCCTGACCAACCTCAGCCCCGGGGACGTCCTCTTCATCGATGAGATCCACAGGCTTTCCCGCGCGGTTGAGGAGGTTCTCTACCCCGCGATGGAGGACTTCGCCCTGGACATCATGATCGGCAAGGGCCCCACGGCCCGCTCCATGCGGTTGGATCTGCCCAGGTTCACCCTCATCGGGGCGACCACCAGGGCAGGCCAGCTATCCGCGCCCCTGAGGGACCGTTTCGGCATGGTGTTCCGGCTGGAGCTGTACTCACCTGATGAACTGGCCCAGATCCTGAAGCGGTCTTCCGGCATCCTGGGCATGCCGGCCGAGGA
>CAUJDI010000060.1 GCA_963169565.1 Bacillota bacterium | reverse complement strand
TTTCTTCCCAGCGAATGATGGAAACGACGTCCCCGACCGCCGTCGCGCTTGGGAAGGATATCACCGGCACCCCGATCGTCTGTGAGCTGATGGACATGCCGCACCTGCTCATCGCGGGCGCGACGGGAAGCGGCAAATCCGTCTGCATCAACAGCATCATCTGCAGCATGCTCTACCGTGCCTCTCCGCGCAACGTCCGCATGGTGATGATCGACCCGAAGTTTGTGGAGCTGCAGCCGTACAACGACGTTCCGCACCTGCTGATGCCCGTCATCACGGATCCAAAGAAGACTGCGGCGGCCCTGGACTATATTTGCAGGTTGATGGATGAACGGTATCAGATCCTGGTGGACGCAGGGGTCAGAAATCTGGACGCCTACAACAGGAAGCTTGGACCTGATGAAGATCCGCTGCCCCGGATCATCGTGATCGTGGACGAGATGGCGGACCTGATGACGACCAGCGGCAAACTGATCGAAGACCACATCAAGCGCATCACCGCGAAAGCCAGGGCCGCAGGCATCTGCCTGATCATGGCGACGCAGCGCCCCTCTGTCAACATCATCACCGGCGTCATCAAGGCGAACATCCCCGGACGGATCGCGTTCAGGGTCAGCTCATCCTTTGACAGCAAGACCATCCTGGACGAGGTCGGGGCGGAAAAACTGCTGGGGTACGGCGACATGCTCTACCGATCCTCCGCCAGGGAACCCATCCGCATCCAGGGCTGCTTTGTGACGGACAAGGACGTGGAACAGACGGCTCAATACATCAGGAGCCGAAACAAGGCAGAATACAACCTGGACATGATGGAGTATGTTGAGAAAGCAGATCAGCCGGAATACAGCGGGGCAGAAGAAGGCGCGGAGGGCACTGATGCGGAGTTTGACGAGTTGCTCCCGCAGGCCATCGAGATGGCAGTTGAAGCGGGGCAGATGTCCATCAGCATGCTCCAGCGGGTGCTGCGCGTGGGTTATGCGCGTTCAGGCCGGCTGATCGACGAAATGGCGCGGCGGGGCATCATTTCCGGCAATGAGGGGACCAAGCCGAGAAAGACCCTGATCACCAGGGAGCAGTACATGGCTGATTATGAGCAGGGCAATTCGGATATGCCTCACTGAAGCCTGAACAACAGGCTGCCCGTCACCGCCATCAGAAAGCCGATCACAAGGATCGCGGTTTCAATAGCGGTAAGTTTCTTTCTCTCCCTGCGGGACAGGCATATAAGGGAATAGGGGATCAGATCCACCGCGTATCTCGCTCCGTACTGGTACCCCCCAAATGTCCGATGGAGCAGCAGGAAGAATAGGTGGATGAGCAGGGTCAAGAGAACCAGGCCCTGCTCTTTCTTCAGCCTTCCCTTGACAAGGTCAGCGGCTCCCTTCAGCAAAACAAGCGTCAGGACGGGGTTGGAGATGAAAAGGGAGAAACCGAACTGCTTCATCTGAAAGCCGTTGGCAGTCCGCTCAAAGGGAAGGGAGAAGAAAAAAGTCCGGATGTTCCCTGCGAGGTGCTCAAGGGAAAACTGGGTGCCGCCCTGAAAGGAGAACTCCGGCAGGAAACTGTGCCCGAACTCCAGCGGGTTATCAAATCGGATCCAGTTGTACCAGCCGTACAGCAGGGCGATCATCAAACCGGTCAGCAGGCCCGGAAGCAGTTTCAGGATGATCGCTTTGAAAACAAAGGACCTCTCCCTCTGCCGGAAGACATACAGCAAGATCAGCAAGGGCCCGTACAGCGCATTGAAGGGGCGGCAGCCTACCGCCAGCGCATACAGCGCAAGGCCAGGCCAGGGATGATCCCTGTCCATCATATCGATTGCGCAGACGGTCAGCATGAAGGCCATGACCTGGGCCTGGTACCAGACCGCCCCGGAGAAAATGAGTGGCAGCATGGAGGAGGAGAAACAGAGCGAGAATGACCAGAATGCCGATGCCAGGGCAGAAAAGCCGCGGCGGAGAAGCAGGCGGTAGGTCACCGTCAGGGCGATCACCGCATAGAGCATTACCAGCAGGCCATCGGGAACGCTGAGCCCGAAGATGAAGCTCAGCAGAAAGACCGGGATGCCCGGGACAGGGGGAAAGCTGACGAAATACCTGCCCTTGAAGATGGCCAGCTCAAGATGCGGATAGTCCATGTCCAGATGCGTCTGCCCTTTGCGCCAGGCCATCGCCTGAAGGGTATAGCTGTTGTAAGGGGAGGGCAGAAACGGAGAAGAACCCGTCAGGCTGTGGATCAAGGCGGTCAAAAGGACGAATAGCAGAACGAGGACGGCGAACGCGGCGATGTTCCGTCTGTCTGTGCGCATCAAATCCCGCTCCCTTCAGCCTGATCGACTGATTATACCAAAGATGACGGAAAATGGTCGATTGCTTTCTGCCTGCCGTCTGCTCCCGTCCTATGCCGGGAAAGACCGGCAGGTGGTTTGATTTCTTCTGCTCCAGATACGATATAAGTTTGACAGGGACCTGTAACAGTGATAATATCCCCTTGTAAAAAGATGCTTCTCAGACATGAGACAGGCAGGTTTTTTTATGAGAGTCTATCGGACGGGGGACCTGAGTGCGCGCTTTGACAAGCCCACGGCTGTATGCCTGGGCGTTTTTGACGGTGTTCACAAGGGCCATCGCCGCCTGATCGACGAAACCCTGTCAGTCGCTGCGGAAAAGGGGCTTCAGGCGATCGTGCATACCTATGATCCCCTTCCGGGGTTCGTTCTCTGTCCCAGCAAGGCTGTCTGCGAGCTGACACCCCTCAAGCGTCGCCTGCAGCTGCTGGAGGAAGCAGGGATCGGGCTGGCCGCAGTCAGCAATTTCAATGAAAAGCTGCAGCACATGCCCGGGAACGTTTTTTTTGATGAGATCCTGCTGGACAAACTGAACGCAGGGCACATCATCGTCGGATTCAACCACCGCTTCGGCTTTCATGCGGATACGGACGTCGATCGCCTCAGAGAACTGTGCCGAAAAGCCGGTGTTGGATTGAGCGTGATCGAGCCAGTATATGCGTCCGGCGGACAGCTGATATCCAGCACCGCTATCCGCGATGCCTTGGTACGGGGCGATCTCGCGCTGGCAGGCGAAATGCTCGGCCGGAAAGTCGACGGGGACATGCTCAGGCAGGCCGGATGCGCTGCCGCCTCATGTGGAACAAGCATCATCAATGGAGGGTTGGCTTAATGAAGAACCGAATTTCCGCCTGGATCGTCCTGGGCATCATCACGATCGTGGCGAGCCTGAGCCTTGCTGTTACCAATGAAGTCACCAAAGGCCCGATCGAGCGGCAGGCCCAGCTCAGCGAAGACAAGGCGAAGATGTTCGTGTTTCCCGCTGCTGACCGGTTTGAGGAAATCACGCTGGACGGCGGCCTCACCCTGTATGCGGCGAAAACGGGAGATGAGACCATCGGATACGTCGGCAAAGCTGAACGCAAGGGCTACGGCGGAATGATCGAGGTGATCGCCGGGGTCAAACCCGACGGCACCGTCACCGGCATCAGCGTTGGGGGAAGCGGGTTCTCCGAAACCCCCGGCCTTGGTGCAAAGGCAAAGGACGCGGCGTTCACGGGACAGTTCTCCGGGAAGAAAACGCCGGTCAAGCTTGGTGGCACAGACGGTGAGGACACAGTGGATGCCATCACCGCCGCCACGATCACTTCCAGCGCGGTCATCGGCGGCGTCAACCAGATCGCCAGGCAGGTCGACAATTACCTGAACCCGCAGTCAAACCAGAACGCAGTCGTCACCACGGAGGGTACTTCCTACGGCGCGTCAGCGGACGGTTTCGCGGGCCCGGTGGCAGTCATCGTGACAGTCGATGACGGCGGAGCCATCACGTCCCTTGTCATCGGTGACGACCAGTTCTCGGAGACGGACGGTTACGGCGCGAATGCGCTGGCGCCTGAATTTTCCGGCCAGTTCGTTGGAAAGACCCTTCCGGTCAAGCTTGAGGACATCCAGGCGATCTCGGGCGCTACGATCACCAGCAAGGCTGTGATCGAGGCGATCAATAAAGCCTGGGATGAGAAGAACGTCGTTGCGACGCAGTCTCAGGCACCGGAAGGAACGGCCTATACCGGGGAAGCTGCGGGCTTCGCGGGGCCGGTCGCGGTCGAGGTGACCATCAAGGGGGACAATACCATTTCGGCGCTGAAGATCGGCGACGAAAGGTTCTCGGAGACGGAGGGATATGGCGCTGATGCGCTGGAGCCGTCGTTCCTGGCCCAGTTTACCGGCAAGATGCTTCCTATCTCGATCAGCGACGTCGAGGCTATTTCGGGCGCGACCTATACATCAAAGGCGGTCATTGAGGCGATCAACATGGCCTTTGACAAGAAGGCCGCATCCGGCGAAACGCAGCAACCGGCTCCGAGCGAAGTTCCCTCCACCGAAGCGCCTGTTGTAATCCCCGAAGACGCGGTCACCGTGTCGAAGCAAGGATATGCCGGCCCGGTCGCCGTAACGGTCAGTTTCGATGCGAAAGGCGCGGTCCGGTTCATCCGGATCGGTGACGGACAGTTCAGCGAGACAAAGGGATTCGGCGCGAAAGCGCTGGAGAAGGAGTTCCAGCAGCAGTTCATCGGCAAGGTCCCGCCGCTTGAGATCAGGGGCAAGGACGGCCTTGAAGGCCCGGGCACTTTCGATGCCATCGCCTCTGCGACCATCACAAGCGCTGCTGTCCGCGACGCCGTCAATGAAGCGCATGCCAGACTCTTCCCAGCCCCGACTGAGGAACCGAAGCCGGACCTTCCCGCGGGACAGCCTGAGCAGAACGGCCTCACTGTCAGCAAGGACGGTTTCATGGGCCCTGTCACGGTCCAAGTTGTATTCAACACTGAGGGCACCATCTCAGGGATCGTCATCGGCGGAGAGCAGTTCATGGAAAATGAAGGATACGGCAAGGCAGCCCTTGAGGCCTCCTTCGCGGTTTCCATGATCGGGAAACAGCCGCCCCTGATAATGGCGGAACCATTTGCCCCGGCCTCCGCATCCCAGGTCAACAGGATCGTCAACATCGATTCCGTCACCAGCTCGACCGTCACCACGCAGGCCATCATCGACGCCATCAACGAGGCCTACGCGGCGCTGTTCCCGGCGGAAGAACCTGCTGAGGTAGCACCGGGCGATGAGGTGTCTGCCGTCAAGCAGGGATTCCTGGGGCCTATAGCGGTGAAGATCAGCTTCAATGAGGACAAATCCATCGCAGGGATCGTCATCGGAGACGAGCAGTTCATGGAAACCGAAGGATACGGCAAGGCAGCCCTTAAGGAATCTTTCGCTGCTTCCCTGATCGGGAAACAGCCGCCCCTTACCATGGCCGAATCGTACGCAGCGGCTTCAGCTTCAGAGATCAACAGGATCGTCAACATCGATTCCGTCACCAGCTCGACCGTCACCACGCAGGCTATCATCGACGCCATCAACGAGGCCTACGCGGCGCTGTTCCCGGCGGAAAAACCTGCCGAAGAAGCCTCCGGTGATGAAGTGTCCGTCGTCAGGCAGGGCTTCCTGGGGCCCGTGGCGGTAAAGGTCAGTTTCAATGAGGACAACACCATCGCAGGGATCCTGATCGGCGATGAAGCCTTCATGGAATCAGCAGGATACGGCGCCATTGCATTGGAAAAGGCATACGCTGATCAGTTTGTCGGTAAACAGCCGCCCCTGTCCATCAGAGAAGTGAACGAACAGCCGGCACTGAACAAAGTCGAGAAGATCATCAACATTGACGTAATGACCAGCGCCACTGTCACCACACAGGCGATCATTGATGCGGTCAACGATGCGTTTGCATCAAGGCAGTGAGTCGTTTCATCACAGAAAGGCAGGCAATACACTGATGAGTTTGAGTTTCAAGGGTGGTATCCATCCGCTCCGGGAGTCGCATGAGGGAAAAGGCGACAGCAGGGCCAAGCCGATCCGGGCTTTTGCTCCCGCAACCGTCTGCATCCCGGTGGATATGCACATCGGCGCTCCCAGCGAGCCATGCGTGATGAAAGGCGAAAAGGTCAAGCTGGGCCAGGTGATCGCGACACCCGTCGGCGGGATCGGCATACCAGTCCACGCCAGCGTGTCCGGAGAGGTCGTCTCAGTGAGCCCAAGGCAGATGCTAGGGAAAACGCCCAGCATCTGCATCGAGATCGCCAATGACCATCAGGATGAGTGGACCAGCCTGAGCCCCCTGGGCGACGTTGAGACAGCGCCGGCTGATCAGATCATCCAGGCGGTCCGGAATGCAGGCATCTGCGGGCTTGGCGGCGCTTGCTTCCCCACGCACGCCAAGATGCGGCTGCCCGAGGGCAAGAGCGTTGATACGATCCTCCTCAACGGCTCCGAATGCGAGACTTTCCTCACCTCTGATCACCGGCTCATGCTTGAAGAACCGGTCAGAATCGTGGACGGCCTGCGGGCCATCATGCGGGCGATGGGTGTTTCCCGCGGCATCATCGCGGTAGAGGACAACAAGAAAGACGCCTTTCAGAGCATGCAGAAGGCGGCGCAGGGACGCGAAGGCGTCAGTGTGGTCCTCGTGAAGACAAAGTACCCCCAGGGCGGTGAAAAACAGCTCATCAAATCAGTGCTCAAACGCGAGGTTCCCGCAGGCGGGCTTCCGATGGATGTCAGCGTGACCGTATTCAACGTCGGCACTGCCGCGGCCGTCGCGGACGCGGTGAAAGAGGGGAAACCGCTGATCAGCCGCGTCACAACGGTGACAGGCTGCGTAAAGGAACCCTGCAACCTTCTTGTTCGCATCGGCACGTCCGTTCAGGATGCGATCGACGCGGCGGGCGGCTTTTTGAGGGAGCCCGGGAAGATCTTCGTCGGTGGAAGCATGACGGGCATCACCATTCCGGACACCACGGTCTCCGTGACGAAAGCAAATAACGGCATCGTCGTGCTTGACCGGAAGGAAGCGGCCGTCAGTGAACCGACCCCCTGCATCCACTGCGGCAGGTGCGTGCGCGCGTGCCCGGTCA
>CAUJDI010000059.1 GCA_963169565.1 Bacillota bacterium | reverse complement strand
TCTCGGGTGTTTCCGGTTTCACCGGGCCTGGCGCCGCTGGCGTGGCAGGGGAAGCCATCCTGGCGCTCCAGTCGCTGGGATACAGCCAGAGCGAAGCCGCCATGGCGGTCTCCAGAGCCAGCCAGGGCGCTTCCGATCTGCAGGCGGACGAACTGGTCCGCCTGGCACTTCGTTCAATGATGAAGGGATAAGGTATGCAGGACGACCGACTTTTGATGAGCAGCTACCGGGATGAAGACAGGGACACCGACGTTTCCCTGCGTCCGAAGACCCTTCGTGAATACGTCGGCCAGGACGCGGTGAAGCAGAACCTGAACATCTATATCAAGGCTGCGCTCAAGCGCCGGGACGCGCTGGACCACATGCTGCTCTACGGGCCTCCCGGGCTTGGGAAAACCACGCTGGCGTGCATCGTGGCCTCGGAGATGGGTCAGAACATCCGGATCACCTCCGGTCCCGCGATCGACCGGCCCGGCGACCTTGCCGCCATTCTGACCAACCTCAGCCCCGGGGACGTCCTCTTCATCGATGAGATCCACAGGCTTTCCCGCGCGGTAGAGGAGGTGCTCTACCCCGCGATGGAGGACTTTGCCCTGGACATCATGATCGGCAAGGGCCCCACGGCCCGCTCCATGCGGCTGGATCTGCCCAGATTCACCCTCATCGGGGCGACCACCAGGGCAGGCCAGCTATCCGCGCCCCTCAGGGACCGCTTTGGCATGGTGTTCCGGCTGGAGCTGTATTCGCCGGATGAACTGGCCCAGATCCTGAAGCGGTCTTCCGGCATCCTGGGCATGCCGGCCGAGGAGGAGGGCATCTCTGAGATCGCGCGCCGGAGCCGCGGTACGCCCCGCATTGCCAACCGGATGCTCAAGCGTGTGCGCGATTACGCCCAGGTCAGGGCCGACGGTCTGATCACCCGGCAGGTCGCCCATGAGGGTCTGAATCTGCTGGAAGTCGACAACCTCGGCCTTGACAAGGTCGACAGGACCGTCCTGTCAGCCATGATCGACAAGTTTTCCGGCGGCCCTGTCGGGTTGGACACGCTCGCCGCGTCAACGGGCGAGGATTCGCTGACGATCGAGGACGTATACGAGCCTTATCTGCTGCAGCTTGGCTTCATCCAGCGCACGCCCCGCGGGCGTATGGCCACCCAGGCCGCCTATGAGCACCTGAACCGCCCCTATCCCCAGCAGAACGGCGCGGCGGGCAGCGCCCAGGTCGGGTTGTTTGATGAAGACCAGTGACTTTGATTATGTCCTCCCGCCTGAGCTGATCGCGCAGACACCGCTTGAGCAGCGGGACAGCAGCCGGATGCTGGTCTGCCAGCGCGGCGGACAGGGATGGCGTCACAGGCTTTTTTTCGATTTCCCTGATTATCTTGACAGCCGGGACGTCGTCGTGCTCAACCGCAGCCGGGTGATCCCGGCGCGCCTGCTGGGCGTGAAGACAGGATCGGGTATCCCCTGCGAGGTGCTGCTGCTCAAGCGCCTCGCCGCAGACAGCTGGGAAGCCCTGGTCAAGCCGGGGCGCAGGCTAAGGGAGGGCAGCGGGATCCTCTTCGGCGATGGCCGGCTGCGCTGTGAGGTCAGGGAGAGCACGGATTTCGGCGGAAGAATCGTCCGTTTTTCCTATGAAGGGGTCTTTGAGGAGATCCTGGAACAGCTTGGCCGGATGCCCCTGCCGCCCTATATCCATGAGCAGCTTGAGGATCAGTCAAGGTATCAGACCGTTTACGCGATGGAGAAGGGCAGCGCCGCCGCGCCCACTGCCGGGCTTCACTTCACGCAGGACATCCTTGACCGTCTGCACAAAAAAGGGGTCAAAGTCGCGACCCTGCTGCTGCACGTCGGGCTGGGCACCTTCCGGCCGGTCAATACGGAAAATGTGGAAGACCACAAGATGCACGGGGAATGGTATGAGGTCAGCCATGAGGCGGCGGACCTCATCAACCAGGCCCGCGCCTCGGGCGGCAGGGTCGTCTGTGTCGGCACGACCTGCGTCCGTACCCTTGAAACAGTGACGGATCCCTCCGGCCTCGTCCATCCTGGCAGCGGGACGACCGATATTTTTATCAGACCGGGGCACGCCTTTAAGGCCGCGGACGTACTCCTGACCAATTTTCATCTGCCGCAAAGCACACTGCTGATGCTGGTGTCCGCCTTCATGGGCAGGGAAAATGCTCTGGCGGCCTATCAGGAGGCCGTCAGGGAGCGGTACAGGTTCTTCAGTTTCGGCGACTGCATGCTCATCGGTGACGGGCTTATGGGAGGCGGGATTGGCTGAAGCGATGGATGCAGGCCGGTTGAGCGTTTTGGTCGTCGGGGGGTTGAACCTGGACATCCTTGGCACCGGCAGCGGGCCTTTCCTGGAAGGCGACTCGATCCCCGGCTTCATCGAGATGAAGCCGGGCGGTGTCGGCTGCAATATCGCGTCCCATCTGGCAAGGGCAGGGGTCAGGACAGAACTGATGACCGTTCTGGGAGACGATCTGAATGCCGGTCTGCTCAGGGCCGCCTGCGCGGAGAAGGGCATCGGCCTCAGTCTTTCGTTCCAGGGCAAAGGCCCTTCCCCCCGTTATCTTGCGATTCATGATATGAGGGGCGAAATGCGCGCGGCTGTGAATGACACCAGGCTGCTTGAGGCGCTCAGCCCGGACGGCCTCCGGGCAGCCTTATTGGGGAACAGCGGATTTCAAGCCTGTGTACTTGACGCCAACCTGAGCGAAGCCTGTCTCCAGGCCGCTGTTTCAGTGGTCAGTGTGCCCTTGATCGCCGATCCCGTCAGCACGGTCAAATGCCTTCGTCTGCTGTCGGTCATGAACAGGCTGACTGCCATCAAACCCAACCTGATGGAAGCGCTGGCAATGACCGGCGAAGACAGCCCTGAGCGTGCCGCCAATGCACTCCTGCGCCTTGGCGTGAAACAGGTGTACATTTCCCTGGGCAGCGAGGGGGTCTATTACGCGGATGCGTACAAGTCAGGCATGCGCGGCGCGCCCAGGCTGCACGGCGTGAGCGTGACAGGCGCGGGGGACGCCATGGCCGCCGGCATCACCTTGGGGGTCGCCATGAAACTGCCTGCTGACGAGACAGCAATGCTTGGGATACGGCTTGCATATGAATACTTGTCCGGCATATCGGATGCGACTGGCAGCGAGGAGGAAAGATGAACAAATACCTGCAGCTCTCTCCCAGGGTCAGGGAAGCGCTTGATAACGGCCGTCCGGTGATCGCGCTGGAGAGCACGATCATCAGCCACGGCATGCCCTATCCCCAGAACGTCGAGACCGCCCTCGCCTGCGAAGCCTTATCCAGAGAGCACGGCGCGGAACCCGCCACCGTCGCGGTCATCGGCGGCAGGCTTTGCGCCGGGCTGACCGGCGAGCAGATCGAGTATCTGGGCAAAGCCGGGCAGAAGATCAGGAAGGTCAGCCGGAGGGACATGCCGATGGTCGTCTCCAGGCAGGAGGACGGCGCGACCACGGTCGCGGCCACCATGATCATCGCCGCGCTGGCGGGGATCAGGGTCTTCGCCACCGGCGGGATCGGGGGCGTGCACCGCGGGGCTGAGACCAACATGGACATCTCCGCCGACCTTGAAGAGCTGGCCGTAACGCCCGTCGCGGTCGTCTGCGCCGGCGCAAAAAGCATCCTCGACCTGGGGCTAACGCTGGAATATCTTGAGACCAAGGGTGTGCCGGTGATCGGGTACCAAACGGACGAGCTGCCTGCCTTCTATACCAGCCGCAGCGGTTTCCGCGTGCCTGGCAGGGCGGATACGCCCGAGGAGATCGCCGGGGCCATCCTGGCGCAGCGAGGGCTCGGTTTCCCGGGCGGCATGCTGATCACCAACCCGATCCCCGAGGCATACGAAATGCCGAAGGATGTGATCGATAAGTCCATCAGCAAAGCGCTTGACGACGCCAATGCCAAGGGCATCAGCGGCAAGGACGTCACCCCTTTCCTGCTCGCCCGCGTGGTGGAACTGACCGGCGGGGACTCGCTGAAGTCCAATATCCGGTTGGTATACAATAACGTAGCGCTCGCGGCCAAGATCGCAACGGCGCTGTCGTCCAAAAAGTGATTGATATGTTTTCTCCCGCCGAGGAATTAATCTACCAGTACGCGGTAAAAAAGCGTTCCAAAGGCAAGAATTACCAGGTCTTCATGATGGCTTCGGCCAAAAATTTTCTGCGAAGATATTATGCTTCTGTCAACGCTTATCTGGGTACCCTAGACATCAACTGACCGGCTTTCTTTACCGCTCGTTCGGCCGCCTGTTGTTTTTAATGTCCAGCAGCTTTTTTGAGTTGCCATTCCAAGCAATAGATGACAAACTTATATTTTTACTGTTATTCTTTCCTGCCCATTGACTTTTCAAGTAGTCCCTATCATAAACAAAGTCTCTTAGCTGATGACATTAAGCAATTATTCAATGAAATAATGCTTTGACCGCGCAAGTGTATCTGCCCATTGACGCGTCATGACCGCATCTGTTATGCTCAGCGCGATTTTTTGTACACAGCAACGAGAGGAACCATGCCTGCACATTCCTGCTTGATCCCGACAGCGTTGCGTATCCACCGCGCTCCCAAGACCCGACAACACCTGGAACGGCGAGACATAACGACAAGCATGAGGTTTCGCCCTCCTACACGGGCTCGACCGATTGAAGAACAGAACAACGGTAGATAATTCGTTCATCAAAACACACATCCGAATCAACGCAATCAATAATAAGGGGAAATCGCCGTGCAGGAGAAAGAAGGATCAGTCCGCGAGCCAGCCAGGACCCCCGATGGGTCGCCCCTGCTGGAACTCAGCGCGGAAAACGTGCGCCTGTTGTGGTCTAGAACCTACAACACGCAAGGAAAACCCGACTGGTCGCATATCTTCCCCTACTATCATGATGACATTGTCTTCCAGGATTCCATCCAGCGGGTTGAAGGCATAGAAGGATTCACGGCGCTTTGCGAACGCCTGACCGCACGCTGCAAAGAGCTGCAGATGGAGATCGGCCCGGTCCTCAAGGATGGAAATGAAGTCATGTTTGACTGGAAAATGACCATGATGTTCAAAAAATTCCCCAGCACGCCGATCTATGGATGCACCCGGCTGACACTGCACGAAGACGGGCGCATCATCGCACAGCGTGACTACTATGACCTGTGGGGCGACATTTTCAACGGCATCCCCTGGTTTTTCAAACGCTACCGCAAGTTTATGCGCAGGAAGTTCGGGTGAGGACGTCATGATCAAGTACACGAAGGACGACATGGCCTTCCTGAAATACCGCCATGCTGAGCAGCGCCGCAGCGATGCGTCAATGGCCGGCAAGGTCTGCGTGATTTCCGGCGCCACCTCTGGCGTGGGGCTGGAAGCAGCCAAACGCCTGGCCCAGGGTAGTTGTGAACTGGTGCTGATCAGCCGCAGCCTGGAAAAGGCACAGGCCGTGCAGGCTATGCTGATGAAGGAATATGACGCGAAGGTACATATCCTGACCGCGGATTTCTCCCGTCTCAAGGATGTCAGGAAGGCAGCGGAACAAATCAATGCGCGATGGGACAAGCTGGATGTGCTCATCAACAGCGCGGGGCTGCACTGCACGAGGCGGCACATGACTGTGGATGGGAACGAGATGGTTTTCCAGGTCAACCACCTCGCGCCGTTTCTGCTGACCGCCCTGCTGATAGGCCCGCTCAGCCGCAGCTCACAAGGTCGCGTCATCCAAGTCAACTCAGAAGGGCACCGCTTTGGCGGGCTCAACCTACAGGATCTGGAATGGAAAAAACGCCCCTATATCGGCCTGAGGGCCTATGGGGCGTCAAAGATCGCGCAGATTGCCGTGGTCACGGAACTTGCTGAGCGGCTGAGGAGCACGGGCATCACATTCAACACGATGCACCCCGGGGGGGTCAAAACCAACATCGGAAACAACAACGGACCGCTGTACAGGGCGTGGATGCGACTGATCGTCCAGCGTTTCCTCAAGGACCCGGCCATATCCGGCGAAGCGCTGTACTATCTCAGCGCGGCGCCTGAACTGGCATCAACCAGCGGCCAGTATTTCTACCTGACGCTTCAGGCCCAGCCGCTGCTGACCGCGCGGGATGAAGCGCTTCGCACGGCTATCTGGGCGCAAACCTTGCAGCGGGTAGGCCTAATGCCTGAGTTCTTTCAGTGCGCGGTCCGCGGCGAGTTTTCCAGTGAGGATGGAGACGGGCATTCCTGAAGGGCTGAAAGACCACTGCCCAGCCTGAAGTACGCTTGGGATTGGTGTCCGGACAGATTTGGCGATGGACGGCATGCTGGACACAGCGGGCATCGCGCTGTTGGTAAACGCCCACCCGGTGATGGCTCCGCCAGTGTTTCCGGTGCGCCGCATCAGGGTCAGGGGACTTGAGACAAAGCCGTCGTCTATTTTGTCACCCAGTCCCGGATACACCGAGTCTGTGAGCACGGCGCAGATCGTCTCCCGGCATAGTGCCTTGAACGCATCATACCAGCCCTCGTCTTCGATGTGTCTGACCAGCGCGTAATCCATCAAGGTGCTGATGATCAGCTCGGTCTTGCCTGGAGGCGCGAGGTCCGCATCGCGAAGCGAGGGGATGGAGATTTCAAAGGTGGTAAGCGTCAGGTATTCCCGGAGGTAGGCGAAGACAGTTTCGCGATCCTTGATGTAGCCTCCCCCGCCATCCCTGATCCCCGTACGCACAGCGCCAAGCCCCAGCTTGCTGGGGGTTTGAAAAAAGTGCGGGCTGTGGCGTTGGGCAAAGTAATCCTTGTCCAGACCGGTCTCCAGGTAGAGCGTCAGAACGGAGTCGCCGCCCTCCTTGTCCTGAAGGAAGGCACGCCGCGCGGCCAGGCTCTCCCGGGTCTTGTCCGGCAGCAGTTCCAGCCGCTGCAGGGAATGATACAGCGCCCTCTGATCCGCGCACCAGACCAGCCGCCTGTATTCAATGGTGTTTCCGCCTGCGTCTTCCACGCTCCTCCTGGCTGGGTCGACCGCCCGGATCTCCGTTGAGGTGCGGATTTCACCGCCATGTCCCCTGATATACCCTTCCATCGCGTCAACAAGCTTGCCTGTGCCGCCAATGGGGTAGGCGTAGTCCAGATAAAGGCTGAAGTAGCTCAGCGCGAAAAAGGCCGGTGTCCGTTTGAAGAAGTGCTGGGCCAGCACGTCAATCAGCGCAGGGTTGCTGATGATCGCCCCCAGACATTCCTCGACCGGCATGCTGAAGCGCTTTATTTTTCCAATGTTCCCTGCATATCTGAGCATCCAAGGGAGCAGGGTTTTCCGCAGGTATACCGGATCCTTCATGTTATCCAGGAACAGCGGGTTGTCAATGCCATAAAGGACATCCATGAACCCCATGGCTTTTTTTACCAGCCCAATGAATGCGTCAAGAGCCTGCGCTTCCCGCGGGAACTGGTCTGTAAGCATTTGCTGGTAGGCGTGGATGCTCTCGGGCGAGTCCAGGTTGACCCTCGCGTCACCGACCCCGATGGTCACGCCGCTTCTGACAAAGTCAACATGCAAGCCAAGCTGGCGGAGCATGGGAAACAGCACGCCGGAGTTTTCCAGCGCCCGGATGCCAGCGTCAAAAACGAATCCATTGTGCCGGAAGGAGCCCACCAGACCGCCAAGCCGCCCCTCCTTTTCACAGAGCAGCACGCTCCGGCCTGCCCTGCACAGGTAGGCTGCCGCGGTCAATCCAGCCATCCCGCCGCCAACCACGATCACATCGTATGTCATCCGATCACCTCAAACGTTCTTTGATATCTGAACCTGGATCACGACAAAACAGAAGGAGGATCCTGCTGTCGTTCCGTTTCCACAGGCCCTTCCATACTGGGCAGCCTGCGTTTCTCACGGTAAATGACCGGCGAGGTGCCAAACAGCACTCCGTCTTCCAGGGCCTTGCGTTCCATGGTGACCAGTTCCTTGGCGATGGTGGTGATGTTTCTCTGGAAATCAGGCGTATTGATGCCCTCCACGCTCTTGCCCAGGCGCTTGCGGAAGAAGGAATAGTTCTTCCACAGGCTGTTGGTGATGCGTCTGACAGTGGAAGGCCTGCGAAGGATGTCCAAGGCCTGGGCCTTGAACCCGGCGATGAAGGCTGGCTCCGGTTTGCCGGCCATCCCAGCCAAGGACCGGCCCATCTGAACCGCCCAGGCATTGTCGAGTTCCTGAAAGAGGAACTTCAGGCTGGTCCAAGCGTCATAAAGGCCGGACTTCCCTGTGATTTCAAGGTTCTTCAGCCAATGGAAGGCCAGAAACCTGCGCCGCCAGTCCCACCACTTCAAGGGACTTTGCAAATCGGCCGCCGGAATAAGAAAAAACCCCTGGTCAAGAAGAAGGGAGCCGAAAATGCCCGGTGGATGCCCGCGCTTGGTGGACTTGAGCGTGGTGCGGTATACGCCGCAGGAGGGACTCCCGTCCATATACACAAAGGCATCGGCGCCCGCGCGCTTCAGGGTCTCCAGGCAGGACTGCGCGCCAAACTTCACGTCATCCGTGACCAGCCGGCCATGCCGGTTCTTGACCTCGGCTTCATCCCTCCACACCATGGAGCCGTCTCCGCCTGTCAGATGGATAGGATCACGCGGGACGCCCAGCCCCGCCATGCACTCCGGACATACCGGGCACCACTTGAAATCATTCCGCTCGCGTCCTATGCCTGCCAGCATGTCCCATCCCTTGCTGTTGTAGCGTACCGGGCTGCCCATACAGCAGGCGCTGATGCCGATCGTGATGCGGTGGGAAATGACGATACCGGCCCTGTCCATCTCCGCTTCCTCCAATTCCCTTTATGCCTTGCGGTTCCTATCTTCCAGCATGACCGGATGGCGGTTTCCCGCCGCTTGAGTTTCATTATACTTCATACATCCGAAATGATGAATACGGTCATGTCAGGATTGTGGCGCCCCGCTGTTCATCAGCGCGACCCTTTGGAGATACCGCCGCATATTGAACTTACGCTCCAGGCCTTTGGCGTTCATATACCGAACATTGCCAAAGATATCCCGTTCGCCCCAGGGCCTGTCATGCTTGCCAAAACACCACGCGACTCCTGCAAAGGCATTGGGGTCTCTTCCGTCAAGGCAGTATCGGTTGTTCAGCGACAGCGCTGTGCTGAAAGCTTCCTGAGGGGTCCTTCCCCATTCCAGGATCTTCTTGCCCCAGTACATCCGCATATAGCCATGCATCCTGCCAGTCAGTACCATCTCATTTTGGGCAGCATTCCAATACGGGTCATGAGTCTGGGCGTTTTCAAGCTCATCCCGGGTATACCTGTAGGGCCTCAGGTCTGATCTGTGCTTCTCCAGCGTTGCCCTTGCCCAGGCCGGAAGAGATTCATATGCATCGTACCGGGGATTGTGGAAGACAAAGTTCATGCTTAATTCCCGTCTCACCACCAGTTCCTCCAGGAAAACTTCCCGGTACGCCGCAGGGGCGTCCTTCAATTCCAGCATGATCTCCAGAGGTGAGATCTGTCCGAAATGCAGATAGGGGCTCAAGCCGGAGGTCAATTCCATACCCGGATCATTCTTCAGATCGGCGTAGCCTGCCAGTTTGTCCATAAGAAAAACCCGGAGCAGGCGCTTTGCTTCCGCCGTTCCTCCCCGGGCACTGGCTGAACGCACAGACCTGTCGATGTTCAGCAGGGCAAGCGCAGCATCAACGTCGGAGAGATCAAAAAAATCACAAGAGGGATTGTGCCCAAAGGACGAAACCAGGGCTTTTCCCTCCTGAAGGGGTTGGGCAAAAAGATCCTGGATACGATGGATTCTGGGCCGGAAGGTGGCAGCCGTGTATTCCTCCTTTGATGAAGCCGTCTCCACCGGAACCACCACGTTTGTCTCCACTTGAATGACCGGGCAGTCCGCCCCATCCGCCAGCGTATTCCGCCAAGCCCGTTCAATCCGCAGGTATCCCCGGTCAACGACCACCAGGGCTGCGAAAGCCGCCAGCTCCAGTGCCCCTGCTTCTGGAGAAACACGCCTGATCAACAGGTGGATGCCTCTCTTCTCCAGTTCCATGCGAGTCTCCCGCAAACCTTCCAGCATAAAGCGGTAGTGCCGCTCATTGGCCTGCGGAAAGCTTTCTGTGATGCCAAAGAATGCCAGCAATGGTTTACGAAGCAGATTCGCCTGGCGGATGGCGTATTCCAGCGCATGGTTGCAGGACGCGCGCTGAGCGCTCTGCATCCAGTACAGGACATACGGCCGGTCGTCAGGGATCGGCCTGTGATTGAGAGGCAGGACTCGTTCGCTTTGGATCATGCGATGTGGCTCCGGTTGTTCGCTGAAGGATGGATTGGACCGGGATGATCAGTTCTGGACATCAGCCGATAGGCCAGCGTCCCCGCGCGGCCAGCTCAATGATGATGCCGTAGGGGATTCCGGCCAGGAAACTGACAATATCCCCGAACCCATCCGCGCTGTAGAAAGCAAAGGATACAAACAGCCCCATCAGCGCGCCGCGCAAGATCAACCGAGGCGTGTCCGCGCTGTCATCCATCAGGCCAATCACCATGCCCATGAGCAGGCGGTTGTACCACAAGGCGAATATGAACCCGGCCCCGCCGCTGCCCCCGGTTCGGACAAGCGCTCCGATGATGCAGACAATTCCCAAGGCCGCGCCTGTCATCAGGCTCGCCCTTATACGCTTAGATTTGAAAACCTCCATCGGAATGTTCCTCCCTGGTGATTCTGACATGTGACCGCCGGCATGCCGATTTGGAATGGTTTTCGGCATTTCCCGCATCATCGAGACAGTTTTCCATTCTCAACGCTTTGTTCCGATTTTGGCTCTCTTCCCGGCTCATGGCAGGCTTTCGTTTGCCATATTAGCATAAGCCGGCATAATACGTAGCATGTATCTGCCGGTCCGATGCAGTGTCATCAGCGAATAGTCTTTCCTCTACTGAGTGAACGAGCAAGTGCGCAGAGAAGCCGAGGGATTCTGTTGGCTCCGTCAAACTGAAAGAACGAGGCGTTGCCGCAGCCGACGCCGAGTGACGCAGGCGATGCGAAATCGCAAATGACAAGGCTCATCAAAGCATATATGATCGAACTCAGTCATAATCATAATATTCCCAGCGCTTTCGCGCCGCACTTCGCGGCGAAGCCCGACCAGGGGCATGGCTAAAGCGTGAATTCATACCCCCTGTCCACGCTTTCAAGGAAAAGGATGCGCTTCATCAGCACCTCCAGCACACGCACGCTGCTGTTGCCGGCCAGGTTCGAAAGCTGGCTGTGTTTCATGGCCAGGCGTTCAGTCCATTCACTGGCGGCACCGGGATCGCTGACAATGGATGCCTCGCCATGGATCGTCAAAGCCCTGGTCCAGGATGTCCCGCCGTCCGGTGCGTCCCGGGTATCAATCAGGACGCTCACATTCGGATTGCTTTTAATGTTGCGGTATTTGTCCGTGTCTTCAAGTGTGAGCATGTACAGTTTTGAACAATCGTCATTGCTGACATACAGCATCAGCGAAGCATCAGGGACATCGTGCCTGCTGGTGCATAGTACGCAAAGGTCATTTCCAAGCAATATATCCCTGATATCATTGCGCATCTTTCTACCCCTCAGTTTCGTTGGAATCATCCGTTTCAAACCCAGGACAAAACCCGGTCGTCCATTATGATGGTATCCTGTGGGCTCACAGTAGTTGCTCGACGAGAGGGGCGATGTCCCCGGGCTCAACCGGCGGTTCGAAACGGGCGACAACTTCTCCCTTTCGGTCTATCAGGAACTTGGTAAAGTTCCATTTGACCTGATCGTCTTTGTAGCCTTTGCCGTATTTGGCCTTGAGCATCGCCTCAAAGGCCCTGTTCTTCAACCCCTTTCCCATACCTTCAAATCCCTTTTGTTCCGTCAGGTACCTGTAAAGCGGGATCGCGCCTTCATCACGCACATCGACTTTCCCGGACAACGGAAAGGTGACGCCGTAGCGAACAGTGCAGAACTCCGCGATGGCTTTCGCGTCCGCGGGTTCCTGGTCCATGAACTGATTGCAGGGGAAGCCAATGACCTCGAGGCCTTTGTCCATGTATTTTCGATAGAGTTCCTCCAGTCCCGCGAACTGGGGGGCAAAACCGCACTTGCTGGCGGTGTTGACGAGTAGGAGCACTTTCCCCTTGTATTCACTCATCGATACGGTCTTGCCCTCGATTGAGGTGTAGGAATAATCGTAAACGGACACTTTCTTCTCCTTCATCAGTTGTTGCGATAAATGTGATTTCTCAAAATAAATATACCCCGTTCGAAGCGATAAGCCAAAAGCGCGGGAAAACTGTAAGCGTACTCTTGAGAGATCCATCCCGGAATGATTTTGGGGACCTCTAAAAACTCAATCGGGATCATCGGGTTTCTGATAGAATTATGCCATGAAACAGATAGGGATATTCGACGAAAGCAACTGCCTGAGGAAGCTGAGCAAACTTGGCGATCAGCTGGAGAAGCTGGACGGTGTCATGGACTGGAGCATATTCGAAGGCGTCCTGAACAGGGTGTTCGCGAAGGATCACAAGGGGGCGGGAGGGCGGCCGCCCTACAGCTACCTGCTCCTGTTCAAGGTACTGGTCCTTCAGCGACTGTTCAACGTTTCGGACGACCAGGCGGAGTATCAGATCAATGACCGGATGTCGTTCAGGCGTTTTCTGGGGCTGTCGCTGGGAAACCCGATACCGGACGCAAAGACGATCTGGCTGTACCGGGATACGCTGGTGAAAGCGGGCGTGATGGAAGAACTGTTCAACAGCTTCAACCGGCAGCTGGAACGGCAGGACCTGGTTACGCGCGAAGGCAGCATCATGGACGCGACGTTTGTGGAGGCGCCGCGCCAGCGCAACACGCGGGACGAGAACCGGGAGATCCGGGAAGGCAGGACGCCGCAAGACTGGAAGAACCCGAAGAATATCCACAAGATCCGGCAAAAGGACACCGACGCGCGCTGGACGATCAAGAACAAGGAACGTCATTTCGGCTACAAGGATCACGTCAAGGTGGACGCGGAGAGCAAGCTGATAACAGGATATTCCGTAACGGACGCCTCAGTGCACGACGGCCAGGCAATCCTCGCTCTGGTGGACGGGGAGGACAAAGTGTTGTACGCAGACAGCGCGTATTCCGGGGAACCCATTGCACAGCAGCTTCCGGCAGGGACGGAGAACCGCGTTCACGAAAAGGGGTACCGGGGCAGGCCGCTGAGCGAGGAGCAGAAAGCGAAGAACAAGGAGAAGTCCAGGGTCAGGTCGCGCGTTGAGCACGTATTCGGGTACATGACCGGAACCATGCATGGGATCAGCGTGCGTTGCGTCGGGATCGCGCGTGCGAGGTTCAATATTGGGCTGACCAACCTGGTCTATAACCTGTGCAGGTATGAACTCCTGCTCCGCGGACAGCCGGTTGCGGGATAATTATGCCCAAGCCTAGGAGAAGATGGTCTTGGTAAGGTGAAGCCGAAGCAGAGAGAATGAATTTGCGACAGACCATGGGTTAACGGTTTAGAAAAATGATGGAAGTTGTTTATGAAACGCTGAATGATGGTTTTTTAGAGGTTGCCATAAGTTATATACTGGAAGAAAGATTTCCCGAACTTTTTTAGCTTCGAGGGAAACGTATGAACTTCTTTCGATCGTTTGATTGTATGGAAGCCGGCAGCGGAAACAAAAGAATAACCAGCGTTTATGCAGTTGAGAACGATTTTGTAGTCAGGAATAGAGCCGGGACGCCGCCAGCGATCTTTTCAGCGCCGGGGCCAACAGGGAGGCCGCCAGTGCCTTGAACGTGTCCCCCGGGAGAAAAGGGAGTACCGCAAAGGAAAGAACATCCAATAGAGGCCTTCCCGTGAGGTACAGCAGCCAGAGCGTGCCCGGAATGTAGCAGGCAAGCAGGGCGAGCAGACAGAGTGTCAGGCGCCCAAAAAAGCGGTACACCCTTTGTTTCAGCGCGGCAATGACGCCTGCCGAGAACAGGTAACCCAAAAGATACCCGCCAGTCGTCCCGAACAAAACCTGGGGACCTCCCCGGAACCCGGAAAATACAGGCAGCCCCAGGACGCCCATCAGCAGATACAAGCCGACTGAGCTCATCGCCCATCGTTTGGGAAGCAGAAAACCTGCCAGGAAGACGGGCAGCAGGGCCAGGTTGGCCGGCACGATGGGCAGTGGAACGGCGATCTGCGCGCACAGGGCAATGAGCGATGCACTCAGCGAAGCCGTGAGCATGTTCAGCAGAGCGTGGCCAGATGATTTCCCCTCTTTGGATGCTTCATTCAACATGCATTTCATTCTGCGGGCAGCACGCTGACGTCCCCGGCTGTCAGGCGGAGAAGGCCGTCCGGGGTGTCGACCAGCAGCGCACCGTCGTCGCCGATGCCGACTGCCAGTCCTTGTTTCTGTTCATCGCCGTCCACGAAGTTGACCTGCCGCCCGACAGTTTGGCACAGCGCTCGGTACTCGTCCATGTGACCGGGGATTTTCGCCAACCCGTTAAGGAGATGGCCTGTCATCAACGCGGCCAGCCTTTCACGGGGGTAGGCTTCCTCAGGCCCGGATAGGCCTGCATATTGTCCTGGGTAAGGCGAAACGCCGGTATTGATGCCGATTCCGATGACCTGCCTCATCTTTCCATCATCCGTCGTCAAGGCTTCCGTGAGGATGCCGCCAGCCTTTTTCCCCTCAAGCAGCAGGTCGTTGACCCATTTGATTCCAAGTACATGACCGCTCGTTTCCCGGACAGCCCGCACAGCTGCAACTGCCGCGAGCGTGGTCAACAGCCCGGGTAATATACCCCCGCCGTCCACAACCAGGCTCATGTACAGGCCGCCCTCAGGGGAGATGAAGCTGCGTCCTCTCATGCCGCGGCCTTTTGTCTGCGTGCCGGCAATCACCAATGTCCCCTGCGCCGTGCCCTGCCGTGCGAGTTCCTTGGCCATGTCATTTGTGGACGGCAGGCTGTCATGGCAGTAAACCGGCAGATTACAGTCCAGATAACTCAGAATCAATTCCCTGCTTATCATATTTCTCTTGTGCTCCGGTGCGCTTCAGTCTGCTCCTTCGGGCGATTCTTCCACCCATGCGGTGGAGAGGATGGGCGTCCCCAGGTGAATGGCCAGAACGATGCCGATGCGGCGCTGCGTCACGCGGAGACCTTTTTCGGTGAGGCATGCCGCCAGGCTGTCAGCCCTCTCCTCGTCTCCGCATTGCTGCACGATGACCTCGCCGGGTTTGCCTGTCAGCCCCTGGAGGAGCATCCGCTGCTGGTCCTGCTTTCCCCGCGCCAGGGAGTGACTGACCACGCTGCCGTCAGATAGGGTCAGCAGCGGCCGCTGATTGAGGAGTGTCGAAACAGAGGAGCGGACAAATCCCAGCCTGCCGCTGCGGCGCAGCGGCCCCATCTCCTGGAGGGTAAACAGGGTCCGGGTTTGCTTTCGCAGCAGTTTGAGGCGTTCAAAGCATTCCTGCAGGGTCGCCCCCACATCAAACATTTCCCGGGCCTTTGCCAGCATCAGGTACATCGCTCCGGCTGTCGTGCGCGAATCCACTACCTGAACACAGGGGCCGGTTTCCTCGGCAGCTTTCAGGGCGTTGGCATAGGTTCCGCTGAGGCGCGAGGAGATGGTCAGGCACAACGCCTCATGACCCTGCTCCTTCAGCCGGTCAAAGATATCCAAGAAGGCGGCGGACGAGGCCTGGGCCGTGCTGTACCCCGTCAGGCTCTGTCCGGGCTCTGGCTGCCAGTCCTCAATGAAACCCTCGGGGTAGGTTTCCCGCCCGTCCTTGATATAGTGCATCGGCACCACCAGCGCCCGAAGCTCATTTGCTTCCCGGCGGGTCAAGCAAGCAGTCGAGTCCGTCACCAGATAAATCATACCCAGCCACCTCCCAGTTTTCGGAAACGGTCATACCGCTCCTGCCGAATCTGCTCCCTGCTCATGCCATGGTATCCGTCCAGGGCTTTGATGAAAGCATCCCGTACGGACTGAAAGGCTGTGGAAAACCTTTCCCCTTCCGGCAGAATACCCTCGATGACATGAAAATCCAGCATGTCCTTCGCGGTCAGCTTAAGAGCTTCGCTGGCTTCCGCCACCTTGCCCGCATCCTTGTAGATGATACTGGCCGCGCCTTCGGGTGAGAGGACGGAGTAAATGGCCGTCTCCATCATAAAGACCTTGTTCGCGGCCGCCAGCGCGAGCGCGCCCCCGCTGCCGCCTTCGCCGATGATGACGGAAATGATGGGCACCTGCATGCCCATCATTTCCCAAAGGTTTTCGGCGATGGCTTGGCTTTGGCCACGCTCCTCGGCGAAAATGCCGCAGGCAGCTCCTGCAGTGTCAATCAGGCAGAGGACGGGGCGGTTGAACTTTTCCGCCTGCCTCATGTGCCATAGACTTTTCCGGTAGCCTTCCGGCTGAGCGGAACCGAAGTTCCGGCGAAGCCTGTCAGGGGTGTCGGCCCCTTTTTCCAGCGCCAGCAACGTGACGCAACGGCCGTTGAAGTTTGCCAAGCCCGCCACCATGGCCGGGTCGTCGGCAAAACGCCTGTCGCCGTGCAGCTCGATAAAGTCCGTGAACAGGGCGCAGATGTACTTCATCGCGTCCGGCCGAAGGTTGCTGCGCGCGGCCAAAACCCGCTGATGGGCGTTCACCTTTCTTTACCTCCATGCATCTTCAGCAGCATGCCCAACAGAGAGCGCTGCTCGGACCGTTTGCACAGTGTCCCGACAAAACCCTTTTCCAGCTGGAATTCCGCCCGCTGAAAACCGGCGGGCAGCTTCTGACGGGTCGTCTGCTCAATGACCCTGGGGCCTGCGAAGCCGATGAGCGCTCCCGGCTCAGCTAAAATGATGTCCGCCTGCATGGCAAAGCTTGCCGCGACCCCGCCGGTCGTCGCGTCACACAGCACTGCCGTATACAGGAGGCCGGCATCCGAGTGCCTGCGCACAGCGCCGGATACCTTGGCCATCTGCATCAGGCTCAGGATGCCTTCCTGCACGCGCGCCCCGCCGGACACCGTGAAGCCTATGACCGGCAGCCTGTCCTTGAGCGCGCGTTCAAACAGGCGGGTGAGCTTTTCACCCACCGCAGCCCCCATGGAGCCCATCATAAAGCCTGGTTCCATTGCAAAAAAAGCGCAGGGAACGCCCTGGATGCTACCCAAGCCGGTGACGACCGCTTCCTTTTCACCGCTGACAGCTTTCGCCTGCTCCAGCTTTTCTGCGTAGGCTGGGAACTGAAGCGGATCCCTTGATTCCATTCCGGCGTCCAGCTCCCGGAAGCTCTCCGCGTCCAGTATCATCCCGATGCGCCGACGCGCGGTGAGTTTATGGCTGTATCCGCAGCGGGGGCATACGTAGTATTCCTTCTCCAGCTCCGGCAGCTCAAGCCTGTGCCTGCAGCCAGGGCAGTCAATCATCGGAACAGCGGCGATTGCCGGCTCTCCTTCCAACTTTAGGTTGGGCTTTTTGAACAGGGATTTCTGCAGCATCCTACTTCCCCCGTTTCTCAAGGTAGTCGGTCGTGTAGCTGCCGTCCTCAAACGCGGCGTCTGAAATCAGTTCCGACTGGAACAGCCCCGTGTGGTCAATTCCCTCAATGACCATTTCGCAAAGCGCAGCCTGCATTTTCCTGATCGCTTCCGAGCGCGTGGAGGCGTGCACGATCACTTTGGCCAGCAGGCTGTCATAATGCAGCGGCAGCTGGTAGCCCTGATAAAGCGCTGAGTCAAATCGAACGGAAGGTCCGCCCGGGATATGGAGGATCTGCACCGTGCCGCCGGTCGGGACGAAATCCCTGGCCGGATCTTCCGCATTGATGCGGCATTCAATCGCGTGACCCGAAAAACGGACGTCCCTCTGATGAAAGGAGAGAGGCACTCCGGCTGCGACCCTGATTTGCCACTTGACCAGATCAATCCCCGCGTACAGTTCCGTCACCGGGTGCTCAACCTGAAGGCGGGTGTTCATCTCCATGAAATAGTGGTTGCCGGCCTTATCCACCAGGAACTCCAGCGTTCCCACGCTTTCATAATTGATGGAGCGCACCACCTGGCGCACACTTTTCAATAGCCTTGCCCGCTGCTGGTCATTCATTGCGGCGCAGGGACTCTCTTCCAGGATTTTCTGATGCTTTCGCTGCATGGAGCAGTCGCGCTCACCGAAGCAGACGGCATGCCCATTGCCGTCGCAGAGCACCTGCACTTCCACGTGCTTGACCCCGTCCAGCAACTTTTCCATATACAATAGGGGGTCGGAGAAGCAGCTCTTGGCTTCCTGCGAGGCCGTGCTGAAAGCGCGCGGCAGCTCTTCCATATTCCGGACCAGCCGGATGCCGCGCCCGCCGCCGCCGCTCCGCGCTTTGATCAGCAGTGGAAAGCCGATTTCCTCCGCTGCCTTCTTCGCGTCGTTCAGGTCCCTGATGTTCTCCCGCCCGGGTATGACGGGCACGCCTGATGCGACGACTGTTCGCTTCGCCTCATCCTTGTTGCCCATCTTCCGGATGATATCCCCGGAGGGACCGATGAACTTCAGGCCGTTACTCTCGCACAGGTCGGCAAAATCCGCATTCTCGGAGAGAAAGCCGTAGCCCGGATGCACGGCCTTACAGCCGGTGTTCAGGGCGGCGGACAATAAGGTGACCTGGTTCAGGTAGCTCAGCGCGGCGGGAGCCGGCCCGATGCAGATGCTCTCGTCCGCCAGCGACACATGCAGGGCTTCATGATCCGCCTGCGAATAGACGGCCACCGTCTGGATGCCCATCTCCTTGCAGGCACGGATGACGCGCACGGCGATTTCCCCGCGGTTGGCGATGAGGATTTTAGAAAACATGGCTCAGGTCCCGCCCTTGGTCAGCATCAGCAGGAACACGCCATCGGCGCACAGCTCGCCGTTGACACGCGCTTCGCCCGCGACCTTGAGCAAACTGCCCGAGGCACGCAGCATCCTGCACTTTGTGACGACTCTGTCGCCCGGGCGGACCATCCGCCTGAAGCGTACCTTCTCGATCCCCGTAAACAGTGGCAGAAAGCCCTCCTTCAGCTTATCCATCACCAGGACACCGGCGGATTGGGCGATCATTTCACACAGGATGACCCCAGGGACGACCGGGAATCCCGGGAAATGCCCCTGCAGAAAAAATTCATCCCCGTGGATGAGGCAGCTTCCGCTGGCCTCGCCGGGATTGACTGGAAAGGCCTCGTCCATCAGCAGCATCGGTTCCCTGTGCGGCAGGAAAGCTCGTATTTCATCGCGATTCATCATTGCCCTCAGCAGAGTTTCATCAGCGTCTGGCCAAACTCAACCACGCTGCCGTTGCTCAAGCAGATATCGACCACCTGGCCGTCCTTTGGCGCCGTCACTTCCGTCACCTGCTTCATCACCTCAATCAGGCAGAGCACATCATCCTTCTTGACCCTGTCCCCCACCTGCACAAAGGGTTTGGCGCCGGGTTCGGGCGCTTCGTAAAATATGCCGACGACGGGGGATTTGACCTCGGTGATCCGATTGAAATCCGGACCCCCGTCCGCTTGTTCCGGCTGGGCCGTCTGTCCCGAGTAAGGCGGTTTGGCGCTTCCCGCCGAGACCTGCCCTTGTGAGTTGTCCCGATGCCCGTCCCGCTTAAGCCGGTAGCGTATGCCCTCTTCCTCCACCTCAAGTGAGGTGAGCGAACTCTCCTGGAACAGACGGATGATTTCCTTTAGCTTCTCCAGATTCATGCGCCCCTCCTGACTGCCAGCACGCCGTTGTGCCCGCCAAAGCCCAGTGAGATGGACAGCCCCAGATCGCGCCGTTCTTTCCTTGCGATCCTGGGTACGTAGTCAAGGTCGCATTCCGGGTCAGGCTGCAAAAGCGGGATGGTGGGCGGCAGCCTCTCTTCGCTTAAGGCCAGCAGGGTCGCGATCAGTTCCGCCCCCCCGGCCGCGCCCAACATATGCCCGGTGGCGCCTTTGATGGAGGAGATGGCGGCCTTCCGCGCCGCCCCATCGCCAAGCGCGCGCTTGATTGCCTGCGTTTCCGTTTTGTCGTTGAGCGGGGTGCCCGTGCCGTGCGCGTTGATATAGAGGCTTTCCTGCCCGTCATACATCGCTTCCTCAAGCGCCAGGCGGATGGCGCGGGCCGCGCCCTCGCCCTCCGGGTGGGGAGCCGTGATGTGAAAGGCGTCGCAGGTCGCACCGTAACCGGTGATTTCGCCCAGGATATGAGCGCCGCGGGCCTTGGCGTGGCTGTAATTCTCCAATACCAGTACGGCCGCCCCCTCGCCCAGCACAAAGCCCTTGCGCCGCGCGTCAAAAGGCAGGCTTGATGAGAGGGGTTCGTTGGTCTCCGACAGCGCCATGCAGTTGGTGAACCCGGCGATGCCCAGGGGGTTGACCGAGGCTTCGCTTCCGCCGGTCAGCACAGCGTCCATGTAGCCGTGGCGGATGAGCCGATAGGCTTCCCCGACCGCATGGGTGGAGGTGGCGCACGCGGTCACGACCGGCACGCATTCCCCCCCGGCGCCGTAGCGGATGGCAATGTTGCCGGCTGCCATGTTGCCGATCATCATGGGGATGCACAGCGGCGATACGCGCCCCGGCCCCCTTGTGAGCAGCTTCTCCGCTTCCTTGAAAAACGTATCGATCCCGCCGATACCAGATGATATATTCACGCCCATGCGCTCGGGGGCGACATGGCCCGTCAGCCCGCTCTGCGCCATCGCCTGGTGCGCAGCCGCGATGGCGTACTGGGTGTAAAGGTCCATCCGGCGGGATTCCCCGGCGTCCATGCCGAACTGGACAGGATCAAACCCCTTGACTTCGGCCGCGATTTTCACCTTGTACGCTGAGGTGTCAAAGCGGGTCAGCGGCCCGATTCCGCACTGGCCGTCTGTCAGCGCCGACCAGAAGGAATCGACGTCGTTCCCCAATGGGGAAACAATGCCCATCCCCGTCACTGCAACTCGGTTCATTTTCTTCTCCTTATACCAAACGCCGGGCTTTTCATCACATGTACATCCCGCCGTCAATCTGGAGCACGCAGCCGGTGATATAATCCGCCCTGTCCGAGCAAAGGAAACCCACGGCGCCTGCGATATCCTCCGCCTTCCCCATCCGGCCCATCGGCACGGCGCGCAAGGCTGCCTTCAGCGTTTCTTCCGGCATATCCCGCGTCATTTCCGTATCGATAAACCCTGGGGCCACCGCGTTGACGGTCACCCCGCGCCCAGCCAGTTCCCGCGCCAGGGTCTTGGTCAGGCCGATGAGCCCGGCCTTGGCAGAGGCGTAGTTCGCCTGCCCGGGATTGCCCATAAGACCTGATACCGAGGTGATGTTGACGATCCGGCCCCAGCCTCCCCGCATCAGGTCGCGGTAGCAGGCCTGGGCGGTGTGGAAAGAGCCTGCAAGGTTGACCTGAAGCACCTTCATGAAGTCGTCACCAGTCATGCGCAGCGTCAGCATGTCCCTTGTGATTCCAGCGTTGTTGACCAGGATGTTGACGGGGCCGAACGCATCCTTTACCCGGGCGACGGCTGCCTTGACCGCATCAAAGTCTGCAACGTCGCACTGCACTGCCATCGCCTCAGCACCCAGGGCTTTCAATTCATTGACGGTCTCCTCAGCAGCCGCGTGGTTTCCGGCGTAGATGATCGCAACGCGTCCGGCAGCTTTTGCCAGTTCCAGCGCAATGGCGCGGCCGATGCCGCGCGAGCCGCCGGTGACCAGAGCCGTCCGGGTGATCTCCGTCATACTCTTCCTTTCAGGGCAGCCGCCGCTGAGGAGAGGCCTTCCAAGTCTTCCGCCTGCCAGGTTTCGGCGCTAGGCAGGATTTTCGCGACCAGCCCGCTCAATACCTTTCCGGGGCCCAGTTCCAGGAAGGCGTCGACGCCGGCCGACGCCATGTTCCTGATGCTCTCCTCGAAACGGACTGGGCTTGCCACCTGCCGGGCCAGAACTTCCCGGGCGTCTGCAGTCTCATAGGGAAGCGCGGTCAGGTTGCTGTACACAGGGAAGGCGGGCTGACGCAGGTTTGCACCAGCCAGCGCCTTTGAAAGCTGTTCTGCCGCTTCCCGCATGTAGGGTGAGTGGAAAGCGCCGCCGACGTTGAGCCTTATGCTCCGTCCGCCGCGCTCCTTAAGGCCTTGCTCAAAACGCTCCAGTTCCGGAAGGGAGCCGGCGACCACCGTCTGCCCCGGCGCGTTGAAATTGACGGCATATATCCCCGGGTACTCCTTGACCAGGGCCTCAACTTCATGCATGTTCAGCCGCAGCACCGCAGCCATTGAACCAGGATGCTTTACGGCGGAGGCCTGCATCCATTGCCCGCGCCGCATCACAAGGGAGAAAGCCTCCTCAAAAGGCAGCATGTTGGCGGCGTGGCAGGCTGTCCATTCACCCAGGGAGAACCCCGCCATGGCATCCGGCCTAATGCCCTTTTCCAGGGCGGCGGCGAAGCATGCGGTTTCCACCGCGAAGAGCGCAGGCGAGGCCATATCCGTCCTCGTGAGTGTTTCCGACGGTCCTTCAAAGCAGAGATGCTTCAGCCCCGGCATCATATCCTCCGCCGCGTCCAAGACGGCACGCGCGGCTGCTGAGGCGTGATACAGGTCCTTCCCCATGCCGGGCCGCTGGGTTCCCTGGCCGGGGAATAGGAAGGCTAACTGACCCATGTCGCAGCCCCGTTCAGCAGCATTTCCGTCTCCTGGCACATGGTGCGCATGATCTCAGCGGCGGGCATGGTCTCCTTGACCAGGGCCGCGGCCTGGCCGGCCATGATGCAGCCGGTCACCATGTCCCCCTGCTTGACGGCCCGCCACAGCGCGCCGGTGCCGTATTTCTCCAGTTCCTCGTTGCTGATACCGGCGTCCGCCTCCCTGCGGGCAAACTCCTGCGTGAAGCTGTTCCTGAGCGCGCGAACCGGGTGGCCCAGGCGGCGGCCCGTGACGATCGTGTCAATGTCGCGGGCGGCGATGACTTTGTCCTTGAAGCAGTCCGGGATGGCGCACTCCTGCGCCGCCAAAAACCGCGTGCCGCACTGCACACCCTGAGCGCCCAGCATGAAGGCTGCGGCCATGCCTCGCCCGTCGGCGATGCCGCCTGCCGCGAGCACCGGGATGCTGACCGCGTCAACGATCTGGGGCACCAGCGTCATCGTGGTGAGTTCGCCGATGTGTCCCCCGGCCTCGCACCCCTCGGCAATCACGGCGCAGGCGCCTTCGCGCGCCACGCGCCTGGCGATGGCGACAGAGGGAACCACGGGCACCACCTTCACGCCATTCTCCAGCCACATGGGGATGAATTTGCCCGGCAGGCCCGCGCCCGTCGTCACCACCGGCACCTTTTCCTCGGCGACCACCCTGCTGCATTCCTCGGCGTAGGGGCTCATCAGCATGATGTTGACGCCGAATGCCTTATCCGTCGCCTCACGGCACAGGCGGATCTGCTCCCGCAGGTATTCTGCGTTCAGATTCATCGCGGAGATGATGCCAAGGCCGCCGCCGTTTGATACGGCGGAGGCGAGACCGGCGTCGGCCACCCAGGCCATGCCGCCCTGGAAAATGGGGAATGTAAGCCCGAACAGATCGGTCACCGGGGTCCGTATCATTGACGCGCCTCCTGGATGACCGCGATGAGGTCGCCCACGGTGCCCTTGACGCGGCTGATGTCGATGGTGACGTTCAGGCTGTCCTCCAGGTCCATGACCAGTTCCGCCACGTCCAGCGAGTCCAGTGAAAGGTCGGCGAATTTCGTTTCTGTCGTGATGTCCTTGGGGTCGGTGCCGCGGCGGTCCGCCAGGGCCTGAATGACTTTTGCGGTGATGTCCATGGGTCAGTCCTCCTTACGTTGTTGGGGTTGGTTGTTGTGAAAGGGGAAACAGGTCGTCTGCCAAGGTCAGGGTTTCGGGCGGGGCCTTGTCCCAGCGCAGAACGCAGGCGCCGCTGGTGAGCCCGGCGCCGAAAGCGCTCATCGCGATCAGCTGGCCTTCCTTCAGCAAGCCCGCGTGGTAAAGTTCATGCATGAGCAGGGGGATGCTTGCCGCGGAGGTATTGCCGGTGCGGTGGATGTTGCTGGGCAGTTTCCCGGCGGGCAGCGAGAGGCGTGCGCGCACCGCATCCAGGATGCGGCGGTTTGCCTGGTGCAGAAGGAACCAGTCGATTTGGGATATCTCCAGCCCGGCTTCATTGACGACGATTTCCAGGTCCTCCGCCGAGCGGGTCACCGCGTAGCGGTATACGTCCTGCCCCTTCATTTTCAGCCCTCCGGAGGCATTTTGAGGCGCCTGGGTAAAGGGGCAGTTGCCGGGAGGTGCCATGCTGTACAGCACGTCTGAGTTGGTCTGAGCCGTCAGGTGGGTGGACAGCAGGCCATCCCCCGGTCCGGCGACCATGGCGCCCGCGCCGTCTCCAAACAGCACACAGGTAGAGCGGTCCTCCCAGTCGGCCAGGCGGGTAATGGCTTCAGCCCCCACGATCAGCACGTTCTGCGCTTTTCCGCTTCTGATATAGGCGTCCGCGGTATCCAGCGCGTAGATGAACCCGGCGCAGGCAGCGTGCAGGTCCATCGCCGGGCAGGATGCGCCAAGGTCTGCCTGGATGAGGGAGGCGATGGAGGGGAAAAGGTAATCTCCCAGTGTGGTCGCCACCAAGATGAGGCCGATGTCTTCCCCGGTCAGCCCCGCGTCCGAGATGGCTTCCTTAGCGGCGGAAAGCGCCAGATCCGTCAATGAGTGCGTCTTCAGCACGCGACGCTCCCTGATGCCGGTGCGGCTTTGTATCCATTCGTTGAGGGTGTCCAGTATGGCCTCCAGCTGACCGTTGGCGATGACCTGCTCAGGCAGGGCACGGCCGATGCCCAGTATCTTCAATCTTTGCTCTCCTCCCCCGCCGACTGTTCCGTATGGGGCAGCAGCTGGTCCCAAGCGTGTTCCTGCGCCTTAAAGAAGCTGTCCAGGTTCTCAAGGCCTTTCAGCAGGGCCGCTTTTTCCGCGTCCCCCAGGCCGCGGCTTACGCTGACCACCATGTGCCGGTGAAAGAAGCGGTGCGCGGCTTCCGCCCGCCTGCCTTCGTCCGTCAGGCTCACGTTGACCATGCGCTTGTCGCCGTCGTTTCTATTCTTGTTCAGGTAGCCTTTTCTGGCCAGTTTGTTGACCGCCGCGGTCACGGAGGGAAGGGTGATTGACAGCTCCCGCGCGATATCCGTGATGCTGCGCCCACCGCCGCCTCCCTTGGCGATCGCCTCAAGCAGGTGCATCTCGGCGATGCTCAGGCGGAAGGCGCTGATGCGGTTCAGTGATTCTTCTTCCAGCTTCAGGATGCCGTGGAAGGTATTCACCAGCAAATCATTGAGCGCTGCTGCGAATGCGTCCATGGGCCCTCCTGTAACTACTTAGTTTGCCTAACGAAGCATAACGTAGGGTAATTTAGCACAGGGAAGCCGGGGTGTCAAGATGTCCTTTAGCAGGTTATCGGACCATGCGAAAGCAAAACAAGAAGTTCAGCGCGGAATGACCAGGGGCGTTTATGGCAGTGTTATGACTTCAGTGATGTGATATGATTTTGCATCAACGATGAATAGGCGAGCCCGGAGGTAATGGAATAAATCAGCCTCCCGTTTTAGGATGTTTATAATGGTCATACCCGGAGTCGAACCAGTGACCCCATCGATGCGAACAGCTAGCTTTAGGTATGCGACAGGAATTACAGAATATGAGTTTATAGTTCTACGGATCTCCACCGCTCCCTGTAATAAAAGATGCTGACGAACCCGGTATCCCCATGCATAGCCGATCGGTCTATGGCTGAACGATTTGCTTGAAGGCTTTACCGCGGTATGATAAAATACAGTCAAACTAATACCGCTGATATATCAACGACCGACCTTTCAAACGCACTTCCCGGTACATATGTTGGAGGCTAAGCAGCCGATGAATTGCATTGAGGAGGAAAAAGTGATGAGCAGTCATTGTATACCCTTGCCAAGGCGAATCGTTTCCCTGACCGTCATTTTTCTTGTTCTTCTCTTGCTGCTCCCGGTCAATATTGCACGGGGAGCGTTCCCTTACGAGACGGAATAATGGTTTGAACTTAGACATCAGATAGGTAACTTTGCCTCGTTGACACAGTCCGAAATCGCGGACTTCGCCAGGCGGATGAAAGAGATGACCGCAGAAGGATTCAACGCTGCACTGCAGAACGCAACCGCATTATGGAGCAAAGAGCAAAAACAGGCTTTTGTATATTGGATGGTGAGCAACCATCTTATCTGCAGCCCTTGCAGTGCAGACGGCTATCAGTTGTTTACGGCATTTTCAACTCCCCCGAACTTCGCTTGGCCTTCGAATATTCCGCGCCCAAAACAGGGCAGTATCGTAATGATGAACTCGAAAAGCAGCATCAGCGCCTATGTTATCGGGGGGACCACAATGCTTACCTATGAGGAACTGAAAAGCCGCACAGAGGCAAGCGGAGACTGGCTGACCGATTTCAAGGGGAACGGCCAAACGCAGCCAGACACAAAAACAGCGAAAAAAATCAATAAGTTGAGCAGGATGCTGATGGGTTTTTCCAAGGATTTTCAAATTGAGGTAACGGATGAAGCGTATTACAGCAGGGCTAAAGGCAAGGGTTCGCTGAGCCTGGCGTATGGCAGCGGCACGACGGTGATGATCGTATCGCAGGATAAGCCAAAAAACAAAGCTGTAGATCCCTATCCTTTGGTCTTTAGGACCGATATGACCGCCGAACAGAAGCGCGCGCTGATGTTTACGCTGCTGAATATGGATACGGAATCCCAGCGTCAGGCAATCAGCGACATTAAAGCCAGCCTGTCAGAGGATGACGCCAAGGCGTTTGTGGCGTATTTGGACCAGGAAGTACAGGCTTACAACAAGGACATTTACGAACGTTTCGTGAGCATCTTGCATCCGGTTTTATAAAGTATCTCGACTGGCAGGCGTCGAGCAGCTATTTCATCGCCAGTGATTTAAAATCAAAAGGAATGAAACAACAAGACCCGTTTCCAAATGAGGCGGGCCTTGATGATTTATCGTTGACATTCCACAATTACAAGGTCAATCAAAACAGCCGGAACGGCATCCGTTTCATCCTGATGAACGCTTTCATCTCCTCGAACGCTTATCACGCCAACTTTTCGTAAAAATGCTCCCCCTTTCCCTATCGCATGCGGGAGTGTTGAAATTGCATCAGAATGTCTAAAGCTTAGAGTGAAATATGCCCCACCAACATCAGAGGCTGCAGATGAAGAAGCAGAGTTCACCAAAACATAAAAGCCGAACTTAAAACGGCTACAAGCATATAGCACGGGGCCGTTATGCTGTACATCCCTGCCCTTACTGGTTTGATATCAGAAAATCCTGGTCGACAAGTCCACGTATATCGCAGGGCGCACAGCGCATTTTGAGTAGTCAACAGTGTTGCCGTAGCTGCCGTAGCCAATCTCTCCGCTTTGATAAACAAACGATGCGTTGCCGCTGTCTACTCCGGGTGAGCGAAGCCACCAGTCACCGTAACCGTCGCTGTCAGTCCAGGCGCCTTTTGCTGCCGCAACCGCGCTGTTCCGTGCCCTGCGGTCAGGATCATTTTCGAAAAGCTGCCCCGCCTCCTTGAGGCTTAACAGAAATATCCGGTCATTGGTGTCTTTGCCCCCTCGCGTGCCATAATCCGGGTTCTTGTCATTCTTGATCTTGACTTGCAGGATCGCCTTCTGCTCCTCCGCTGTGAAAGCAGTATTGAGGAAATCGTCATTGAGCCAAGCGCGCAGACTGCATTTCTCCCATGTGATGGAGCCAGGCTGTGAGTGATACGGCAGGCAATCCAGGCCATTCTCAGCGATCAGCAGTGCCTTGTTTTCAGTCACTTCCAGCACCAGCCATGAGATTGGTTCCTTATCATTGGTTGCATTGTTATCCTGTTCGTAATGGCCCATCATGATCCTGTCGCCTTCCTTTATAGGAGACATATGCGCATCCCCCGCTGAAGCGCTGGTCAGCATTACTGACAGAAGAAGAGTAGAAATGATAAGGGGCGCGACGATGCGGGAGAAACGTCGCGCGCGTCTTCTGTGTGCGTAGATATGGATCATGTCCGTTCCTCCTTGCTTTCTTATTTGCCGGCGCGTGTCAGGACAGTCGTTCCTACTCAATGGAAATTCGGGTCGTCGGGATAGTTGTCCGCGCTGTCGGGGTATCCGTCCCCGTCCCTGTCGCTTTCGCCGCTTCCGGGGATGGTGTAGGTGGAGGAATAGTACATGGGGACAAAGATGGATTCAGCCATGGAAACGAACTCGCCTTCCGGCGCCGTCCAGGACGACCACGAGGCGGAGGAACTCCCACCGACGGAACTGTTGAAGTAGGACAGGAGAACGACCTGCAGCATGGTGAACATGTTTCCGGCCTGGGGGTGCTGCCAGCGGATGAACCAAATCTGCGAGATCCCGCTGGGAGGTGTCAGCATCAGCTGCGGAAGGATGTTCTTCTGAAACGTGCCTTCCACCTGGAAAGGCGTGTCGCCTGCCACCCGCTGGAACGCGTAGGCGCCCACCCCGTCATGGGCCAGCGGCAGCAGGAAGGACTGCAGTTGGACGTAGTCATAACAGGCAAGCTGTCTGCCGTCACAGGCCAGGAAGGACAGGTCATCGCCGCTGAGCACCGACCATTCAGGCGGGTATTGGATGGTCCAGTCTCCCCCGGCATAGACGTTCCATCCCGGGACGGGAACGATGGGCTTAAGTTTGACTGGGTCGCTGCTAATGTAGGATGCTTCGAAATCCCTCATCCAATCCTGCAGGGTTTCGGGTAAGGGGGAGAGTTCGCCGGTGGCTGGCAATGGCGAAACCGAGATCAGAAGCGTCAAAGCAAATACAATTGATATGAATCGTTTCATTACAGAATCCTCCTATCATCCTTTGATAAATGACGAACCAGTTGCAAATCATCTTAAGTCCGTTGAATTTATCAATCAGTTGTAAAGTCATCTCAGTCCGTCTTGGCAAAATTATATGGGTACGTTAATTGGCCGCTGAACACATCTTCAGGAAGCAGTATGCCGGACCATGTTCCTGATCCTGTAATCGTGTTGTTCTGGCGCGTAAACTGAAAAGTAAAATCGCCTTTCGCCCCAAAATGGATCGTGTGACCCTCTACACGCGGTTCCACTTCCACGTAACCCGTCAGGATACCGTCCGCATATGTACCCGTCCAAACCTGGTCGCCAAAGTCAATCTGAGCGGTTTCTCCGGAGACGGTGATCTTGCAGTTGGATGTAGCTATTTGAGCTACTGTCCATGAATACGTTCCTTCCAGTTCCTCCGCCGTAGGTATCAGGTTCACGCCAAACCTCTTGTAGTATCCCCTCAGGAACTTATCGCCCTCCGCCTGCGTGTCGGCGGCGAAGTACCCGCGCACCATCTCCGCCATCGCGGCGGCGCTGATACGACCGTTCAGCTCATCGGTCAGCTGCGGCCCGCTGTACACTTCATTCACATCCAGGTCCCTGTAGATCCGCTGGATCAGGTGCTCCATCCGGCCCAGGCGCTCCTCAAGCGTATCGTCCATGCCGCCCAGCCCGCGTATCCACACATTCGTGCTGTCAAGCGCCTTGCTCTCCTCCAGTTCCGCGAAGATCATTTCCAGGTTCTTCTTCTCGGCGTCGATCCTGCCTTGCAGCTTCACCCGCCGCTCAAACTCGGATTTCAGCTCCGCCTTGACTTTCTCACGGTAGAAATCCTCTTCCCTGGCCGATAGAGCGGGCATACCGATGAGTCTTCGCGCGTCGTTCTCCGCCGCGATGCGCTCGATGCACAGCTGACGCGACGCGCCTTTCATGCCGTCCCACACTGACTCGAAGTCCAGCGGCTCGATCAGGCCGTATCCGAAGAGTGAACCGGGTGAGCCCTTGGTGTACACCTCGAACGCGTTTTCCACCTCGCCGTCGCGCCAGACGTCCAATGCGTTCTGCATCCCCTGCAGCGTATACTTGAGCGCCTTGCCCGCCGCGCCCGTGTTGTCCGTCGCTACATTGAACAGTTCCCCGGCCACCGCTTTGCTGTCGCCTTCCATCAGGTTGGCCAGTATCTTGCTGCCGCTGTCGGCAACCTTGATCAGGGTGCCGATCTGCTTGAGACCTTTCTCTCCATACGTCAGCACCGCCCCTTCCTCCGCCGTGATGCCCGCTCGGTTTTCCACCAGATGGTCGGCGATCTTCCCGCACATGAAATCCATGACCTTCTCATAGCCCGTGTTGCTCCAGCCGTCCTGCTGGCATTCGTCCACCACCTTGAGCACATCCTGGTCGGCCGCGATGTCCGCGATCATTCGCGTGGCAAACTCACTTTCACCCAGCCCCAGCTTGCCCGCGATCACTTCCGCGGTCGCCCGTGACGCTGTCCTGGCGTCCCCTCCGCCCTCACCCAGCACCTTGCGCGCCGCGAACTCCCCGGCAAAATGCTTCGCCGCGTCCAGAACACTGGGGAACTGTGAGGGATAATACACGCTGAAATGAAAGAGACGGAAGGTGACCGTGGCGTTCTGAGCATCCTTGCTTTCCGCTGGATTGTAGATCCATTTCTCGCCGTCAAAGTACCCCAGGCACAGCAGCAACGGGTTTGGTGTCTTTGCCGGGTCGTAGGCGTAGATGAGCGTCGCGGCTTCCTCAAGGCGCACCGGGCCGCCCGTCTCCACCGCCAGCGCGTCACCCACAGGCACCGCGTGGGGCATCGCCGGCACATCACCCGCGCTTTCCACCTTCACGGCGATCTCGTTCACCCCCGGGTACGCGCCGGCAGGGAGGGAGAGGCTGAAGCCCTCGCCGCCCGTCGTGCCCACCAGCACCGTGCCGTCCCCGGCGATCTCCTTGTGGCCCGCATCGGGGAACCAGTCGGAGGCTATGCTTCCGCGCTCGAGCTTTGGCTGCGCCATGTGCATCACGCCGTTTTGCGGGAACGTGAGCAGGCAGCCGACCTCCGCCGCGGCCTGCGGCACCGTCATGGTCACACTGAACCGCGACCAGGCGGAGGACTTGTTCTTGGTGCCGGCTTCCTTGATGTCGCCCAGCTTTTTGATCTCGGAAGAAGGGAAGAGCGTCCGCTCGCCGTTCACCACCGCGTACAGCGCCAGCGTTGGCAGTGTTTTCTTGGTGAAAGCGGGGTTCTTGCCCCGGGCCAGGTAGGCGGAGAAGGTGAGCGTATCGCCCACAGCCCATGACTCCGCGGGTAGCACCTGGCTGATCATCGCGTCAACAGGCGCCTTGGCCTTGGCGACGGTCAGCCTGATGGACGGGTAGCCTTCCCGGGTCACCTTCCCGTCAACCGCACCATACTCGCTCAGACTCCAGCCCGCGCCGCCGTCCCTGAACTCGGTGTTGGCCAGCAGGTTGCGGCTCACGGCGGCCGCGGGAACAGGGATGAAACAGATGCCCGAAACCATAGTAAAGACGACCATCAGGACGATGGCCGTAACACATGTATTCTTCCTGAACATAAAACCCTCCTCAAATGAATGAACGGGTATTTACGACAAGACGTATGATGCTGAGGGAAGTCGATCACAAGTTCAAAAGCGAATGTATGGACAGAGCGTGTGTCGTGCAGAAAAGCCGGTAAACAGCAGAAATCGTTTGTTCGACTGGTTGAATTGTATGCCGCTTCATATCATATGTCAACGTTGTCACTTGATCCTTTATGAATATAAGGGTCTGATTACCCGGGCTCTGGGAATCGCCGTTACCTCCGTTGAATTGTATTATGCAAAATGTCTAAAAAATCCAATACAATCCCATCCCATATGCAGGAGTGTCGGGGCATTGTGCCGGAGTATAGGATTGGAAACGGTGAGACAAAACAATGTAGTATCGATAACATCAACACTGGTTTGCTTCCAGCCTAAAACATGCAGGTTTTAGCCCTGGTTATCGCAACACTTTCCATCATATGCTGATCATCATCTGCATCATTTCCTGACATGAGGAGTACATCTTTTGGAACTTTAGTGTACTTTATTCTATCTTTTTTTGCTTTCACCTTGCCGGATCAATGCATCAGACGGTTTTGCTGCTGTCTGGCGACCGCAGAGTTTGTTCATCTTGGTGAGGATTTTGCGCCAGTTTTACGAAGGCAGGCGAGGTAGATGGGGCGGTCAGCAGTTTTGCGGCAGTAAAAAAGGCCTGATGAAAAGCGGCAACACTTTTCACCAGCCCAATTGAAACAGGAAAAATCAAGGTTGCCTTTTCCAGAACAAAACGCGCGGTATCCCGTCCCTTGATCCGGGATTGTGCAGATGAGCAATATCCGAGCAGAATCCTTTATGCTCTGTCCTGGACGTACAGCACCCGCACCTCGGGCTGGGTTTGCTCAGGCGCTTTTTGCGGGGCAGGAGGTGCATTGCGCGCTCGCAGGAATTTCTCCGCCACCTGCGGGAACATGGCGTAGCTGAGCACGTCCTCCTCGCTTCTGGCGAAGTCTTTGCTGCTTTCCCTTAGCTTGTCAAGCTCAGGCCCGATCAGGTCCGCAGGACGCACGGTGATGGGCTCTTCGCTTCCCAGCGCTTGGCGCTGGACATCCGGGTTGACCGGGCCGGGCAGCCTGCCGTATTCGCCGCGCAGCAGGGCCTTTGATTCCTTAGTAAAGGAGCGGTACCGCTCTCCCTGCATGACATTGAGCACCGCCTGGGTGCCTACGATCTGGCTGGTGGGCGTGACCAGGGGCGGGTAGCCGAAGTCGGCGCGGACCGCCGGCACCTCCGCAAGCACCTGTTCATACTTGTCCATGGCGTTTGCTTCCTTGAGCTGGGAGAGCAGGTTGGACAGCATCCCCCCCGGCACCTGATAGATCAGGGCGTTGACGTCGGGACGGAGCACTTGGCCGGGCACCAGGAACCCTTCCTTTTCCAGGCGTTCGGCCGTTTTCATGAAGAGCGCCGCGGCGAGGGCAAGTTTTTTCAGTTCAAGGCCGGTGTCCCGCGCGGTGCCCTGCAGGGCGGCCACGAGGGATTCTGTCGCGGGCTGGGAAGTGCCGCTGCCAAGGGGCGACAGCGCGCAGTCGACAATGTCCGCGCCGGCTCGCGCGCCTTCCAGGTAGTTCTCGGTGCCGACCCCGGCGGTGTTGTGGGTGTGCAGGTGAATGGGTACGCTGACGTTCTTCTTCAGTTCCCTTACCAGGCTCGCGGTCGCGGCCGGGAGCAGCAGGCCCGCCATGTCCTTGATGCAGATGGTGTCCGCGCCATCCTCCTCCATCCGGCGGGCCAGAGAGATGAAATAGGCCTCGTCATGCACAGGGCTGGTGGTATAGCAGATGGCCGCCTCTACCTTTCCCCCATATTTCTTTACGCTGCGGATGGCGGTCTCCAGGTTCCTCAGGTCGTTGAGCGCGTCGAACACGCGGACGATGTCGATGCCGTTCTGGATGGACAGGCGGACGAATTCGTCCACCACGTCGTCTGCGTAGTGCTTGTAGCCCAGGAGGTTCTGCCCCCGCAAAAGCATCTGCAGCTTTGTGTTGGGCAGCGCTTTGCGCAGGGCGCGCAGGCGTTCCCAGGGGTCTTCGTTCAGGAAACGCAGGCAGGTGTCAAACGTCGCCCCGCCCCAGCACTCGATGGACCAGTATCCGATGCTGTCCAGGATCCCGGCGGCGGGCAGCATTTCCTCCGTACGCATGCGGGTCGCGGCAAGCGATTGGTGCGCGTCGCGCAGGATGGTCTCCGTGACCAGCAGTTTTTTATTCTCTGACATAGCCCCCCCCTTAACCGAACAGCGCGATGAGCACGCCTGCGGCGATGGCCGAGCCGATGACGCCCGCCACGTTGGGCCCCATGGCGTGCATCAGCAAGTAATTGCCGGGCAGGGCCTTCTGGCCCTCCACCTGGGACACCCTAGCTGCCATGGGAACGGCGGACACTCCCGCGGACCCGATGAGCGGGTTGATCTTCTCCTTCAGGAACAGGTTCATGAACTTCGCCAGCAGGACACCTCCGGCCGTGCCGCCACTGAAAGCAGCGACGCCCAGTACCAGGATCGAGATGGTCTGCCAGGTCAGGAAGACGTTCGCGGTCGCGGTGGCTCCGACGGAAAGGCCCAGGAAAATGGTGACGATGTTGATCAGCTCGTTCTGCGCGGTCTTGCTCAGCCGTTCCGTTACCCCGCATTCCCTCATCAGGTTGCCCAGCATCAGGCTTCCGATCAGGGGGGTGGCGGAGGGCACCAGAAGGGCGACGAAAATGGTCACCACGATCGGGAAGAAGACTTTCTCCAGCCGGGACACCTGCCGCAGCGCCTTCATCTGGATCTGGCGTTCCTTCGGGGTGGTAAGGGCGCGCATGATGGGGGGCTGAATGACAGGCACCAGCGCCATATAGGAATAGGCAGCGATCGCGATGGGGCCCAGCAGATGCGGCGCGAGCTTCGTTGTGACGAAGATGGCGGTCGGACCGTCGGCGCCCCCAATGATCCCGATGGAGCCACTCTCCTGCGGGTTGAAGCCCAGGAGCAGTACGGCAACCGTGTAGGTGATGAAGATCCCCAGCTGCGCGGCGGCCCCCAGGAGGAGGCTTTTGGGGTTGGCCAGTACAGGCCCGAAATCCGTCATTGCCCCGATGCCCACGAAAATCAAACAGGGGTAAATGCCCAGCTTGACGCCCAGGTAGAGATAGTCCAGCAGCCCCGCGCCGTGCGAAAGCGTATTCCAGTCCACCTTCCCGCTGGAGAAGATCTCCGCGTGATAGATCCCGGCGCCTGGCAGGTTGGTCAGCAGCATCCCGACAGCGATGGGGAGCAGGAGCAACGGCTCAAACTTCTTCCCGATGGCCAGATACAGCAGCACGCAGGAAATCAGGATCATCACCAAGGTGCGCCAGTCGCTGGCAACCAGGTAAAAACCCGTCTGTTTCAGAAATTCGACGATCTTTTCCATACGGCGTCCCTATTTCAGCACGCACAGAACAGCGCCTGTATCGACTGCGGCGCCACTGGCAACTTTCACGGAAACGATGGTGCCGTCCCGCGGGGCGATGATCTCATTCTCCATCTTCATGGCTTCAAGGATCATCAAGACCTGACCCTTTTTCACTGAAACACCGTTCTGGATGCGGATAGACAGAATATTTCCCGGCATGGGGCTTAGGACGTTCTCCCCTCCCAGCGCCGGATCCGCTTGCTCAGGTTTCTTTACCGGCGCGGTTTCCTGATGCATCGGCTTGAGTTCGGACGCATCCAGCGGCTCAATGCCGACCTCGTATTCCTGCCCGTCCACAATGACCCTGTACTTTTTCATGCCTGTTCCCTCCTCCTGAATGAAACGATCCGGAAGCCCGATGCGTCTGTCTCCTCAGATTCGGCAATCGCAGCAGCGACTGCCGCGAGCAGCCGCTTGCGGTCGGGGATGCTTTCCCCTTCCACCGCAACCGGCGCTGCCTTTAGCATCTTTTCCCCCTGCTTGGTTAACAGCAGGCGGAGCGCGCCGCACAGCAGCACCAGCAGGCCCAGGCCTAAAAACACGATTCCCATGCCCAGCAGGACCACCATCCACCACGGCGTGTCGTAACCCAATCTGCTCAACCCCCTCTTTCTTCAGGTGTTTGTGCTGCCAGCCTCTTCAGCGTCCTGCGCCCTGGAACCAAACCCCGACTCCCGCAGCAGGCGGAGGAACAGCGCGGCCGCCAGCAGATCAGCGCTTCCGCCAAAGCTGACGTTCCAAATTATACACTGTGCGTCAAGTTTTTCCAGTCCCTCTTTCGGACATCCATGCGCAAGCAGCTCCGAGGACATCCGCCGGAGCAGTGCCGTGCGCGCCGGACGGGGCCGCCGCGACGATACCGGCACCGCCGCCTCCCTCTGCACCG